>JADGBW010000125.1:2974-11452 GCA_015231305.1 Magnetococcales bacterium | reverse complement strand
TTTAAGAGAGGAAAAAATGAACAAAAACAAGACAACTAATAAAAATAAACGGCCCAACAAAAATTAATTTTTTATTATTCCTTATGCAAAAATAACAAAAAAAGCATAGAGTTCATCAGTTAACATTAAGTGTGAACGATGAAAGTATTTTATTGCGTGAGAGGGTTTTCTTCAGGCAAAGGGCATTTGATAAAATACTTATAACTGTAGTCAGCTTAAATTACAAAAATTATTACATACAACCAACACAAACAGCAGCCACATCCATTAATGTAGGAGTGGCTGCTATTGTTTGTTTTTTATCAGTTATTTAATAAAAAGCTGCAATATGATTAGTTATTTTTTGCCGTTCTGGACTCTGTTTCGCAGGATTGTACTAGGCTTAAATGTCAATACCTGTCGTGCTGTAATTTCCATCTCTTCTCCGGTCTTTGGGTTGCGACCTACACGTGACCGTTTACTACGTACAACAAAGTTGCCAAACCCAGGGAGCTTGATGCTCTCACCCTTCTCTAGCTCAACCTTGATCATTTCAAACATTGCCTCAATGATCTCTTGAGTCTCTTTTCTAGGATGCTCCAGTTTGGAACACAGCACATCAACAATATCAGCTTTAGTCATCTTGACCTCTATATTTGGAACGAAAAAACGATAATTTACATGCTGTAAGAGTAAAGTGCAAAGATTCTTATTGCACCAATGTCGTTTTTGTTTGAATTTTTAGTTGTGGAAGTAGGTAGATTGCCCTGTTTTTTGAACAGGTTTATATCTTTTTTCTCTTAAAATGTATTCATAAATAATTGTATTTACTTATAATTAATAAATGATAAATTTTACGATAGATAATAGACTTAAGTAAATATAGCGTTTGAGAATAAAGGTGTAAATTATTTTAAAATTTAGTTAATAAGAGGCTGTTATTTTTAAATATATTATGATATCTAAAAAGTCCAACAATCCCAATATCCTAAATAGGTCTCTTTAGTAATTACACAATTAGTGCAATAATCTAAATAAAACCTTAAAGTTATCTATCTTAAATATGAAATTGAAGTAGTTGTTTAGCGAATAGCAATACGATTTTTAATTTTATTGCTATTTAACAGAGACGCTGCTTTCCTCATCTCTTTTTTAGTACGGAATGGGCCTACCCTGAGTTGTAGATAGCGGATTCCCTCTGCCGCAACCTCTTTTCTATATGGTTTTAGGCCAAGAGCTTTAACTTTTGCTTCCAATGCATCAGCTTGGGAGTAAATCAAAAAGCTACCAACATGAAGAGAGTATGTACGAGGTGTGTTTACAGGCGCATTGTACCCTGGTGGCGTTGTGGGCCTTGTTTGTGGGTGTTGCATAGCCTGTCTTTGGCTAGGAGCTGGCCTTTTGTATTGTGGTCTAATTGCCTGTTGTTTAGGAGTAGGCGGGTTTATCTGAAACTGAGGTACCATAGCTTGTTCGGCAGGTGATAGTTGTGGATATTGTGGATATCCAGGAGCCATATTTCTGCCAATAGGTTGCTGTGGATATTGCGCCATGGGTACTTGTCTTGGTGGTGGTGCTACAATTTCATAGTAGTCTTGCCGTTTTAAACTTTTTACGTTGTGAGGTATTACCACAGGTTGGTTAGCAAACTTACCTGTTGATTCGTAGGTAAATGGAGCATCGTTAGCAGGGTAATAATAGTGTTTTTCTGGTGCACGATAGCCATCATCTCTTCTGTTGCCTGTTTCAGCATAGCTGGAGTTAGACAGTAGCAGTAGAGACAAGAGTAACAGAAATCCAGAAATGGACTTGGTGTTAAAAAATTTATTACCCTTCCTGTCCATGATAATCGTCCTTAATTAGTATTCTAAAAAAAAATTTCCTGATTATAAACAATAGACTTCCGGCAACAAGGCCGGAAGTCTAAAATCCTTGTGCAGACCTATTAGTACTGAGAATAGTTAGCTCCGTACTGAGCAGGTTGCTGAGGTCTTTGTTGAGCTATTTGCTGAGGCATCACACCTGCACCCATTTGGTATTGAGCTGGTGCTTGGTAAGACATCTGCTGCGCTGTAGCAGGCTGTTGCATTGGGTCAATCATAGATTGCTGCACAGATTGCTGAACAGGCTGTTGTACATTTTGCTGAATTGGGTAGTTCATGTTCGCACTAGATTGGTATACCCCATTTTGAGGAGCCGCACTAGGTGAAGATACCTGATAGCGAACAGGTTGCATCACACGATAAGGTGTCTGATACATTGGAGTTGGTGCTACAGAAGCGTAAACAACTGGAGCATATGATGGATAAGGTGCTACCGCTGCATAAGGTGAAGGCATAGGGCTATAGCGAGTATGAGTCAAAATCGCATTAGACCTTTGAAAGCGCGGAGACAAAATTGGTTGATTCGCATGAACCAATAGTCCCAAAAGCGCTGTACCACCAAGCATGGTCGCGATAAAAGTTGCATCCGCTTTTGCCTGTTGAGGGACAGCTACTGTTGCTGCCATCAAAGCGGCGCTGGCCAGAATGGCCGTTTTAAAACGTTTACTAACAGTTGTATTCATGTTTACTCCCTTTTTGTTCTCATCGTTTATAGCCGCTTGTTATTGCAATGCCAAACATTTGCATCGACTTTTACTGTGCGACAGGGTTTAAATATACCACATTTCTGCTCTGTTTGAATCTATTTCTGACACTTGGTGCCGGTGTACCTAACGTAGACACTGTGCCTCTTGCTAGTGGTATCGGTTGTGCTACATGTTTAACTGGTGAAAAATAATCCCATGATCCTGTAGCCGATGGATCTAAATGCCACCAATAATCAACAGGATGTGCATAGGGTGTTGTCTGTGTATATATAATCATCCTCTCTTGCTGACCACCCCAAGCAGCTTGCCTTGGGTCAGCTTGAGTAGTAACTGCACCAAAAGTAATAGTTGCTGCTAGTGCTAGGACACTAAATACTCTCTTATAATTCTTCATTGCCTACTTACCCCTTACTCAAGATTCGGTAATTACACTAACCTACCAAAGTCGATCATTTTGGTGGAAGGTAATCTTCTGGTCCTGGTTGGGTTGGAATCACTTCCTGTGGAGCATTCATTGGTTCTGCTTGGCTTGGCTCACTGCTCATACCAGCAGGAATATTCCGCTGATATTGAGATGCTTGTGGATAACCCTGCTGTTTATACGCATGCTGAGTGTAGCCTTGCTGATGATGGCCATGATGTTTATAAGCACTACGTTGAGGTGCAGGTGCATGCCTATGCTGTGAAATCGGCATAGCTGTCATCGGTGCTGGCATAACCATTGGCGTACGGTTTATAGGAGCTGAGAATTCAACCTGAGGAGGACGAACAATCACACTTGGCTGATCATAACGCAATGATGGTTGCGGAATAACCACAGGTGGTTGAGAGACTCTCCTAGGTGGGTTTCCTACCCAAATTGGATCCTGTTGTACGACAATTGATGGTCGTTTAACAGTAATAGGAGCCTGTTGAATAACTCTAGAACCATCTGCACGAGTATAAGCACGTGTTTCATGAGAAGCTGAAGTTGATGCGTAACCAGCATGAGAAGCATCTACTGTATTTGGACCTGAAAAGGAGCGTTGCGCCATTTCATATCCAGGTCTTGATTTAAGATGCTTATGCTCTCCAGTAGAGTAATCTGGTTGAGCTACCGCATAGTTTCCAGGTACACTAGGATAATTGCTAACTGCTCCTGGATAGTTACTAGGTACGACTGCCATAGGCACTCCGCCGCTACCATAGCGCCCATATACTGAAGGAGGGGGCGCGCGCATAACTAATGCATTAGATGGAACTTCATATTTAGGCAATTGACTTTTCTTAGTGTCTGCTTCGTGACCACATGCTGTAAGTCCTACTGCCAATATCCCGAAGAGTAGAACCTTACTTCCTTGTGTTCCAATCTTTCCCATTAAATCCTTCATTGTAATCTCCTTGTGTGCATACTGTATGTCAGCGGTCTTCCCGCCGGATATTTAAGTTTATCGGTATGTCAAAAGAAGTTAGTTAAAGATAATGTTGTAAGAAATTTACTGGTAACACTGTAAGGCTTTGAAAAAATAGCAAATAACAATAAAAAATTGAGTGTAAATTTTATTTGCTGGCCTTTATCGATAGTCAGGACAGTATCTTTGATTTTTCTATTAAAAACAGTGTGCTAACTATTGGTAATATTTTTTTATGGTAGTTAGTGCTGAGTTAAATATAATAAGCTATTTTGTGTATATTTAGCTAAAAACAAAAACAGTTTATGGTGTTGATTTAAAAAGAAAATATCTTGAGTGTGTTCTGTTTGTTGACACACTTAGAAAAACAATATATTAGAAGTTTTTACAAGATATTGTCTTGTATAAGTAACCTAGATTTACCGAAAATATGGTAAATCTAGGTTACATTAATAATTCATATGAAAAAATATTTATCAGGCATTTTTAAGGGTTTCAAAATATTCAAATGCCTCTTTGGGTGGCATGTCTTCATGAACTACTTTAGAAACTGCTTGTATCATAGCAGTTGGTGCATCTGATTGAAAAATGTTACGACCCATGTCCACGCCAGCTGCACCTTGTTGAATTGCATTGTGTGCCATTGTTAGTGCATCAAGCTCTGGCAGTTTTTTGCCACCAGCAATTACTATTGGTACAGGGCAGGCAGCAGTTACGGTGTCAAAGTCTTTTTCTACGTAGTAGGTTTTAACATAGCTACAGCCCAACTCAGCACAAATTCTTGTAGCTAGGCGCATGTATTTTGCGTCACGTACCATCTGTTTACCCACTGCTGTTACGCCAAGCACAGGAACGCCATAGCGATTACCAGCATCAACAAGTCGAGTCATGTTGTTAACTGATTGGGTCTCATATTCACCACCGATAAAAACCTGCACAGCAACAGCAGATATATTTAGACGAAGAGCATCTTCCATATCTACAGCTATATGTTCATTAGACATCTCTTTTAATATGCTTGGGCCACCACTAGCACGTAGAACAATTCCTTTATTAAAGGTTGGTGGTGTGGTGGAGCGAAGAATGCCACGGGTACACATTAAGGTATTGGCATAAGGGAGTAGGGGATTGATAGTAACATCAATTCTCTCCAGGCCAGTAGTGGGTCCCATAAAATAGCCGTGATCAACAGCCAGCATAACTGTGCGTCCAGTTTTAGGATCAAAAATATTGGCTAGGCGGTTTTTCATGCCCCAATCCAATGACTGACAACCTTTTAGTGGAAATGTTGGAGCTGTTTGTGGTGTGTCTATATAGTAGTCGTGAGAATCGATGTTTCCGTCTGTATCCGCCATAATTTTTACTCTCTCCAAAAAGATGTCTTAGAAGCTACTTAACCATTATTTGAAATTTATTATAAAACAAAAAAAAAATAACTGAGGCAATGGCCTAAAAAAACCAACCCAGTTTAACTCAATATAATCGTGTCGCCAACATGGAATTAGTAATTCAATTGCTCAAAGCAACCGCATAAATACCATAAGCTATACATACAGCACAAATTACTGAATCTGTGGAAGCATTAAATTTAGTTTAAAAATATTTTTATGTTGTATAATTACGAAAATGAGATTTAAGCATCAAAAATGCAAAAAATTGGTTGATATGTTGAAAAAACATAAAAAAAGAGATTTTGACCATATTAATTCTTGAAAGTTCACAAAAAAAACATCAATATCACAAAAAAGAAATATATGAGGTAAATTTCAAATAATCCCCCCTTATTATCTCTTTGAGAAAATACAAAAATTCATTAAATCTATTAATGAATGTTAGAAGTTATGGTGCTGGTAATCTTTTTTGCGTCTTGAGGAGAAAATATGGAAAATTTGATGAAATTTATTAGAAGGAACCCAGCTGCTTGGGCAATGTTTGGGGTGAGTTTGTTTTTCTTGCTTTCATCTGATGCAGCTTTTGCAGCTTCAGCAAAGGGAGATGTCAACTGGAGTAAGTTGATTCAGAAATTATTAGGTGGTTTGGCACTTTTCCTCTTTGGTCTCGATATGATGACCGATTCAATGAAGAAAGTTGCTGGTGACAAGATGAAAGATGTCTTGGCTAAAATGACTACCAACCGCTTTGCTGGAGTGTTCACTGGTGCATTGGTTACTTCCGTCGTGCAATCATCGTCTGTTACGACGGTGTTGGTGGTGGGTTTTGTAACTGCTGGCCTAATGAACCTGTCTCAGTCTATCGGCGTTATATTTGGTGCAAATATTGGTACAACGATTACAGCTCAGATCGTGGCCTTTAAAGTAACCAAATATGCCTTGTGGATGGTATTTGGTGGTTTCATGATCAGTATCATGGCTAAAGATGACAAGCTGAAAAACTGGGGTTTGACCCTGTTAGGTCTTGGTCTTGTTTTCTATGGCATGAGCGTTATGAGTTCAGCTATGAAGCCTCTGCGTAGCTTTGAGCCATTTTTGGATCTCATGAAATCTATGGAGAACCCGGTTATGGGTATCCTGGTGGCTGCGGCATTTACAGGGTTGGTACAGTCATCGTCGGCAACCACTAGTTTGGTTATCGTAATGGCGGGGCAGGGATTTGTAACACTGCCAGCAGGTATCGCTCTTGCCTTTGGTGCTAATATTGGTACTTGTGTTACTGCTTTGTTGGCATGTATTGGTAAAAGTCGAGAAGCGGTTCAGGCTGCGGTTGTCCATTTACTATTTAACATCTTCGGTGTTGTTATATGGATAGCCTTTATTGATCAGTTGGGAGATGCTGTTGTTGCTCTCTCTCCAGATACAGCCCTAACAGGTGCAGCAAAACTATCTGCTGAGGTTCCTCGCCAGATTGCTAATGCTCACACTATTTTCAATATTACCAATACCCTTATTGCTATTCCATTTGTTAATCAGTTTGCAGCTGTAGTAAATAAACTGGTCCCAATTAGAACAGAAGATAAAGGTGGAACTGGTGATATACAAGCTGCATACAAGCATAAGTATCTTGATGAAGGCATGTTGAGTACAGCGCCTTTGGCTTTAAGTATGGTTCGTCGTGAAGCTAGCCGTATGGGTGAAGTTGTTGAAGTTATGCTAAAGGAGATTCCTGCTGGAGTATATAAAGGAAATGTTGATCACATGGTCTCAGTTCGTGATAAAGATGATCAAGTTGATATCCTTTATGGTGAAATTTCCAAATATCTTGCTCGCATAGGTCAAGAAAACCTATCTGAAGAGAGCGCAGATGAAGCTATGGCAGCGATGACAACTATTACTGAATTAGAGAATATTGGTGATATTATTGAAACTCATCTCTACCATCTTTCTGAAGTATGTTCTGCTCGTCAGGTTAATCTTGATGACGAGGCTATTGCTACGCTAAATGGTTTTCAAGAGATGATTGTTAAAGCTTTCCATTCTGCTTTGGTAGCCTATGAACATGACCGTCCTGATGCTGCTAAATTGGTATTAAAACTAGAAGATGATATTGTTGACGGTATGGATAAGCTAGTTTTAGAGCGTCATCAACAACTGCTTTCTAGTGGTAAAGTATCTGGTAAAGATATGGCTGCATTTACTTTCCAGAGTGATATACTGGAGAACTACAAGAGGATCTATTTACACTCCAAGAGAATTGCCAAATTGGTTCTGCACCAAGAAGGCTCTTCTGCCTTAGTAGCAGTTTAAGAAACTAATTATGTTTAATTAAAGGAGCTAGAATTACTTCTAGCTCCTTTTTTGTTTTTAGCTGCATTTTAGTATATATTGGCAAGTTATGGGCGATAAAAAAGAAATTACGGATTATTACGAGGTTCTAGGTGTGGCAAAGAACGCTACAGCCAAAGGAATCCAAATGGCTTTCCGCGATTTAGCTCGAAAATATCACCCTGATGTCAATAGAGACCCAGGTGCAGAAGAGGTGTTTAAAACTCTTGTAGAGGCTTATCTGGTACTTAAAAATCCTGACAAGCGAGACGGCCTAGATGCTGAAATTATCTCATCTTTTTGTAAAACTGTTAGCCGCTCAGGAAAAATTTCTACTCCAGCCAAAAAAAATTTTCCATCAGAGTTCTTGCGACTACTAAGGTCTTAGCTGTTTATATTTTGTAAATATTGCTTATATGCCCCTCCGCTTTATAACTATTAAGTAAGCTCTTTACCTTCCTGTCCTTAGTCTATACCCACAATTTAGATGAATGTAGAAAATCACTGCTTTTTAGCTGTTCTAATAACAATATAGTGCAAAAATTGATCTATAAGAAGAATGGGGATAAAATATAAATTTCCTAACTAGCGTTAAGTATCTGCTTAATGTAGTATGGCTAGGTTTATTTATAGGTCAAAAATGTGTACCGATTTTTCGGTCAATGTTAAGATTAGATGGGAGTTCTAGCGTTATGTTTGGATTGGGAGCCACTGAGTTGATCATCATTCTGGTCATTGTTCTGGTTATCTTTGGTGCTGGAAAGCTCCCCAAGGTGATGAAAGATATGGGGAAAGGTGT
>JADGBW010000125.1:0-2874 GCA_015231305.1 Magnetococcales bacterium | reverse complement strand
CCTTAATTCAGAAGAGCACATATTATGTTGGGAATGGGTTGGGTTGAAATATTTGTAATTGTTATAGTTGCCTTAGTAGTTATTGGGCCAGACAAACTACCAGAGGTAGCTCGTGGTCTAGCTAAAGGCATACGTCATATACAACGTTTAGTGAGTGAAGTTAGGGATACTGTTAACCTGGATGAGTTTGATATGCAGGTTAGACAAGAGATGGATAAAAATTTGAATGTAAACCCCAACTTGCAAAACCCTAAGCATAATGATAGTCCCCACCCAGATTTTAAGGGGTATGATGACGACATCGATGAGGATGAAGACCCTTACGGTCCTATTCCTAAACATGCAGAACCTAAGAAAAAAGAATCGAGTAATCAATAAGCCATGACAATGGAATCTAGTGAACCCCAAAAAGCCCCATTAGTAGAACATCTTATTGAATTAAGAAATCGGCTAATGATCTCAGTATTGGCAATTCTCATAGGCTTTTTAGCTTGTTATGGGTTTGCTGAGGAGCTGTTTAACTTTCTGGTTATACCCTTACGTAAAGTTTTGGGACCAGATGCAAAAATGATTTATACAGGTCTACACGAGGCGTTTTTTACCTATATTAAGGTATCTTTTTTTGCTGGCTTGTTTTTATCTTTTCCTATTATATTGTCGCAGTTTTGGTTATTTGTTGCCCCTGGCCTTTACAAACATGAAAAGAAGATATTTCTCCCTTTTTTAATAATTACACCGGTGCTGTTTTTTCTTGGTGGAGCACTGGCCTATCAATTTGTTTTTCCTCTAGCTTTTAAATTTTTCTTAGGCTTTGTAACCCCAACTATTGAGGCGTTACCATCTCTCAAAGAGTACCTCAGCTTAGTTATAAAATTGATTTTTGCTTTTGGTCTGGTATTTGAGCTTCCTGTTGGTCTGTTGTTACTTATTAAAGCTGGGGCAATTTCCTCAGCAGGTCTGGTGGCAAAAAGAAAATATAATATTGTTTTGGCTTTTGTTGCTGCGGCAATTTTAACTCCTCCAGATCCCTTTACACAGGTTTTTTTGGCTCTTCCTATTATGATTATGTATGAAATTTCAATTTTTATTGGTCGTCGTTTTGAGGCAAGTCGAGCACGAGCAGAAGCCGAAGAAGAGGCCGAATTATGACAAATAATACTAAGCAAGATACTCTTAATATTATCCCATTGGGTGGGTTGGGAGAGATCGGCATGAACCTTATGGTATATGGTTATGCTGGTAAATATTTAATAGTGGATTGCGGATTAACATTTCCTAACGATGATACCCCAGGAATTGATATTATTATTCCTGATACCACATTTTTAGCTGAAAATAGGGATGACATAGTCGGTTTTGTTTTAACCCATGGACATGAAGACCATATTGGAGCTTTACCACATATTTGGCCAGATTTAGAAGGGCCAATTTATGGAACAAACATGACACTGGCCCTGCTAAAAGGAAAGTTTAAAGAGCATGATCTTTTGGGTAGAGCTACAATGATACCCATGAAAAGCCGAGAAAAATTTCAACTTGGTCCATTTAATATCTGCCCTATCCAGGTGACACACTCCATTGTCGATGCCTCGGCATTAGCTATTACTACACCCCTAGGCACAGTGATACATACTGGTGATTTTAAAATTGATCATACACCCATAGATAATCGGCCTACAGATCTGCACACTTTTGCCCAGTACGGCGAGAAGGGAGTTTTGGCTCTTTTATCAGACTCTACAAATATCACTCGTCCTGGAGCAACTACTTCTGAAAGAGAGATAACCCCGGTTTTTGAGAAGCTGTTCCCAAGGGCTGATGGCCTTTTAATTGTTGCAACTTTTTCTTCAAATATTCAGCGAATTCAACAAATTATATCGGTAGCTGTCGCAGTTGGGCGTAAAGTTGTTTTAAATGGTCGCTCTATGATCAACAATGTTCGAGCTGCCAAAGATTTGGGCTACCTTCAAATACCTCCAGATACTATTGTTGATATAAAAAAGTTTAGCAGTTACCCCCGTAATAAGTTGGTATTAATATCCACTGGCAGCCAAGGTGAGCCAAACTCATCTTTAGTACGTATTGCAGCAGCTGAGCACAAAGAGGTGGTTGTGCAGTCTGGTGATGTTGTTATCTTCTCTTCTAAGTTTATTCCTGGTAACGAGAGAACTATCTGGGCCTTGATAAATATGCTGTTTCGTAGTGGGGCTGAGGTAATACACGAAAAAAATGTACCAGAAATTCATGTATCTGGTCACGCTCCCCAAGAAGATTTAAAGCTAATGTTGGCCTTAACCAGGCCACAATTTTTTGTACCGATCCACGGTGAGCCTCGGCATCTCCATCGCCATAAACGTTTGGCTATTAAAATGGGAGTAGCAAAAGAGAACACTTTGGTGGCAGAAAATGGCGACAGAATTGTTTTGGATGGTCAAACCATTGAGGTAGTAGATCAGGTCCATTCAGGGCGAGTATTTGTTGACGGAAAAGGTGTTGGGGATGTTGGCGATATAGTACTTCGCGATCGACGTTATCTTTCTGAAGATGGCATGGTGGTTGTTGTGCTAGTTGTAGAAAAATCCAGTGGTGAGGTTATGCAAGCCCCAGAGCTGTTGACTCGTGGTGTGGTATATGAAGATGAGAGCCAAGAGTTATTAGATGAAGCAAAAGAGGCTGTTGAAGTAGCCTTGCAAGTAGGACCAAAAGCTATGGATTTTCGTGAGGATGAGGCGGCTGGAGTGCGAGAGTTGTCACAACGGGCGTTACGGAGGTTCTTTAAAAAGCGTTTAGGTCGCAGACCTGTGGTAATTCCTTTGGTTATGGAGATGTAATCGATGGCTGCCCGTAGTAATCAATACCGTCACAAAAAAAATG
>JADGBW010000233.1 GCA_015231305.1 Magnetococcales bacterium | reverse complement strand
TCCGCTGCCATAGTAGGTGCATTCCTTCTCCTGTGTGGGCTGATACTGGCACAATGGGTAAAATTGCAAAACCAGGAGCACTTTGAATAGTTTTAGTCAGCTCTTTTATTGCTTGTCGTCTTGGGTTAGCGCGGAGTTTGTCAATTTTGGTCGCTACTGGTAGGTATGATATCCCTTGCTGGGCCAATAATTCCATTAGGGCTTTGTCTAAATCTGTTATACCTCTTCGAAGGTCCAGCAGTAATATAACCCCACGTAAATTGCGCCGTGAGGAGAAATAACCACTGATGGATTTATCCCAAACATGGCGTTTAAGTTTTTCTATCCGGGCGTAGCCATAACCTGGGAGATCGACAAAAGAGAGTTTTTTATCCACAAGAAAAAAATTAATTTCCCGGGTTCGCCCTGGGGTTTTACTTACACGGGCTAAATTGCGCCTTACTAAGAGCCTATTTAGTAAAGATGATTTACCAACATTAGAGCGACCAGCAAATGCAGTTTCTGGTAGGTTATCAGGGGGAAAACCATTGGGGTTGACTGCTCCGGTAATAAACTCAGATTGATGCTCCTTTTCTGGTTTGGGTCTGTTTTGAACTTGTGTATTTTGAGATTTTTTAATAACCATGATTATTATGTTTTCTCTCTTACTGCTTTTATAATTGGTTGCTTTATTTTTACTTTGTGTTAAAAATGCCTAAAAATTAGGCAGTCAACCCAGAAGTTTTATACCGCTGGCTATAGTGAGTACCATGCAACCTGAAAATCTCCAAATAGACAACCCCATTGTAAACCTCTTTTCACAAAAGAAAAATGGCTTAGGTGCAGTACCGTTAATTCTTGCTCCTATGGCTGGTGTAACAGACCTACCATTTAGAAACCTTGCTCATCACTATGGAGCAGCTTTGACAGTCTCTGAGATGGTCGCCTCACAAGCCATGATAAGAGAGACACCGCAAAGCCTTAAAATTGCAGCAAATCCAGAAAATATGGGGCTAAATGCAGTACAGATAGCAGGGTCAGACCCTGAGGTTATGGCCCAAGCTGCAAAGATGAATGTGGCATTGGGAGCACGTATTATTGATATTAATATGGGATGCCCAGTTAAAAAAATTGTTAAAAATGGCGCGGGGTCAGCTCTGTTACGTGATGAAGAGTTAATAGGCCGTATTTTAAGTGAAGTTATAGCTTCTGTTGATGTTCCTGTAACAATTAAAATTCGTTTAGGTTGGGATGAAGATAACCTTAACTCAGTATCTGTTGCCCGCTTAGGAGAGTCCTTAGGGGTTTCCTGTGTAACTGTGCATGGTCGAACTAAAGCTCAGATGTACCGTGGGGTTGCTGACTGGGATGCTATTGGTCGGGTTAAATCTTCGGTCTCTATTCCGGTTATTGGTAATGGGGACATAACCACACCTCAATTAGCCAAAGAGATGCTTGAGAGAAGTGGAGTAGATGGTATTATGGTTGGTAGGGGTAGTTATGGAAAGCCATGGATTTTTAAGCAGATTTTAGAGTTTCTTACAACAGGTGAAGATAATTTTACCCCAGATATAATGGAGCTTGAGCAGTTAGTAACCAACCATTTTAAGTCTATGATACAATTTTATGGTGAGTTAATAGGTAACCGAATGGCTCGCAAACATCTCGCATGGTATACAAAAGGTATGGTTGGTGGGGCGCAGTTTCGCAAAGAGATTAACCAATCACCTGACCCAGAAGCGACTCTCGCTAAAACATTGGCGTTCTTTAGAAGCCAACGGCAATTAAGGGCAGCTTAGATATGGGAAGTATAACAAAAGACTGTTTTGCAAAAGATCACCTATGGGATGTTGTTGAGTGCAGTTTAATTGTAGTGGATACCAACGGTATCGTTCGTAATTTGAACCTTGCAGCAGAACGTCTTTTTGGTAAATCTGACCGCTATATAATTGGTGAAGAGTTGGAAAAGCTTCTTCCTGGCTATCCTGTTGCGTTAGATTTAATTCAGAGAGCATATGACCTTAAAATGCCTTGTAGACTAAGGGATGCTCAAATAAGCCCTGCACCTGGTGTGGTTGTGGCGGTTTCATTAATGGCATCACCACTTAGAAATGAAAATGGTGATATGGCAGGTGCGTTGTTACAGTTGGAAGACCTAGAGGCTGTAGAGGGGTTGGAAGATGATCAACGCTTAAACGACACCTTGGACTCACTGGGTAACATGGCAATGGCAGTTGCTCATGAAGTTAAAAACCCACTGGCAGGTATAAGAGGTGCTGCTCAGCTTTTGGAAATGGAGATTAAAAGCAAGTCTGCAATTGCTTGTACGGAGTTAATCCGTACAGAGGTAGATAGAATAAGCCTGTTGTTAGACAAGTTGTTGGGTCTAGCTGACGAGCAATTAATTAATAAAAAAGAGTTGAATATTCATGAAATATTAGACCATGTTATTCAAGTCTGCTCCCACGGAAGCATAATACCTGTTCGCGATTTTGACCCATCACTACCCAACATAAATGGTGATAGGGACCAGCTAATTCAACTATTTTTAAATTTAGTGCAAAACGCAATTGAGGCTAACAGCAATGGGGGTGAGGTTATTATTAGTACTAGAATGTCGTCGCGTATTCGCTCAGAACGCGGACAGCGTCGCCATTTTATTGTGGTGGAAGTAAAGGACAATGGGCCGGGAATTTTACCTGCTTTGATGCAGAAAATTTTTCTACCATTTATTACCTCAAAACATCAAGGTACAGGTCTTGGTTTGGCTATTTCACAAAAAATTATCAATGAACATGAAGGTATGATTGAGGTAAAGAGCAAACCAGGGGAAACAGTTTTCAGGACTTATCTACATGTTTTTAACTCATGAATAAAGAACAACAAACCATCTTAGTTGCCGATGATGACAGAAGCATCAGGTTTGTCTTAGATAGGGCATTGAGTAATGCTGGTTATATCGTGCACAC
>JADGBW010000030.1 GCA_015231305.1 Magnetococcales bacterium | reverse complement strand
CAGTGCACTAAAAACCTTGGAATTGAGTTTTAAGATGACACTTTAGTGAAGCTTACCCCTACTCTACAGTGTTCTAGCAAAAAAATTTGTAAGGATAAGAAATTGAGTATCTCACAAAAAAAAACTAAGACAAAAGTAGCTACAGTTCTCACAGTTGCGCTATTTCTTACTGTAGTTTTATATTATTTTCTTACCCCAAAAAAAACTCAACCTTCTATAAATAACCCTAAGGAAAAGTCACATATTAATTTAAGGTTCGGACATAATATCTCCTCTAGTAGTGCTATTCACTTAGCAGCAGAAAAATTTGCAAGGCAGTTAGAAGAAAAAAGCAACGGCGAAGTTAAAATAACAGTTCACCCTAACCAAGAGCTAGGCAATGATCATACAATGCTGGATATGGCTAAAGAGGGAGAGCTGGATATTATCCTAACCCCCACAGCCAAACTCAGCATTTCCATACCAGCCATGCAGTATGCGGATCTACCATTTTATTTTCCTAACAAAGAAACATTGTTTGAAATGTTAGATGGAGAACCTGGTCAATTATTGCTTAAGAAGTTGCAACCTATAGGACTAATAGGTGTCTCTTTTTGGGGCAATGGTTTTAAACAGTTTACAACTAATAAACCTATTAATTTACCAGATGACTTTACAGGCATGAACGTTAGAGTCATGAAAAGCCGTTTGTTGATGGAGCAGTTTAAAAGTTTTGGTGCAAATCCTATTGCCATAGACTTTCATGAAACTAAAAAAGCCTTAGCTAATCATGTGGTCGATGGTCAGGAGAACCCACTTGTAGCTATTGTTGGCATGGGGTTTCATGAAGTTCAATCTCATCTGACTTTAAGTAACCATGCCTATTTGGGTTATGTTTTGTCTTTCAGTAAAAAAACCTTTGATGCTCTACCTGTAAATATTCAAGAAATTTTAATTGAAACAGGAAAGAAATTAACCAAGTTTCAAAGGCAGGAGACTGACCGGAAAGAGGCTCAATTTCTTAAGATAATTAAAGAAGCCGGGGTTCAGGTACACACTTTAACCAAAAAAGAACAAGAAGAGTTTGCAAAGAGAACTTCTCATCTACCTAGACAGTTTGAAGGTATTATAGGAGCAGATATTATTTCAAAAACAGAAGAGCTACTCATGGCTAAGAAAAGCTCTGACAACTCTATGGTAATTGGTCTTGATGCTGATCTTTCACTGGCAGCTTCACTAGCTGGGCTGTCCATTAAACGCGGTATTAAACTAGCTATTGAAGAAATAAATAAAAATGGAGGAGTTCTTGGTAAAAAATTAACTCTATTAGCACGAGACCACCAAGGAATGCCAACAAGGGGTAGGAAAAATATACAATTTTTTAACCAGAAAAAAGATATTGTTGCAATTTTTGGCGGATTACATAGTTCAATTATAAACTCTGAACTAGATATTATTAATCAGTCCGGTATTCCATTTTTAATTCCTTGGGCAGCTGCTGCCTCTCTCACCGAAAAAAATAGACTACCAAATGCTATATTTAGAAATTCAATTAACGACAGTTTAGCAGGTCCTTTTCTTCTTAATTATGCTTTAAATATGGAACAACAAGCAAAAAATAATATCGCTTTACTGTTGGAAAACTCAGTTTGGGGTCGTGGATTTTACAAATCAATTAAAACTGAAATAGATAGAAAAAAGCTTAGCACTCCTATTGTTGAGTGGCTTAACAAAGGGCAGGATGATTTTCTTCCAACTCTAAGAAAGCTTAAACAAAGCTCTGTAACTACAGTGATATTAGTTTCTAACCCAAAAGAGGGAGTAAAAATTGTCAACGGCATAAATAAACTAAAAGCCGGTATTTCAATTGTTTCACACTGGGGTGTTACAGGTGGAAACTCCTTCTGGGAAGATACTAAAGATTCTCTATCATCTGTGAACATGGTTTTTCCGCAAACTTTCTCTTTTATTGACAATAAAAATCAAAAAGCCAATCAAGTATCAAAGCTATATATAAAAAACTATGGTCTGGACACTTCAAAAGAGATTCCCGTACCTGTAGGAACAGCCCAAGCTTATGATTTACTCCATTTACTGGCATTAGCTATAGAAAAAGCTGGATCAGTAGATCCTTCTGCAATTAGAACAGCATTAGAAAATTTAGGGCCATATGAAGGACTTATAAAAACTTATTCACCAGCTTTTTCAACCTCCAACCATGATGGTTTAGATCAGACAGATTATTTCATGGCAAAATATAATAAGAACGGCAGAATTGTTCCTATTTTGCAAGAGCCTTGAGAGAGTTTCTTCTAAACTCTTAAGGAAAATAAATAGAATTAATAATGAGTCAACAAACTATGCAATCGACACATAGCATTAAAAAGCGTCTGACTTGGCAATTTTCAATATTTGTAACCATCGCCATCATCATTCTTATGGTCTTTTCAGCTTTCTTATTGAAAAATTTTATGGATGAGGAAAAAAGGCTCGACCTACATGCAGCAGCAGGTTTAGAACTGTCAAGATTAGAACAACGGCTAAAATTTTTAATCGAAAACACCCACCGTCTAACAAAAAACTCCCTCGTTATAAATGCCTTAACAGATAGCCAAGGTAGGCATACGTACCTACCAAAACTGGTAGAAAATTTCAGCACTGGACGTAATATTTTAAGTTTCTCTCTTGTAGATTTTGATGCCAGCCCAGTATTTTCTCATTTAGGAAAGACACCAGACTACAACACCTTTAAACCTTTACGAAGAGCTTTAGATAGAGGACAAAAAAGCATTTTCCTACAATCTGATAAAAAAACTCTGTTTGTTGCTTCACCAATTATTTACTACAACACAACACAAGGTGCAGTGGTTGTAGCCTTTGATTTGGCTGCTATAGGTACAGAGATTTTCTCCACTGAAAGCTCTTTTACCCATAGACTTATAAGCAACAAAGATGAATTTATCTCTTTGGGAATTGAGTTAAACGAAAAGTATATACAAATTAACAGAGCTCCATCTGACAAAAACCCAATCCTCAAAAAACTGGGCTTAATGTTAGAGGTTGGATTTAACGAAAAAGATCATTTATCAGTAATCCAGTCAATTATGGCCCAAGTATTGTTTCTTGGAATATTTTTGATTTTTTGTTCCATGTTACTTGCAAAATGGGTAAGTGGAAACATTGCAAACCCAATTCTACTGCTCTGTAAAAAAATTGGTGACATGGGGATTGATGACTATCAACTAATTAGCCCTGTTGGTACACACGATGAGCTAGAAGTGCTTGCTCAAGCCTTTGATGCTAGAACCAAGAAACTTCAACAAGTTCATCTGGAACTTGAAAAAAGGGTTGAAGAACGTACTCAGGAACTAAATGCTTCTCTCAATGAGGTTAACTTCCAAAAACTTGCCCTAGATGAACATGCCATTGTCAGTGCTACTGATGTAAAAGGCAATATCATCTACATGAACGACAAGTTTTGTAAAATAAGCGGGTACACACGTGAAGAGCTATTGGGTAAAAATCATCGGTTAATTAAATCTGATGAGCATTCTAAAGAGTTTTACAAGGATATGTGGAAAACTATTAGCAATGGAGAGGTGTGGCATGGAGAGGTAAGAAATTTCAAAAAAGATGGAGGAGATTATTGGGTTCGAGCTACATTGGTTCCATTTTTAGATGAACAAGGCAAACCGTTCCGCTATTTCTCTATTAGGACTGATATTTCCCAGGGCAAACGCTTGGAAGCAGATTTAGCTTTGGCTCTGGAAAAGTCGCAAGCAGCTACTAAAGCTAAAAGTGATTTTTTGGCCAATATGAGTCACGAAATACGCACACCAATGAACGCTATTATAGGACTAAGTCATCTATGCTTACAAACTCGTTTGACCACAAGACAAAAAGATTACGTTACCAAGACACATAACTCTGCCACCTCTTTACTCAGAATTATCAATGATATCCTAGATTTTTCCAAAATTGACGCAGGTCATCTGGATATGGAGTCTACTGATTTTACCATAGAGGAAGTTCTTGGCAGTATGTCAACGATGATAGCTCTAAAAGCCCAAGAAAAACAGTTGGAATTTCTTGTAAAGTCTTCTGAAGATATACCTCCTAGCTTGGTTGGTGATCCAATGAGGGTTGGACAAATTCTGATCAACCTTGCTAACAACGCCGTTAAATTTACTGAAAATGGTGAAGTTTCTGTAGAAACCAAAATATTAGATAAAGGCAAAGATAATATCAGGCTGCAATTTACAATAAGTGATACTGGTATAGGTATGACAGCGGAGCAAAAAGCAGGCTTGTTTCAAGCTTTCAGTCAGGCAGATAGCTCTATAACTCGGAAGTACGGCGGTACTGGTTTAGGGTTGACCATCTCAAAGCGATTAATTGAAATGATGGGGGGAACAATAAGTGTAGAGAGTGAGGCAGGGAAAGGATCTAAATTTATTTTTGATTTGCTACTGGGTATTTCTAACAGAATTATCAAAAATACATTAATTCCGACTGCTGACCTTAGAGGAATGAAAGTATTAGCAGTAGATGACAATGAAAGTGCAAGAAATGTTATTTCTGACTATCTTACCTCATTTTCTTTCAAAGTAAGCAAAGCATGTGACGGAAAAGAAGCCATGCTTGCAGTTCAAGAAGCAGAAATGGCTGAAGAACCTTTTGAGTTAGTTATTATGGACTACATGATGCCTGAGATTGATGGCATTACAGCTGCCAAAAAAATTCGTAATGAATTAGGTTTAAACAAACCACCAGTTATGATTATGGCTACAGCTTATGGAGATGAAGATTTAGTCAAACGGGCCACCAATGAAGCTCTAGTAGATGATTTTTTAATAAAGCCAGTTAACCAGAGCCTACTTTTTGAATCCATAATGGAAGCATTTAGAAAAAGTGACACTGAGAAGCCAAGAAGAAGTATTAAACTTGATGACCATCAAGATTTAAAAGCAGTATTATCTGGAGCAAAACTTTTATTGGTTGAGGACAACGAGATAAATCAACAGGTTGCACAAGAACTATTAGAACAGGCCAATATAACAGTAATTTTAGCAGAAAATGGTCAACAAGCGGTTGACTTAGTAGCAAAAGAGAGTTTTGACGGAGTTTTGATGGATCTACAAATGCCAGTAATGGATGGTCTTACTGCCACTAGAGAGATCAGAAAAAATTTTGAAATCTCAAAACTACCAATTCTAGCTATGACAGCAAATGCCATGTCTGGTGATCGTGAACTATGCCTAGAAGCTGGTATGCAAGATCATATTGCCAAACCAGTAGACCCATCTGCAATGTTCTCAACCATAGCAAGGTGGATTAAACCTGCTAACCCTAAACCTATACTAGAAACAACTACACAGGAAAACAACAATTCAGACACCAATGAGCAAATAGATGAAGAGCAGCTTCCTGATATTATCGGTGTTAATACTCAGTCAGGTTTAAAATGTATGGGTGGTAATGTAAAAAGCTACCGCAATTTGCTGAAAAAGTTCAGAATCAACCAGGAAAAGGTAGTTCAGACTATTCAAGAAACATTAATATCTGGTGATAAATCTACAGCAGAGCGATACGCGCATACATTAAAAGGTGTATCTGGAACAATTGGGGCCGAATCTCTACAGGAAAAAGCTAGCATTTTAGAATCTGCTATTAAAACTAATGAGAAAAAAGAGATTATAGATAAAGCATTGTCTGATACAGCTTTATTGTTAAATGAGATATGTTTAGCAATAGATGTGGCAATTCCAGATAAAGAAACAGAGGCAAAAACAAAGCAGAACGATTCACAAGAGACAGAGCAAACTATTCTTAAACGTAATGCCCTATTAAAAAAAGCATTCGAGCAAGTAGCTGTGTTTGACTCAGCAATTGAAAATACTATTACCTCTATACAAAAATTGCCTCTTCCTCACAAATTGGCTAAAGGAATAGAAATTATGAAGGTAAAAGTAGAGCAATATGATTATGACGGTGCTGCTGCTGAATTAAAAAAATGTACTCAAAGCCTTGATATAGACTTGGAGAGCAGTAATGAGTAACAACAATAAAAAACATACTATTTTAATTGTTGATGATACAGCAGAAAACCTCGATGTTTTAAAACGTACATTGATAGATGAATATTTAGTTCGTCCTGCTATTAATGGCCCATTGGCATTACGACTTGCTAGGCTAGAACCTCAACCAGATTTAATTCTTCTGGATATTATGATGCCGGATATGGATGGCTATGAAGTTTGTCGCCAGCTAAAAAGAGACATCAATACCCAAGATATACCAATTATATTTGTGACAGCCAAAACTGGTGATGCAGATGAGATAGAAGGGTTTGAAATGGGGGCTGTCGATTACATTACCAAACCTATTAGCCCATATATTGTTAAAGCTCGCATAAAAACTCAGCTGGCTCTCAGAAACTTTAACAATGACATGGAAGAAAAAAACCGTCGGCTTTATGAAATAAACGAGAAGCTGACAGATAGCTTGGAGAAGTTGTCTTCATCTGAAGAACGGTTCCGTGGTTTGGTTCAGACTATTCCTGATATTGTATATAAAATAGATTCTGAAGGAAATTTCACTTTTCTAAATAAATCTGTGGAACGCCTTGGTTATCATCAATCAGACTTAATTGGTAAACATTTCTCAGAAATTATTCATAGTGCAGATGTTCCAAACGCTAGCCTTGATAAGGTTATAGAAAGAATAGGAAAAGGTACATCTAACCCAGAACAAAAAGTATTTGATGAACGACGCTCTGGTGAGCGTATGACCGTGGGATTAGAGGTAAGGCTTAAAACGAAGTCAGGAAAACCAATTGGTGTGTCTGAAATAAAAAATATTGACGATCATTCTATTGGTGTTGAGGTAAACAGTACGGGTCTTTATGGAGAAGTTGCACAGCAATCTTCTAACAGTTCTCGGCAATATGTGGGAACAGTGGGAGTAATTAGAGATGTAACAGACCGACAAAAGGCGCAAAAAGCCTTTACTGATGAACGTTTACTATTAAGGCAGTTGATTGATTCAGTACCTTTACCAATTTTCTACATGCAAAATAGTGGAAGAGTTCTGTTTTCTAATAGTGCGTTCCAGAAATTTTCAGGAGCAGATATCGATAAGTTAGAGAGCACCCAGATAACCAATCTATTTGATAACGAAGGCAACAAAAAACTTCAATCTCTACTCTCTGACATCTTAGCAGATAACTCGCTTAAGAAGATTCAAAAAGAAATTGACCTAAAATCAAGTGAAGGTTTATCCCACTCTGTTAACGTTATTCTTTCTGAATTTCAAAAAACAGGAAATACAGAAGCTGATATTATAGGTGTTCTAGTAGATATTACAGAACAGAAAGCTTTTACCCAAAAGTTAGTTGAAACAAGAAACCATGCTCAAGAAATGGCACAAAAAGCAAAACATGCAAGCCAAGCAAAAGGAGATTTTCTGGCAAATATGAGCCACGAAATAAGGACTCCCCTTAATGCAGTAATTGGTTTAACACATTTAAGCCTACAAACTGACTTATCTTTTCAACAAAGAGACTATTTAAACAAGGTTAGCTTAAGTGCTAACGCCTTACTTACGTTAATCAACGATATCTTAGACTTTTCCAAAATTGAAGCTGGCAAGCTTTCCCTGGAAAAAGTAACTTTTTCATTAGATGATTTACTGGCTAGTGTAGCAGCTATACTGAGCATTAAAAGCCAAGAAAAAGGGCTAGAACTACTTTTAGATATAGAACCAAACATACCTTTATCTCTTGAAGGTGACCCTCACCGTTTAAGACAGATTTTAACCAACCTTATAGGTAATGCTGTTAAATTTACCCAACAAGGAGAAATTGTCTTAAGTGTAGAGCTGGTTGAAGAAAACCCAGATGATATAATGCTTCAGTTTATTGTACGCGATACCGGTATTGGTATGACACAAGAACAATTGGGAAATCTATTTAAAGAATTTTCCCAAGGAGACGCATCTACAACCAGAAAATATGGAGGAACAGGTCTAGGTTTAACCATAAGTAAAAGACTTGTTGAGCTAATGGGTGGGCAGATTAGCGTTGAAAGTGAAGACAAAAAAGGTAGTAAATTTATTTTTACTTCTCGGTTTAAAAGGCTTGAACAAACTGAGACAAAACAAATTATTATAGAAGAAAATATCCGTGATTTACACATTCTTGTGGTTGATGATAACAACACTTCAAGAAGGATAACCTCTATACATTTAGAGTCTCTTGGTTATCATCCAACTACTGTCTCAAGTGGAGAGGCAGCTATAGAAACACTATCAACAGCTGATGCCGATGGATTAGCTTATGATTTAGTTTTGATGGACTGGAAAATGCCTGGGATTAATGGCTTAGAAACTACTAGGCGCATTAAAAACTCACTGAGTTTAACTAAAGTTCCAAAAATAGTAATGGTTACATCTTTTGGACCTCAAGAGGTAGTTCCGACCCAAGAAGAAAAAGATCTTCTTGAAGGTTTCTTGATGAAACCAATAACTATTGCGACACTATCAGACGCTATATTAACTGCTTTTGGCCATAAACCAATGAGCCATTTAACAAATAATACAAATGAAAGTGTAACATCAGATTTGGCTGGAGTTAAATTACTGTTGGTTGAAGATAATGAAATAAACCAACAAGTAGCTTGTGAACTTTTGCAACAAATAAATATTCAGGTAACCTTAGCAAACAATGGAGAAGAAGCAGTAGAATTAGCAAATAATAAACAATTTGACGGCATATTGATGGACCTGCAAATGCCTGTCATGGATGGACTTGAAGCAACTAAACAAATTCGTCTGAATGAAAAATTACTTGAATTACCTATTATAGCTATGACAGCAAATGCCATGGTTGGTGATAGAGAGAAGTGCCTGAAAGTTGGCATGAATGACCATGTAGGTAAACCTGTTGTACCTAAAGAGCTATATTCCACTTTAGTAAAATGGATTGAGAAAAAGCCAGGAGACTACTCTTCACAAAATATTACACCACCTAAGCCTAGAAACAGTGACAACTCTATGGTACTAATTCCTGCGTTACCTGGAATAGACACCAACATAGGGCTGCGTAATGTTGGTAATAATTGCGCTTTATACAAAAAAGTTCTATTAAAGTTTGTTAAAAATCAGGGTAATTCTTGCCTTAAACTGGCCGAACATATAGGAACTGGCGATTATCAAGCATTAGAGCAAACAGCCCATGCTTTAAAAGGTGTTTCTTCCACAATTGGAGCGAAAAACCTGGCTAAGTTGGCAGGTACTATTGAAAAGCTAGCGCAAAAACAAGATAGTCTAACTGGATTATCTGATATCATAGGTGAAACAACTACAGAGTTAGCCAATATATCTCACTCTATCAATACGTCATTGGTATTGGAGAAACAAACAAATACACAAAACCAGGAAATAACAGATGTTGGACCAGAGGTTTTAACCCCACTATTTAAAAAAGCTGTTAAGCTCCTAAACGATTTTGACTCTGCTGTTGAAAAAGTAGTAGATGAAATTGTCCCGCTTGTCAGTAGTGAAAAACGTATAGAGAGAATTAAATCTATCAAAAAACCTCTCGAATCTTATGACTTTGTTAAGTGTCTATCTATTTTCCAAGAATGGGCAGCAGAAGAAGGTATTGAATTACAGGAGACAACCCATGAGTAACCAAGAAAACACCACAACCAAAACTATATTGATTGTGGATGATACCCCTGAAAACTTGGATGTTATGAAAGGCATTCTCAGCCCATATTACAGAGTTCAAATAGCCACAAATGGACGATTAGCTATTAGGGTTGCTATGTCCCCTTCTCGCCCAGACTTAATATTGATGGATATAATGATGCCAGAGATGGATGGATACGAAGCATGTCGCCATTTAAAAGAGGATGATAGAACACGAGATATCCCAATTTTATTTGTAACAGCTAAGTCTGAGGTAGAAGATGAAACCAAAGGGTTTGAATTGGGTGCTGCGGATTATTTAGTTAAACCAGTAAGCCCCCCTATTGTTCTGGCTCGGGTAAAAACCCATTTATCTATGAATGATCAGAGAAAACTTTTAGCTGACCAGGTAGCTGCAAGAACAGAACAACTTAATATAAGAAATATTGAGCTAGAGAAAACTAGGATTGAAGTGATTAACCAGTTGGGACGTGCTGCTGAATACCGAGATAACGAAACCGGCATGCATATTACACGTATGAGTAAGTTCAGTTATTTATTGGCTTTAAAGGCAGGACTAAGCGAACCAGAAGCAAACCTGATAATGCATGCAGCACCCATGCATGACATCGGTAAAATAGGAATACCAGACAATGTCCTACTTAAGCCAGATAAACTGACAAAAGATGAATTTGAAATAATTAAAGGGCATCCGGAAATGGGTTATAAAATTATTGGCGAGCAAGAGTCTGAAGTACTTAGCCTTGGTGCAATAATAGCTCATACTCATCATGAAAAATGGAATGGCAGTGGCTATCCAAGAGGCCTTAAAGGAGAAGAAATTCCTATTGCTAGTCGAATTGCTGCAATTAGCGATGTTTTTGATGCCTTAACCTCTGTTCGTCCATACAAAAAAGGTTGGTCTGTTGATGATGCACTAGATTTAATATCTCGCGAAGGTGGGGAACATTTTGACCCAAAACTAGCAACACTTTTTATCAGCATGAAAGCGGAAATTATAGAGGTGATGAAACAGTATCAGGATACCCCTGAATGACAAACCAGAAGACTAAAAAGTCTATCATTCTTATTGTAGATGATGTACCTGAAAATATTGATGTATTAAAAGGTGTTTTAGAATCAGAATATAGAGTGAGAGCAGCACCCAATGGTCATATCGCTATCAAAGCAGCCAATATAACTCCGCATCCTGATTTAATACTACTCGATATCATGATGCCGGGAATGGATGGTTATGAGGTGTGTCGCCAACTAAAAGCTAATAAAGAGACTGAAAATATACCAATTATATTTGTAACTGCCAAATCAGAAGATGATGACGAGTTAGATGGGCTGAATTTAGGAGCAGTGGATTACATTACTAAGCCTATTAACATTCCAATATTAAAAGCCAGAGTTAAAACCCACCTAGCCCTTAAAGAAGCCAATAATAAACTAGATAAACATAATCAACACCTTCTTCGTGAACGTGAAGTTATTGAAGCGATCATATTAAAAATGCGTGATACTGATGGCTTTAACCCACAGCATTTACGCTTTTTAACATCCCCAGTAGAGGCAACCGCTGGAGATATGCTTCTCTCAACTTTTACTCCTGACGGTCGACAGTTAGTTTTGCTTGGTGAT
The DNA here is from genome assembly GCA_015231305.1 of Magnetococcales bacterium. GTDB lineage: Bacteria > Pseudomonadota > Magnetococcia > Magnetococcales > JADFYX01. The sequence continues at coordinate 20,003 of JADGBW010000030.1, read as the reverse complement.
TTTACTGGCCATGGGCTAACTGCAGCCATTGGAGCTCCATTGGTTACATATATTCTTTATGAACTTGCCAATAGAAACACATCTGGAATAGAAATTCTTAAAGAAATAAACAAACAGCTATGTACAAAACTACCTACAGGACTTTTTTTTGCTGCTGGCTTTCTTGAAATATCACCAGACCGTAAAACTGTTAATGTTTGGAATTCAGCTCTACCTGATAGCTTGTTAATTCGTAATGGAAAAATACATAAACGTTTCATATCAAACACTATGCCTTTGGGCATATCACACTCAATAAATTTACTAGAAACCAAAAATACCGTCACAGTACAAGAAGGAGATAATATATTTGTTTATTCAGATGGTATTATTGAAGTCTATGGAACAAATGGTAAAATGTTTGGAAATGATCCACTAGATGAGTTTCTTAAAAAAACTTCCATTGAAAAAAATCCTTTAGATGAGCTACTTGCAATACTAGAAGATTATACAGGGTCAAGAGTAAATGATGATGATATCACTCTTGTTGAGGTTCAATTGTAAATATGGTTCTAAAAACCATAAAATTGGATGAGATGAATATACTAGTCACAAATACATAAACTAAAAACAACAAGTTTACTGGGACTTGCCAGTTAACAAACCTTGAAGGTGTTATATGTCACAGTTAATCGATTGGACCGATAAATATCTTGTTGGACTTGAAGAAATTGATTCTCAACACAAACGAAAAATTCGCCTAGTTAATAATATATTAACTGCTTGTTATAGACACCAACCCAAAGAACAAATAATTGTTTACATGAAAGAACTTGTTAAATATGCAGAGTGGCATTTTAAAACAGAAGAGTCATTGATGGAACTTTACAACTACCCCTTAATGAATGAGCACAAAGAAGAACATACTAATTTAATAAACAGCCTTTTAGATTGCCAAAAAAACTACAATACAAGCATAATTCCTTTTCAGAAGATGTATGAGTTCTACTTTGCTTGGTTTGGTGGTCATGCCTTCAGCTCTGATAGAGAGCTGTCTTCTTTTTTGTCTAAAGAATTACCGTGACAAGTAAAATTTAAACTAACTTTTTCAACATATTATCCCTAGGTTAATACCTACACGTGCATAACGAATAACTGTTTATTTTGTACATTTTATATTAAAATAGTACATCAAATAAAAAAAATAAAAATTGACTTGTCATTTAGAGCCTGCTCAAAGGGACAGCTTACATGAAGGACAGCAATAATAATTATAAACTGCAAAGACAGTGGGAACGTCAAGAATATACTATAAAAATGCGCCTACAGTTGAATGACGGTCTTGTTCTGTCTGGTCACACTATTGATGTTGGCTTAGGAGGTGTCCTTTTTGAAACAAAAGACAATTTAGATAAAATAGAAATAGGGGTAGAAGGAAACCTCCTTCTAGATTCCCTCCGTTTTAACCTTAGTTTCCCATGTACCATTGTTCGCATTGAAGAGTTTGGTCTTGGTATACACTTTATAGGTAAGCAGTCTGACTTTGGCCTTTTTCTCTCACACGATATGGCTCTTAGTCTAATAGTAAAAACAAACAATGCTTTTGCAAACTCGCAAAACCTAGAGTCAACACTAGAAACTAGTGTTAATCAGATAAAAATAAATATGCAGGTAGAAGCAGCGTCATTATTTTTACTAGAGAATGACAATAAAGACATTGTTTGCAGAGCTTGTGCTGGCCCTATAGATATCACAGGTTTAAAACTACCTGCTGGAAAAGGGATAGTTGGACAGACAATTATTAAAGGTAAACCTCAAGTTGTTCATAATGTTAAAAATAATGATGACTTTACAGATAGCGTAGACAAAGCATCCGGGTTTGACACTGAGTCAATCCTCTGTTCTCCTTTAATTGTGCAAGGTAAAGTAATTGGCGCAATGGAGATTTTAAATAGAAGAGGAGCAGGCCAATTTACTAATCAAGATATAATAGTATTAGACGCTCTTTGTTCAATATGTTCATTAGCTATCCACAACGCCAAAGAGATTCAAAGACGTGTTGACGCAGAGTCATCTAACCAAGCTAAAGGTGAATTTTTGGCAAATATGAGTCATGAAATACGGACTCCGTTAAATGCTGTAATAGGGTTGACACATCTTTGTCTACAAACTGATGTAAACAGCAAACAGAAAGATTATTTAGAAAAGATAAGTACCAGCGCAAATGCTTTATTAGAGTTGATAAATGATATATTAGACTTCTCAAAAATTGAGTCTGGTAAGCTATCTATGGAAAAAATTGTATTTAGCTTAGAAGAAGTAGTTGGCAAACTTGAAACTATAATGACCACCAAAAGCAAAGAAAAAGGTCTCGAATTTAATACTGATATTGATGATAACATTCCAGCAAACTTAGCAGGAGACCCCCATCGTTTATTACAAATACTTATTAATATAGCCGGAAACGCAATAAAATTTACCCATGCAGGTAGTGTATCTCTTAGTATCAAGTTCATACAAGAGACTTCAGACGATGTATTAATTCAATTTACAGTTGAAGATACTGGTATAGGAATGACAGCAGAACAAATCAGTAAACTTTTCCAAAAGTTTACTCAAGCAGACTCCTCTACCACCAGAAAATATGGAGGAACAGGTTTAGGGTTAGCCATATCTAAGTATTTAGTAGAAATGATGGGAGGAGAAATTAAAGCACATAGTAACCCAGATAATGGAAGCAAATTTATATTTACCATCAAATTCAACAAAGTTAATACCGATCATAACCAAAAAAATACTATTAAAGACCTTAAGACTGATAATAACAATATCTACATGCTTGCTGGCTCTCATTTGCTGCTAGCAGAAGATAACGAAATTAACCAGCAGGTCGGAAAAGAGCTACTTGAACAGATCAAAATAGAAGTTACCATCGCAAATAATGGTTTAGAGGCTGTAGAGTTAGCAACAAAGAGAGAGTTTGATGGAATATTAATGGATTTACAGATGCCAGTAATGGGAGGTCTGGAAGCCACAAAATTAATTCGCAACCATTATAGTTTTAAAGAATTACCAATTATTGCGATGACTGCTAACACTATGTCTGGAGACCGTAATAAATGCCTTGATGCTGGAATGAATGATCATGTCTCCAAACCAGTTGTTCCAGAAAATTTATATTCTACGTTAGCTAAGTGGATTAAGGTTAAAGAAAAACATCTAAATTTAGCACCAAACATAACAAACGCCACCAATAAAGCAGTTCTTATTGTAGATGATGAACCAAAAAACCTGGCTACCTTAAAAGAAATTCTCAGCCCTTTTTACAAGGTTCAAATTGCAATCAGCGGTCAATTGGCTATGAGAGTTGCTAAGTCCCCTGCTCCACCTGATATAATAATAATGGATGTCATGATGCCTGAGATGGATGGATACGAAGTATATAAGTTACTTAAGCAAGAAGAGCTAACTAAAAACATACCAACAATATTTGTGGTTGATAGTAAACAACAAACAGACAACACAATTGGTTTAACCCTAAAAGATGAAGATTTTATTTTAAGGCCTGTAAGTCCATACTCATTATTAAGCAAGGTCAAAACATTTTTGCAGTGAATAGTGTAATGTTAAAACAGGATTTTATCTTAATTTTAATAACTACTAAAATGCTTCCAATTATCTGTAATATATAGATTAATCGCCCAATGGACAGGTATTATCAATATTAACAAGCTAGCTAATGTTCATTGGTTAACAATTGATTATGGTCAGCAGATCTATCTCGCACTGCTTGTGTCACATTTTTAATAACTTCACCCCACTCACCCTGTTTTTTTAGCCTGAAGATAGTCATTGACGGATACCAAGGGGAATAATCACTCTCCAACATCCAATACCATATGGGTAACTTACTCAACATCAGTATGGTTGGAACCCCTAATGCTCCTGCCATGTGGGCAGTGGTGTTGGATATTGTAACTACTAAATCCATTGCTGCAACCTGTGCCCCAAAATCATCTAAATCACCCATTTGATCAACAGCTTCATCGTGAATTATGCTAATACCTGTATCACTTATTAATTTACTCCTCTCTTTAAAAGTATCTCCATATTGTAAGTCTACAAAGGTAACACCAGGAGTTTCTAACAAAGGACGCAACTCAGATAGAGCCATAGATTTGTGTTTATAGTTGGAGCTATTACTATGCCATGCAATACCAACAAGCATGTTATTACTGTGTTTAAGATAACGATTTCGATAAATTTCTTTTTTAGAGTTGCTGGCTATAAGGTGGTAAGGCTGACTTTGTAAGTTACTAATATCAGAACACAAGAGTCCAAACAAATTTCCCAAAGGGATAATAAAATCAAACTCACTATTGTATTCAAAGGTTTTGAATTGCTTTGGGTGTGGTCTTATTGTTATAGCTGGAAATGATCTTTCAAAAATTTTAACAAGTCTTGCATTGCACTCCAAGACAACTTTGGCTCCTGACTTGATAAAGTTATGTATAATACTTGAAAATATAATATTTTCCCCAAGCCCTTGCTCAGACCATACTAATATACGCCTATCTTCTAATGGTTCGCCTTGCCATAATTTTTTAGCATGTAACAAATAACGTTCAGTGTTATATTGCTCGTTTTTCCACCGCCAGTTATAGTTTGCAAATCCATTGTGAAAATCACCCTTTAACAGTTGAGCCAGACTTAAATTATAATAAGCCTCTGCATAATCTGTTTTAAGAGATATGGCCTTTAAATATTTTGCAATTGCTTCTTCTATTTTTCCCAGATCTTTTAGAGCATCGCCTAAATTGTTGTAATATTCGGCATAATCTGGTTCATATAAAATTGCTTTTTGATAATTTATAATGGCTTCTTCAGTTTTTTCTTGCAACTTCAAAGCATTGCCGAGGTTGTTGTATGCTCCTGCATAGTCTGGCTTGTGTGTTATTGAGTTTTTATAACTAATAATTGCCTCTTTTAATAATCCTTGATTTTGGAGGACAATACCAAGGTTACTATGTGCTTGGGCATAATCAGGCTTAATAGCTATCGCTTTTTGAAAATTGTTAGTCGCCTCTAAAAGTTGACCTTTTTCTTGCAAAGCAAGCCCAAGATAAGAATAATTTTTTGCATTTGTTGGGTTGAGCTTAAGGGCTTTTTTATAACTCTGGATAGCTTTTACTATTTTACCTGCTTTGTGTAACGATATTGCATGCTGTAAAGCTTTTGTAGCTTCAACAGGATTAAAAGCTACATTTGGTTTGGAGGTATTATTAGACCGTTTTTTTTTACGTTTTCTGTCTACTTTATTCATGGACTAATCTCTTAAAAAAAATACGTACATCACTAACACCACTACCAAAATAAAGATAATATTAAATTATTAAAATATAGGCAGCTGATCATTTTCTTGTATTATAGTATACCGTTTTCCAGCCTGACTTTTTTCTAACTCATTGATACCTTTTTGAACGCCGTTCAAGTTAATTTTTACAGGAATTCCTACTATTCCCTCTTTGAGTATAAGTTTAAATTTAACCAGTAACTTATTTCCCAAAATCAACTCGTTTCTAAAACTTTGTGAGACATTATACATCGCTACACAGCCACTTTTTTTGCACTGATGCAGAATCATATTTCTTTTTGGCCCAGAGTCAACTTTAACCATAACCCCAGCCTTAAGGTAAAGGTTGAGGGGGGTCCTTAAGACTAATAGCAACTCTCCTTTTTTACCAATAAATCCTAAATTTGCTCTTAAAATCAACTTTCTAGAACTTCGTGATACTATGCTTTGGGTTAAACCGCACTTTGTATTACTTGGACCAAGGGCCTTACAGGAAAAAGTCCAACTACCAAATTTATCCCCTACCTGTGGAGCAGTAAACCCCATGGTCGGAATAAATAACGCTATATAAACAAGAAGCCCAAGAACTACCATATTAATACCCAAGAAATTCATTTTCATAATAGTGCTTCCTTTTGCTTGTTATATAGTTTTTAAAACGTCAGCTTTTAAGCTAAATTCGACGTTTAGCATTGCGTGCATAGCGTTAGATATTGGTATACCGATTGTATCATTAGATATAGTGGTCACCTTGTTGGTGATTAGCCTTTTCTTTAACATGCTTGGTTAATCAATAGCATGCATCATTTGTTTAGCAACGATTGCCGTTTTTAAGTTTAAGTATACACCGTATGGAGGGTTTATAGTATAGGGTGTATCACCTGCAACATTCTGTTAGCCATAAATCTAATTAAACCTACTACTAAATAATTATTTTACAGTCTCATTGACAACCATTTAATTGTTCTTTAGAGTTGGCCATTCGTTAGATGCCCCATTGACCCCATGGTAGTTGCCTTGGAGGAAGAGAAGGCTTGGTTGATTTTTTTATTATTTTGTTTAGATAGAAATTTCAAGCAAACGGGAAGTCTGGAAGGTTTATTTTTTTAAACAAAGCCAGCGCTGCCCCCGCAACGGTGATCGAGTAAGAACATACCAACTAGCCACTGCATTCTTATGAATGTGGGAAGGCGGTAGTTCGGGTTTCATTTTTATATTATGAGGCCACTCGTTAGCCCGGAGACCGATCTGATGAATTACCGTGTCGCGGAGGGCGCTGGGAACGGATTGGTTATGGGCATGTGCCATAGAACCTGCGTAGTTATATCTTCCTGATCTCCTCTTTTTCTTCCTCTTTTTTGTTAATCAACAAAGAATAGAAACGACACACAAATTTCTTTTTTTTTGGTGCGGGCGAGCACTAGGAAGGTTGTGTTATGCGTAGATCTTTGAAAAATTCTAAAAAAAATTCACTATCATATTTATTACTCGGAACGACTGCGTTGTTTTTGGTCTCTCCACCAGCTTTTTCTCAAGAAAAATATAGAGGAGAAATAATTGACGACACCCCCGTGGTGATAACGGCAACACGTACCCCTGTGCCATTATCATCCACACTATCACCAGTTACAGTACTAACCAGACAGGACGTAGAAAATAAACAGACCGATAGCCTACCGGAACTCCTTAGTGGTCTGCCAGGTGTGGATATTACTCAAAATGGTAGTGCTGGAGGGTCTTCAAATATTTATATGCGTGGAACTGGGTCAGGTCATGTTTTGGTTTTAGTAAATGGCAGAAAAATGGGGTCGGCTACTCTTGGTACAGTATCTTGGGAACATATTCCTGTTTCACAAATTGAACGTATAGAGGTGGTAAGGGGTCCACGTTCATCTTTGTACGGATCAGAGGCCATCGGTGGCATAGTGCAAATTTTTACCCACGATCGTTCAGAGGGTTGGCATGTAGATGCCGAGTTGGGTTATGGAAACTGGAACACCAGCCAAGCAAGTCTAACACTAACCGGGGGTAGCCCTAAGACCAACGGCTCCCTATCAATAGCTGGTTTTAACAGCGATGGTTTCAACTCTACTTCAGGTTCCAGCCAAGCCGAAGATGCCGATGATGACGGCTACCGTAATGCTTCAATATCTGGCAGGGTTGGACACAGTTTTGATAATGGTGCGACAGTAGATTTTGACCTATTTTATGCAAGCACACGCAACGAATACGATAGAATATTTGCAAGCTCTGCCGATGTTAGCAAAGGCGCACAACAGAGCATGGGTATAACTGTCGAACATGACCCTTTAGACAAGTTGCACATGAAATTTACCGCGGGAGTAAGCGGCGATGACTCATCTACTTATCTGGATGGAGTAAAACAGAATCAATTCGACACCCAGCGTATAAACATCGGTATTCAGGGAGATTTAGACCTTAACGACAAAAACCTATTAACGGTAGGTGTTGACTTTTTAGAAGATAAAATAGACACCACAACAGCCTATGACGAAACCAAACGCTATGATGTGGCTCTATTTACGCAGATTCAGGGAAAACTAAATAAAAACAGTTGGGTGCTTGGCCTACGGGGAATAGAAAATGAGCAGTTTGGCTCTCATGTTTCTGGTAATGCCGAGTGGGGTTACGATATAAATGAGTCACTACGTATGTTAGTGGGATATGGCACTGCTTTTAAAGCCCCTACATTTAATGATCTCTACTACCCAACCGATGCCTTTGGTGAAGGAAACGCTAACCTGTCGCCTGAAAAATCGGAAAGCTTCGAGTTGGGGTTAGAAGGTGAACATAAAGGTATAGATTGGAGCACCCGCCTTTATCGCACCAACATTGATAATTTAATCAGCTGGAGTGACTCTGCAGTACAATATTTCTATACCCCAACTAACGTAGATAAAGCGCAAATTACTGGTATAGAGTTAGAAGCTGGCAAAACCATAGGTCAGTTTGATATCAGCACAAATGTAACAGTTATGGACCCCAAAAATAAGACCAGCGGATTACAACTTAACAGACGGGCTAAAACCTCTGCCAAGTTAAACCTGGACTATCGCTTTAAAAGCCAACCAATCGCAATCCACAGCTCTGTATTTTATCAGAGCAGTCGTTATAACGATGCCAATAACACCCTTAAACTACCCGGTTACGGTGTGGTAAATTTAAGCGGAAATTATGATCTTGATGAAAACTGGCAAGTCCGGCTTAAAGCAGATAATATTTTTGATAAAGATTATAAAACCGTCGCCTCTTCATCTTCTGTATACTACAAAGGATCAGGACGCGCCATTCTGCTATCCCTTGCTTGGAGGTACAGCAAATAACAGCAAATGGAGGATTTGATATCAGACTACAGGGTGATGGAGAGCAAGCAGGATCAGATCTTGTATCTGACCCTGCCACTCTCTGTTATTGCCCATGCCTTGCTTCTCACTCTTCTGCTAAGCCTCTCTAATAATTGGTTAAACGAGGGGCAAAGTGAGATAAAGCCTAACAAAATAATGGTATCTTTAGTTTCATATCCTAACTCCACATCAGCATCTGATAATCAGCCTGAGCTAAAAAATTCTGTTAAAAAACAGCAAATCGATAAAACCGAAACAACCCCACAACTTGATGATAGTTCAACGACAAAAAACAGGGCAAAAGAGAAAAACACAATTGTTGAATCACCCACAAAATCCCTGGTAAAAAAAGAAAAATCTGTAGATATTTTTAAAAAGTCAGCCGTTGCTAATTTTCCATATAAACAAGTTTCAACACCCAATGCAGGCCCAAAAAGAAAAAGACCTAAAAAGTTAGCTCAACCACCAAAGAAGATTTTGCAAAAAAAGCCTGTTGTTAAGCCAGCACATAAAGAAAATAAAATTATAGTTGCAAACAAACCTGCTGCCACACAATTAACAAAGGTAAATAAAGAGCAAATAAAACCCCAAAAGGAGTCACAACTCTCAAGGGCGGACCAAGCTTTAAGCCATAGCTTTAATGGTGCTGCAAGAGAAAAAAATAAGGGAGCAGTTAAGCTTTCTATATCTAAGTTGATATCCCGTCATTTTGTCTATCCACCACTAGCTAAACGGCGCAACTGGGAAGGAAGAGTCGTTGTATGGATTCAAGTAGAGCCTTCTGGGATTTTCTCACATGTAGAGGTTCTCGAAAGTTCTGGGTTTTTGGCTTTAGATAGTGCTGCTACTAAAACGGTGACAAAATTGGGGCGGATTCCAAAATCCACAGTAGCAACTTTTCAAAAGGCCATCCAAATTCACCTGCCAATTATTTACCGTTTGGAGGGATAGGCTAAAATGGCACCTCTTCCAAAAAAACCACTTTTGGTTATTTGGGGAATCTGCCTTACGGTTGTAGGTGGTTTCTTATATGCTATCAAGGCTGGCTCTGTAGAATTAAGCTGGAACAGTATTTTTCAGGCTCTTTTTGGCTCCGAGAAAGGGTTTGTGGAAAACTTGATCTGGAAATTACGCTTACCTCGTATTATAAACGGTTTTTTATCAGGTGGTTCTCTTGCCCTTTCTGGGGCGTTAATGCAGGTTTTGTTGCATAATCCTTTAGCAGACCCCTATATTCTTGGTGTTTCTGGTGGGGCAGCAGTTGTTACACTTTTATTAATTATGCTTGGGGTAAGTGGCATGGGCTTAAGCTTTGGTGCATTGGCTGGCTCCATATTCTCTATGCTTCTGGTTTTCTATTTAGCCCACGGACCAGGGGGTAGAACCCCCATGCGAATGTTATTAACTGGGGTGGTGACCGCTGCTGGTTGGGGGGCTTTAATTAGTCTTTTGTTAGCGATAAGCTCAGATAGTAACCTAAGGGGGATGGTCTACTGGCTTATGGGTAACATAAATGCCACTAGCTCTCATTGGCCTGTGTTTATCTTTTTGCTTACAGGTTTTATTTTGGTGTGGCCCTTAAGCCGTTCACTGGACCTACTGGCTCGTGATGCTGTTCGAGCTGCTGGGCTGGGGGTAGCAGTAGAACGGGTTCAGGTTCAGGTCTTTATCGCTGCATCTCTACTAACTGCTGGAGCAGTAATGACAGCTGGAACCATAGGGTTTGTCGGTTTGGTTATACCCCACATGTTAAGATTGGCTGGTATTTATCAACATCGTTACCTGTTACCTGTTTCAGTGGTAGTTGGTGGAACCCTTGTAATGGTGGCAGATACTGTGGCTAGAACTGCAATCGCTCCTCAACAGCTACCAGTTGGAGTAATAACAGCTATGGTTGGTGTGCCACTATTTTTAATCCTGTTACGTCGAGGGGCAGGATAGGACAATGAGTGGAGCACCCTTGTTAGAAGTAGAAAACCTAACTATAGAGATAGAGGGTAGAACCCTTGTAAAGAGTTTAAACCTAACCCTTTCGACTGGTCAAAGTTGGGCTGTTTTGGGTCGCAATGGGGTTGGCAAAAGTCGTTTAATACACACCCTTGCAGGTTTACAAAAACCTGCAACCGGAACCATTCGTTTAGCTGGCCATTTAATAGAAAAATTATCCCGACGACAAATTGCCCAGCAACTTGGCATACTCTTTCAGCAAGAGGCCAATGCTTTTCCCGCTACCGTATTAGAGACAGCCATGTCTGGTCGATTTCCACACATGACCGAATGGCAAAGAGAGAAAGAAGACGACTATAAACGAGTGGCAGATGCTCTTAATATGGTTAATTTGCAAGGAGTTGAACAAAGGCGAGGTGATACCCTATCTGGTGGTGAACGTCGGCGGTTAGATCTTGGGGTGCTTCTGGTGCAAGATCCTGATCTATTTTTATTAGATGAACCAACAAATCACTTGGACCTCCACTATCAAATTCACCTACTTGAGCAAATGCTCCAACTCACCAAAAAGCAAAACAAGGTACTGTTCATGGTGTTACATGACATTAACCTTGCTAGTCGCTTTTGCGATCATCTACTTTTATTACACGATAGTGGTAACTACGAAAGTGGGAAATTAGAGGTTATAATGGACGAAGTTAAATTGAGTAAAGTCTATGGTCATCCCATAAAAAGAATCCAATCTAATAACCGTGATTACTGGTTTCCTGCCTGAAATGGGAAAAAACATGGTATCACTACCCCCACTAAACCCACAGCTTACACCCCCTTGGTTGTTACTAAAACTACACTGTACCCATACTGTTTTGAGTTGGGCAATAAATAAGCCCGGATATGTTGAAACCGATAAAATTGCCTGGTTACAGGTAAAAAGTGAAGATTTGCCAATTGATCTGAACCCCAAAACCTATTTACAAGAGCAATTAAGCAAAAAAGGTTTGACAGATTCAGTAACTTTAATGACTTCTCGCAATGTGGCAGCTTATAAACAGCTTAGAGTTGAACATAAAGGGGTTGTTTGCCAAGGAATAATTACATTGGATCTGGGTAATGGCTCCCATGTAGGTTATCCAGATACTACTAGTACTTCGTATATACCTGGAACCATAAACATATTTTGTCAGACCTCCCAAAAGCTTGATGCTACTGCCATGCTAGAGGCTATCTCAATTATAAGCCAAGGACGAACCGCTGCTCTAACTGAAATTGCCTGCCAAATAAGGTCATGCCCAGACCCTGTAACAGGTACTGGAACAGACAATATTGCCTTAGCAATACCAACTGGTGATGATGGCAGCTGTTATGCAGGTTTGCACACCCCAGCAGGGCAGGCAATAGGAAAATGTGCATACGAACTAACTAAAATAGCAGCAATAGATTGGATGACGGAAAATGGATTATGAATAAACGGTTTAGACCAGTAACAGTACTTATGCTAGCAATTTTCATCATTTTTGGAAATAACAGCCAAGCCGGAACAATAAAAATAATAGATAGCACAAACAGGACGGTAATATTAAAAGCCCCTGCCCGGCGAATTGTAAGCCTTGCACCACATTTAACCGAAATGTTGTTTAGCGCTAAAGCTGGTAAATATATAGTTGGAACCGTACACTACAGCGACTATCCCCTTGAAGCTAAAAAAATTCCACAGGTTGGTGGATACCACCAGTTGGATTTAGAGAAAATTTACGCCCTACAACCTGACCTTATAGTTGCTTGGGCAGGTGGAAATGAAAAACATGAGGTGCAGATGCTCATGGATTTGGATATTCCTGTTTTTATATCTGATCCCCATCGAGTTGTAGATATTGTAACAGAGATAGAAACCCTATCTAAATTAACCGCTACCGACAAACAAACCGCCCCACTACTAAAAAAACTTCATAAAAGGTGGAACTCTCTTGCCACCTACTCTACCCGTACCCCAAAGTTACGGGTTTTTTACCAACTGTGGAACAGCCCCATAATGACCATAAACCGCGAGCATATCATCAACGATGTTATAAGGCAGTGCGGTGGGGTTAATCCATTTGGAGATCTGCCTATTTTAATACCCAGAATAAGCAAAGAGTCAGTAATAGAAGCCAACCCCGATGTTATTATAGCCAGTGGTATGTCTGAGGAGAGACCAGATTGGCTTAAAAAGTGGGAGAATTGGAACCAACTAACCGCAGTAAAAACAAATCACCTATTTTTTATACCGCCAGATATCATTCAACGTCAATCATCACGGATACTAGAAGGTGCTGAGATGCTGTGTAATATGCTAGAAAAAGCCAGGCATGACGTAACCAAGCAATAAATACTTTGTTTTACTTCCGTGATGGTAATAGTAGCTATATTACATAAACTTACAGTTTTTTCCTACATTATCCTTCAACTCGCAGTGTTTTTATGATTGGTGAGATTGACAGTTGGTGAGCTGACATTCTGAACAATCTGACATAGGAAAAGATGTGAGATGTTGCACATCAAGTCGCACACCTATTTTCTCACCTATCTGGTGGTTATGATGGCTTTGAACCATACAGAGAACTTTTTCACCATCCGGTGTCTTTAGTGTATAGAGGAATTCAGCCCCTCTAAAAGCTCTATCCTCAATTTTAAAGGTCAGCTGACTATCGTCATCATGTATTAGATCATCTGGGCGCAACAATACACTCACCATGCACCCCACTTCACAATTTTCTGGGGCAGGTTTAACAATTTCTCCCATAGATAGTGCTATCTGACCATTTTCTATAACCTGACCGGAAACCATTACCCCCATACCTATAAATGCAGATACCATAGTGTCGGCTGGACGGTGGTAGAGTTCATAGGCATTGTTCCATTGTCGGAGTTGGCCTTCTCCTACAACTCCAATTTCATCTGCCATGGCAAATGCCTCAAACTGGTCATGGGTTACTAAAATGGCTGTCACACCATCTTTTTTAAGTACTAATCGAATATCCCGTGCTAAATGTTCACGTAGCTCTGCATCCATGCTAGAAAACGGCTCATCCAAAAGAAGTATCTCAGGTTTAGGGCCCATTGCACGGGCCAAGGCGACACGCTGCTGTTGTCCACCAGAAAGTTCATGAGGGTGCTGGTGTCTAAATGCTCTTAACTCCATAAGGTCCAAAAGTTCCTCAACCCTAGATGCAGTTTGTTTTTTATCCATAAGACGCATTCCAAACGATATATTTTCACTCACACTGAGATGTGGAAATAGAGCAAAATCCTGAAAAACCATTCCAATTCGTCTTTTTTCAGGAGGAGTAGTTGCCCCAACGCTGGACACCTGCTTGCCGTGTAGATGTATTTCACCCGATGCCAATGGTTCGAATCCGGCAATAGCCCGCAAAAGAGAGGTTTTTCCGCAACCACTTGGCCCCAGTAAGCAACCTATTTGGCCAACATCCAGGGTGAAATTAATACCTGTAACCACTGCTACACCATCATAGGCTACCGATACATTTTTTACATCTAATTGAATAGGCACAATTAAACTCCTGAGGCTATGTTAAAACCCCGTTTTATTTTGTTTTACGGGATTTAGTAATAGAATAACTTAATAAAATTACTGGTAAAATTCCTGTGGCAACTATGGCTAATGATGCTGGGGCTGCATCAGCTAGTCGCTCATCTGCCGCCAATTCATATGCTCTAACTGCCAAAGTATTAAAATTAAAAGGTCGCAGTATCAATGTGGCGGGTAGCTCTTTGAGCACATCTACAAAAACCAACAAAAAAGCTGTCAGTAGTGAGCCTTTGAGCATGGGTAAATGGACAAAACGTAACACCTCATTAGGCTTATACCCCAAAGAACGGGCCGCCTCATCCATAGATGGTTTAATCCGCCCCAACCCCGCCTCTACCGTTTGCAGTGAGACTGCCAAAAACCGTACTAAATAGGCAAAAATCAGAACAAACAAAGTTCCGCTGAGAATCAACCCTGTTGAAACATCAAATTGTGCCCGCATCCAGCTATCAAAGCTGTTATCTAACCAAGCAAAGGGGATGATAACGCCAACCGCAATCACCGTACCAGGAACAGCATACCCCATACCTGACAAGCGAACCGAAAACTTCACAATTGGTTTATTATGCAACCGCTGACCATAGCTTAAGAATAAAGCCAGCAGAAGAGCCAACAATGCAGACACCCCTCCTAACAACAGGCTGTTACTTATGAGATCAATAAAAGCCCCATCGATTGACTCTTCAGATACTGTGGTTGCCCATATTCCCAGCTGAGATGCAGGTAAAAGAAACCCAAAAAGAACAGCAGCTCCACAATAAGTTATCGCCCCTACACTCTGCCACCCCTTCAACGGTATACGGCTGATGGACTGATGACGTTGACTTGTATTGTGATATCGTGATTTTTTTCTGCTGTTTCGTTCTAATAAAATGAGAGTAAAAACAAACAAAAGCAGCATAGCTGAAAGCTGTGCAGCAGCTGCTGCATTATCTAAACCATACCAGGTTCGAAAAATACCCGTAGTAAAGGTGCTGACCCCAAAATATTGTACCGTACCGTAATCTGCCAGAGTCTCCATTAAAGCTAGGGAAAGCCCAGCCACAATGGATGGTCGAGCCAAAGGTAAGGCTACTGTAAAAAAGGTACGCCATGGGCCATTACCCAATGTACGGCTTACATCCAACACACAAAGTGATTGATTAAGAAAAGCTGCTCTGGTTAACAGATAAACATATGGGTAAAGAACAAGAGAGAGCATTAGGGCAGCTCCCCACAATGAACGAATTTCAGGAAACCAATATTCTCCGTATCCCCATCCGGTTATATCACGAATTGTGCTTTGAACCGGCCCGCTAAAATCCAGCATACCGGTGTAGGTGTAGGCAATTATGTAGGCGGGTATTGCAAGAGGCAGCAACAACATCCACTCAAATATCCCCCGACCAGGAAAAGAGCACATAGAGGCCAACCAAGCAGTTCCAACCCCTAGTAACAGACTGCCAATAGCCACCCCAAACATCAGAAGTAGAGAGTTGCTAACATAATCAGCAAGTACGGTTTCGACAAGATGAGACCAAATTTCTCCAGCAGGAGTAAACAGATATCCAAGCACCACCAATATAGGTAGAGAGAGTAGACCTGCTAAAGAAGCGGTAGCCCAATTCCACCAATTACTTGAACTGGACTCTTCACTCTTTTTAGTAAAATCTTCCACTACAACTCCTTAAAACATACAAAAATGCCCCCCTGCTCTTAAGGGGGGCCATTCTTTTACGTCTGGAATATTAAACCTAGAAACAGTAATTGTTGGTGAGCACCTCGTGCAAACTATTGATTCACCTAGCATATCCCAAGAAAGTCTTTTCACCAACAATGTGAACACGATTTCTAATGATACACCAGACAAACATTATGTTGCGCTAGGTACGCACTTCCAACTGCCGTTTCTAGGTTAGATACCTATTTCCAGCCGGCTCTATCCATGAGCATCACCGCTTTTGGGTTCAGCTTACCTAAATTTACCAGATTAAGATCATCTGCCTTGAATTTTCCCCAACTGTTTAATGTATCGCTCATTTTTACACCTTTTCGGGCTGGATACTCTCCGTTGGTCTCAGCGTACCACTCTTGAGATTTTGGGGTAGAAAGAAATTCGATTAGTTGAATAGCATTAGCTCTATTTTTTGCAGAAATAGTCAAGGCTGCACCTGAAATATTAACGTGGCTTCCTCGGTCTGATTGATTTGGCCAAAAAACAGCCACTTTATTAGCAGCTGCTCTTTGCTTTTTATCTTTAGCCTTTAACATTCCAGCTAAATAATAAGTGTTAGCAATGGCGATATCACATTGACCAGAAGCAGCACCTTTGATCTGGTCGCGATCTCCACCTTTGGGAGGACGGGCAAAATTCTTCACAAATTTTTTCGCCCAAGCCTCTGTTTTTTTAATCCCGTTTGCAGATATCATAGAGGCAATTAAAGATTGATTATAGATATTGCTTGAAGAGCGGATACAGATCCTATTTTTCCACTTTTTATCGGCCAAGGCTTCATAGCTGGATAGCTCAGAAGGGTTAACACGTCCTTTAACATACATTATGGGACGAGCTCGCAAACTTAAACCATACCAGTGCCCTTCAGTGTCACGATATTGTGGGGGAATTGCATTTTTGAGAACTGCAGAATGAAACGGTTGGATTACACCAGCAACTTTGGCTCGGTGCAGACGACCTGCGTCTGTGGTTAACAATACATCAGCTGGGGAGTTAATGCCTTCACTTTTTAATTTTTTAAGCAGGGCATCCGCCTTGCCTGTAACAAGGTTAACCATTATTCCGGTCTGTGCAGAGAATTGGTCTAAAAGCGGTTTGATGAGTTTCTCTTTACGTGCAGAATAGAGATTCACCTCCTCAGCAGCACTAGCCCCTATGGGTCCAGCCATCAAAAATATTGCAATAGCCCAAAAAACAATTCTCAATTTGTTCATCTTCAACTTCAGTCTCCTAAATAATCTGGGTTGTTAATAAATAGACTGACAGTTCATATCGCAAATGATTCTTATTTGCAACATTAAATCTTTTTAGTTTGTTTTAATGCCTCTACAAGTGGTGAACCAATGCAACACCCTAAAAGAACCTGCGAAAAACAAAATATACCCCAGAAACTAAGCCTATTTTATGAACCACCTCATAACCACGCAAAAATTGTTTGCGAATAATTTTGTTAGTAAACTCTTTTTTACCTTTTGCACTCAACTCTTGTACAATCTGCTGTACCATCTCATTCATACAACAATTAATCCTATTAAACCTAGAAACAACAATTTATGGTGCGTGCAGAGCGTAGTCTATTGATTTATATCTTGTATCAGCAGAAATAGTGATCACCTTGTTGGTGATAGAGCTTTATTGGGATATTATGAGGCTGGTATAGACGGCTACCAACGTCAATTGGTGTGAAACCTCTTAGAGGATCATGAAATACCCTTACTGTTTTTAATAATTAAATAAAAAAATTGACCACAACTCAAATAACCCCAATTTCAGCATTTCACAAGCTTTAAATGGTGGTATTTCACATCAACAAGGTAATGTTGGACTTTAAAGAAAATTGATGGCAGAGTGAATCTTAGCAGTGGTGTAATTATTAGAAATTAAATGTAACAATAGCTAGATAAAAAGCTAACATTAAAAGCTTTACATCCATAAAAAGGATTAAACAGTCATGAAAAAAAGTATGATTTTAACTATCATCTTTTGGCTTTTTGCCATACCAGCATTGGCAGACTCTACTACGGTAGTTAAACAGAGCCAATTTGGGGTTACGCAAACTTTAGACAGATTAGAGGGAGCATTAAAAAAGAAAGGGGTAACAATATTTGCCCGAATTAACCATGCTAAAGGGGCTAAAAATGCCAACCTTGTATTACCACCAACACAACTTCTTATTTTTGGCAATCCAAAGCTAGGAACCCCCTTAATGCAAGAAAATGGAGCAATTGGCCTTGATCTACCTATGAAAGTAGTAGCTTGGCAAGACTCAAACTCTCAAGTTTGGCTTGCTTACACCAAACCTAGCTCAATGGCTAAACGTCACTCCATAACAATAAACAAAGCAATTATTACAAAAATGAGCAAGGTATTGAATACATTAACAAACATGGCTGCTGGAGTTAAAAAATAGGAAGCCTATACTCCTACTTGTAACCTAGACACTGCAATTGTAAGCATGCAGTTACAATTACCGCGTCTAGGTTTAAAAAAAAATACAAATATCAATCTGGGTTTGTTTTATTACTTATCAAACCCAGATTAATGTAAGTCACCTTTTTCCGTATTTTATTTTTTTAACTTGGTTTACCATCTTTGAAAATTTACGATTCCTATCACGTTGTTGCCATTGTGACTCTTTAAGATAACCTTGTTCGCGCTGCAACTTTAAGTATTTATTTAGTCTTCTGGCATCAACTCTTTCAGCATTAACCTCTGCCATTACCGCGCATCCTGATGTATTTTCATGGTTGCAATCACGATATTGGCACTGCAAGGCTAGCTCTTCTATATCAGAAAAAACTTCTCGTAATCCTTGGTTGCTCTCCCCTAGGCGCAACTCTCGCATTCCTGGGGTATCAATTAACCATGCACCGCCTTTCATTTGCACCATAGAACGGACAGTTGTTGTATGTCGGCCTTTATCGTCTTGATCTCGTGATGGTTGAGTAGACTGCACTTCTTGTTCTAGTAGACTGTTTATAAGTGTCGATTTACCAACCCCAGATGACCCTAGAAAAGCGACAGTATCTCCAGGAGAAACCCAAGGCATTAGTTGCTTGCAACCATCAATACTACGGGCATCAAGAGAGATAGCAACAACATTATCATGTAGTCGCTGAACTTCCTGACAATAGTGTTCTGGCTCATCAGTTAAATCGGCTTTGGTTAGTATAACAACCGGTTGTGCTCCACCTTCAAAAGCTAAAGCTAAATACCGCTCTATACGTGATAATTTAAAATTTTTATTACATGATGATACAACAAACAGAGTATCAATATTTGCTGCCATGTACTGAGTATGTTGACCATGACCTGAAGACCTTCTCGATAGAGATGAAATTCTATCTAAAATACGGATAGGCTGCCCAGTAGAATCCATAACAAGCCAATCGCCAATTAAGGGTTGCTCTTCTTGTGGACGCAACTGCCACTTACCAGGAAGCTTTATCTGGTAGTGGCTATTTTCATCTCTTATAGTCAACCACTCACCTTGGTGACCAATTACCCTTACAGGGGTTTCTTTAATGGGTTCTTCAATAGATAATTGTTGTTGGAAAAATGGGCGCAATCCCATATTGGAAAGCGAACAAAACGCATTCGACATCGTTTGAAACCTCGATCAAAAAATTTAATGATCGGGCTTCCTTTAAAAGAAGCCCGGCTTATAAGCCGAGCTGACCGGGTGACCAGTCAGAGATAGATAACTTAACCCCTACCGGAAGTCCGACAGCCCGGAAGATAAGGTACAAGATCTAAGGTGTACATAAAAACTCCATTATGAAAAGATTGAGAATATATCCATCTTAACACAATTATTCAAATGATGAAAGCGACAATACTTTTAAGCTATATATAGTAATTATTAATATATTACACAGATATTTAGAAATAAATAATACATATCACAATAAGAGCACTAAAATATATATTATTTTCATAAATTTACTCTCTTAATAGATTTTTACCACCATTGTAAGTATAATGGGAATTTGATGAAAAAATTATTTAGGACTGAAAGATGATTGTGAATATAAATAAAAAACTATCTTATATAACCGT
>JADGBW010000124.1 GCA_015231305.1 Magnetococcales bacterium | reverse complement strand
AAATTACAAAATATAAAAATTCTATAAATTGTAAATTAATGGCGAACAATCTTAAAAGTGGCTAACGTGCATATTTGATTGCTGAATATATGTCTGTTTAGTCGGAGTTGGTTATTGCTGTTTAGATTTAAATATATTACGCCATATGCTGGGCAGGAGAGCCGCTACACTTAGATAGAGCCAGAACCATATCCACACATCACCCGCTTTGCTAAACAGGCTTTTGCTGTGTGCTCTGGGTAACTCTACCGTTATTACTCCCATTTCATTTGGGGGGATTCTACCAAGTTCGTGACCGAATTGATCAAAAGCAGCGGATATACCTGTGTTGGCTACTCTTACCATTGGTAGGTGGTTTTCTATTGCACGAACTCTTGCCATTGCTAAATGTTGGGGTTTTGCTGCTTCACCAAACCAGGCATCATTAGTTATGTTTATTAACCAGCGCACTCCTGATTTTGCCAGTTTTCTTACCTCTTCAGGAAAAATAACCTCATAACATATTAAAAGACCAATGTTACCTTGGTTCCATGGTAGAGGGGTGGCACTGGGTCCGGGTGTAAAGTCCGATGTGCCTGCTGTTAGTTTCGATACATTCTCTGGTATGTAATCACGAAACGGTATGAACTCACCAAATGGTACTAAATGGTGTTTATCGTAACGCCGTTTAAAGTTTTTGCCTTCGTCTAATATCACTGCACTATTGGAAAAAACCCACTTGCCAAACTCATTTTTGTCAGCCATTGGAGCACCTGTTAAAATTGGCGCACCAAGATGTTGACTAAGTTTACTAATTTGCTCCATAGCCCTTGGGGATGCTTGCAGAAAAAATGCAACTGCGGTCTCAGGCCATATAACAAGGTCCACAGGTTCTGCAATAGAATGGCTTAAATCTAGATAACGGAAAAAACCCTCACCGCGAAAATCTGGGTCCCACTTTTGGTCTTGCGCAACATTGCCCTGCACCAGTGCTACCCTTAAAGGTGCGCTCCAACGTGTGCTGTTATTGGTTTCTTGGTTGCCGTTGCCAATTCGGATTGTGCCGTAAAGATGTGATAGTCCTAATACCATGGCTATCATTCCTAACCCAATAAAAACTTTTTTGGTTTTTTTTCTGCGTACCCAAAGTAACGAGAGAACCGCAGCAGGAAATAACATCAACCAAGATAAAATGTAAATGCCACCAAGATCGGCTATTTGTAATATAGCTTCTCTTGTGTTCCAGCCATATCCGGTTAAATTCCAGGCAAAACCAGTAAATATATGTACTCGTAGCCACTCTGTAACTACCCATAGGGCAGGGGCTGCAATTGGAACCATTTCTGGCCTTGGGGCTAAACGTGGCAGAAGTGCACCAAAAATAGCGGGATAAATAGCCATGGCCATTGAAAAAAGCAAGAGAGCTAAAATTGCAACAGGCAGTGGAAAGCCACCATAGGTGTGGATGCTGGTAATAAGCCAAGAAAAGCTTAAAGTAAAATGTCCGCAACCAAAAAGAAAACCTAACCAAGCACCACGCCGAAAAGATGTTTGAGCCAATAGCAAAAACAGGATGCAAAAGGCCACCATCATTGTTATCTCTTCATGGATAGGAGGCAGCCCGCGCACTGCTACCATTCCGGCAATTACTGCTAGATAAGCTGGTATACGTTCTTTATTTACTAAAAAATGTGCAACTTTTACAAGTTTGCCAAAAATGGCCTTAAATGAGATATCAACCATAAGGGTTTGGCAGGTTGAGTTGTGCTAAAATAGTAATCTCTCGTGCCTCCTGTAGTTGGGCTTCTTCGGTAGAGCGTTCATGGTCATAACCTAACAAGTGTAGTGTACCGTGTACCACTAAATGGGTTACGTGGTTTAAAAATGGTTTGCCTTGGTCTGTTGCCTCCTTAACAATAGTCTCGTATGCTAAAATAATGTCTCCAAATGGTAGTGGGCCATCTTCGGCTAGTATTTCGTTATCACCATCCATAAGGGCAAAAGATAGAACATTAGTAGCTTTATCAATGCCTCTGTATGTGTGGTTATAATTTTGTATTTCCTTATCAACTGTTAGTTGTACCCCTACCTCTACACGTTCCATTGGTTGTTTTTCTGCCTCCATAGTTTTTTCAATAGCCAACTCCACTAAAGAATCTATGTCATCAGGCCACGGCGGACTTCTCCGGTTTACCATTACCTTTTTGCTCACGCTCGGCCCTCTCTTTTCTTTTTTTAATTTGATCTGGGTATTCAATACGGTGGTGGTAGAAACCAAGTGTTAGCACTCTAAAAAATGCCTCTTCAATTTGCCCTATGTCCTTGAGGGTTAGACGGCATTCATCTAACTGTCCTTCAGCAATTTTGTGTCCGACAATACGCTTTATTAAAGACTGCACCTGTGCAGATGATGGATTATTCAGGCTTCTTGCTGCTGCTTCAACTGAATCAGCAACCATTAAGATGCCAGCCTCTTTAGAGCAAGGTTTAGGGCCATGATAGCGGTAATCTTCAATTTCTACTGTTTCACCTTTTTTAGCTGCTTGGTTTAAGGCGCGGTTATAAAAATATTGTAAAGTTGATGTACCATGGTGAGTCATTATTGCTTCAAGTATTGGCCCTCCCAATTTATGGGTTTGCGCCAGCTCGATACCGTATTTTACATGAGACATAATAACTTTGGATGACATAGATGGTAAAAGATTATCATGTCTGTTGTTACCTGATTGGTTCTCCACAAAATAGTGTGGCTGCTTCATTTTGCCAATGTCGTGATAGAGAGCCATAACTCTTGCAAGAAGAGGGTTGGCTTGAATGCTTTCAGCAGCAGCTTCTGCCAAATTACCCATCATAACAGAGTGATGATATGTACCAGGGCTACGTAGTGATAGCTCTTTAACAAGGGGGTGGTCCCCAGAAGCTAACTCTAAAAGCCTGGAGTCAGTAGTAATGTTAAATAGGGACTCTAAAAGGGGGATTAAGGCTAACCCCCAAAGACCAACTAACATCCCACTAACAAGAGCCATACCACCACCTATTAACCAGTCCCATGATGGTGCATTTCCAGCTAATAGTTCAACAAATGGCATGGTTATTAGTTGAGACAAGCCTACCCATAAACCTACTATTAATACATCAAAGCGACGACGACAAACCCTGAGTTTTGCTCCACCAACCAGAGAACCAACAAAATAGTAGATAAATAGTGGTAGTCCGCCATTTGCAGATAGAGATACTAAAAATGATAAAATCACCCCAATCATAAGAGCACCACCAGGTATACCTGCTCTTGCTCCAACTGTAAGTGATGCCAAGGAAGATGCTAAAGCTATTTGGGGTAGGTAGGCAACCATCTCCAGGGGTAGGTTGAATACTTCTGCAACCCCTTGACCTATTGCTAATGTAGTAGCACTTAACAATGAGCTTATCAAGAGGATAAAACCCAGCATATAAGTGGTTTTACGATCTTTAGGAAATGACCAAGATGTAGTTGTTAAAAACCAACGTCCAAACCACAGTAGCAAGCCTAATATAGTTGCAATACCAACCATGCGGAACATAATTGAACCGGTCCATTGGTCTTGGCTTAAAGATTTGATTTTTAAATGAATTGCATCAGTTACTTCCATACCTTCTCGTACGATCATTTGACCACGACGAGCTTGAAAGAAGACAGCTTCTACATCATTAAAGGCTTTTTGGCGGTTAAGTTGGGTTTGGGCAAGGTTAAGTACAAGGTTTGGCCTTACTTGCGTGCTAACTTCATAAAGCAACCATTTGCGAATTGTTGGCGACAACTTTTTAAAATGAGTTCTAAAACTTTTTCTAAGATTTTTTCTTATTTTTGCTAAGTCTATTGGCTTAATATCGTGAGAAAACTTTTTAATTGTTTGGTCGGTAATTGAGTGGATATAAAACTCTTTTCCATTAAGGTCTTTTACCACCTCTTTAGCACTAACAACTGGTTGTAACCTTATTTCAGTTAGCCAGTTTCGAATGCTCACAATTAATTGAGACACATCAGGAATTGCCTCAATTGCTTCCCAAGTTTTTAAGGGTACTTCATCTTCAATGTGTTCTGAAAATGCCAACCTTGCATCTTCGCCTGTTAGTTTATGTTCGCTTAGGCGGTTTTTTTCTAGCCAATTAAATGCTCCTTCTAATTGCCTGATGATAGGGTCAACCATTCCAGGGTCCCAATCATAGGTTGGCAAAATCGCTCTTGCTGCTGCTTCTCTACGTTTTTGTGTAGTCTCTACATCTTCTATTAGAATACCTCTATCTGCTTTTACATCACGTTTGGCAATTTCACCAACTTCTGGTAGGTAAGTAGGCCGTAGAATAGCTGGTGAGTTAATAAGTGCCAGAAAAACTACTATAAGTAAAAAAAGAGTGCCATCCATTAAAAGTGGAAAGCGAAACCTATCTGACTGTTGGGTTTGCAGTTGTGGAAGAGGTCTTAGGTTGGTTCTATCGTTCATGATTTTTTCACCACATCCCGATTTTTTTCCGCTCGTTCATAAGCCCTAACAATACGTCTGACAAGCGGGTGCCGAACTACATCTTTTTCACTAAAGTGGACAAATGATATCCCTTTTACATTTTTTAAAACAGCTATGGACTGCACCAAACCGGAAGTAGTGCCACGGGGGAGATCTATTTGGGTAACATCGCCAGAGACCACAACTTGTGAACCTTCACCTAAACGAGTTAAAAACATTTTCATCTGTTGCACAGTAGCATTTTGTGCCTCATCAAGAATAATATACGCGCCTTCCAGGGTTCTGCCACGCATATAGGCTAAAGGGACGATTTCTAGTGTACCTTTAAGTAGCATTTTTTCAACTTTTTCCACCCCTAACATATCATTTAGGGCATCGTAGAGCGGGCGTAGGTAAGGGTCTACTTTGGCTTGTAAATCACCAGGAAGAAAGCCTAAATTTTCCCCTGCCTCAACCGCAGGTCTTGTTAAGACAATTCTTTCTACCCGACCTGAAATTAGAGCAACCACCGCAGCAGCAACAGCTAAAAATGTTTTTCCCGTTCCTGCTGGGCCAGATGCAATTGTAAGTATGGAGTTGGACAGAGTGTTTATATATTTAGCTTGATGAGGGTTGCGAGGGTGTATTGTGCAACGGGGAGTGCGTAGGGCAACTGTTTCACTGAATATTTCGTTCAGAGAGCTACCATCTTGCAAGCTTTGTATACCTGCCTCTACCTGGGGTAGGTCCACCAAATCACCTTTTTCCAACAGCCCGTAAAGTTGTTCTAATAGTTGCTTGGCTTGGTTGGCTTTTTGTCTCGTTGCAGTAATTACCACTCCATTACCACGGGAGTGAATTTTTACGTCAAGCTCTTGTTCTATAAGTATTAAGTGGCTATTATCGGCCCCAAAAAGAGTAGCAGCAAATTGATTGTCTGCAAATTCCAAAACCTGGGATTTTGTGCCATCTATTTTAGAAATCAAATCACCCATTCCTATTGTAGCCTAGGATATTTCATGAACATAAAATCTTGTTGTTCTAGATTATGCAATTGACGGCACGTACATGGCGTAAGATATTGGTCTGTTTGGTGTATCATTGGAAATCGCGGCCACCTTGTTGGTGATAAGGCTTTCTAATGATATACCAACTGAAACAATAACTTGTGTCAGGTGCGTGGTGACAACTGCCGTTTCTAGGGTTATAACTTGTGGCTTATATCTCGTGGAATATACAGCCCCAACACATTTTTACAATTTTACCTGAAATTAAAAATATTAAGCAAATTTATTTATTCCCACGTATAAATTCTCCAATTAAAGAGTTAGGTCGGGCTTCGGTCACCAAAACATTAGCCAAAGTGCCAATTAATTCTTCAGGGGCTAAAAAATTTATTCGTCTAAACCCAGATGTTCGTCCAGCCAGCATACCTTCTCCTTTTTTTGCGACACCCTCTACTAATACAGATTCAACACGCCCAACCTGTGCTTGGTTTTCTTCTATCTGAATGGTGTTGATTAACTCCTGTAAGCGTGAAAGTCGTTCTTCACCCACTTCTTGAGGGACAATGTTTTTCATGTCAGCAGCAGCTGTGCCAGGGCGAGGAGAATATAAAAATGAGTAAGCGTGTCCGTATCTTACTTCCTTAATTAAATTGAGGGTATTTTGAAAATCTTCTTCTGTTTCACCTGGAAAACCAACAATAAAGTCTGACGCTAGGGTAATTTGTGGGCAGGTTGTTTTTAGCTTGTTTATCCATGTGAGATATTCTGCCACCGTATGGCCACGTTCCATAGCAGTAAGAATTTTATCAGAACCGCTCTGAATAGGTAGGTGCATGTATGAATTTAGTTGGGGAACCTCACCAAAGGCTGCGATTAAGTCATCGTTCATATCGGCTGGGTGGGAGGTTATAAAGCGTATTCTCTCTACCCCATTAACTAATGAAACCTGTTTTATAAGCAGTGCTAAATCGTGTTCTACTCCATCTGGGTCATGGCCTAAATAGGCGTTTACGTTTTGGCCTAGAAGTTCTATTTCAATAGCCCCTTTTTCTGTAAGGTTTTTTATCTCTTGCAGAATATCAGCTACAGGTCTACTCCACTCACGACCACGTGTGAAAGGGACCACACAGTAGGTGCAAAAGCGGTCGCAACCCTCTTGCACAGGAACCGCAGCACTAAAGCCAGAGCTGGGTGCGCTGGGTAGAGCATCAAATTTTGACTCTGGTGGTATTTCAATATCGTGTAGCTGGCGTTTGCCATCTAAAACCTGGTTAAGCATATGTGGCAGATGGTGATAGTTTTGTGGACCAAAGACCAGATCAACAAATGGGGCGCGTTTGAAAAGTTCTGCTCCTTGGGCCTGCCCAACACAGCCACCAACACCGAAAATATAGCGTTTGTTTGAGTTGTGACCCTTGGTTAATTTTTTTAACCTGCCGAGTTCTGAAAATATTTTATCGTCAGCTTTTTCTCGGATATGACAGGTATTTAGAATAATTAAATCTGCTTGTTGGGGGGTCTCAACCATAGATAGTTTATGGCTTTTATACAGAAGATCTGCCATACGTCCAGCATCATATGCGTTCATCTGACAGCCATAATTTTTTATGTAGAGGTTTTTCAAATGGTTCAACCGTATTTTTTAACTATCGGTGGACATACGTTCATTGAGAGGGTCTATAACACTGGTAGGGACAAAACGGTCAATTTTTCCTCCCATACCAGCAACCTCTTTAACCAAACGAGATGAGATAAATGTAGTTGATTCACTAGCCATCAAAAAGACTGTCTCAGCTTTAGCATCTAGTTTACGGTTCATTGCAGCCATTTGAAACTCCACCTCAAAGTCAGATATAGCCCTTAAGCCTCTAAGAATAGTACAAGCTCCTATCTCGTTCATAAAATCAACAAGAAGGCCGTCCATCTGGATTATCTCAACATTGTGGAGGTCTTTTGCAGCGTCTTTAATAAACCCCACCCTCTCTTGTGCGGAAAATAATGAGGATTTAGAAATATTAATTGCCACAGCTACAATAACTTTATCAAATAGATCGGCTCCACGGGATATAACATCCATATGACCAAGTGTTACAGGGTCAAAAGTGCCCGGATATACAGCAATTTTTGCATTTTTATTTGTCATAATATTATTTTATCTTTTTTCAAGACCGGGTCCAAATATTAATACGGGTTTCACTATAACCCCGGCTTTGCCATAGAGTCCAATCAATAGGGAGAGAGACCATAACATTATTAGCCTCTTCTGTCACGATAACCCCATCAGCTAGAAGCAAGGAAGAGGCAATTAGATGGTTTATAGCAGTTTGCGCCATGCCTTTACCATAGGGGGGATCTAAAAATACTAAGTTAAAACCTCTGTTTTTGCACTCTTTTTTGTTCAGTTGTTTGTCTATAGTTTTATAAAGTTTCTCTTGTGTTGCAGAGCCAGATAACACCGTTGAGTTAGAGGTAAACCCGCATCGCTTTATGTTTTCGTGAATCAGGCTTATAGATTCGCGATGATTATCGATAAAAAAGGCTGATTCTGCCCCCCGGCTAAGTGCCTCCAGACCTAGGTTTCCACTTCCAGAAAACAGGTCTAACACCTTTGCTTTATTAATTCGAGGGGCAAGCATGCTAAACAGAGCCTCTTTAACCCTGCCTGTGGTTGGGCGAATACGCTGGTTACTTCCTGTAACAAGAGTTCGTCCTTTACAGCTACCTGCTGATATTTTAACCATGGTTTTTACTGGTTGTTACAGCTTTATAGGCTTTCATCTCATCTATAAATTTTTGGATGTTATGTTGGTTTTGCATGTCGTCATCTTGGGCCATGGGTAGGTCGTCAAAATGGTTTTTAATCTGTTGGGCAAAAAGACCTGCCCCGTATTGTTGTGGGGTTGTTGGGTTGGTTTTGTGTACTAAAACTTTGTTTAGGCCGCAAGATGGTGAGCGGTTTTTAAAAATAAATCCGTCTATTTTATCGTTTTGCAAATTTGCAATCTGCTCTTTAGACCAATTAGTTAAAAGGTCAGTTTTATCAACTCGGCTGTTTATGGTTAAAAGGCGTGGGGTGTTGGGATCGCCTTCTAACTGCATTGCTTCACGTGGGACACCCAAACCACACCCTGCCTCTGGGCATATGGCTATATATTTAATTTGCTTGTCTTTGTGTGCAGTAAGGGCATGGTTTTGTTTGTCTCCACCATCATAACGCACAGACTCACCCAATAAACAGGCACTTATTCCTACCACCAACATGTTAAATCAACCTTTTTTCTGTTAAATAAATATATAATACCATGATATTTTGCCCTGTTGCGATGCACAAAATTACTAACCATAAATTGAATGGTAATGCCAGCAATAAAAAATTCCGAAGAGATATTAAAAGGGCGTATAAATCTAGGCGAAGGATAAACGTAATTATGACTACCAAAACCAAACAAGCTAAAAACAAACAAGCAAAACCCAAGCAAGAAAAAAGCAAACAGCCAGAGCTAGAAGCAGCAGAGTTAGAAGCAGCAGAAATAGATGCAATTGATGATCTAGAAGATGTTGAAGAAAGGGAGCCTGTAGACGAAAGTGAACTTGCAATTATAAAACCCCATCGACGAAGAAAGATGGATAAATTGCGTAAACTGTTTATGTGGGTCTCTTTTATATGTTGGGGCCTGTTTGTTGTAGCAATGATTTTTGTAAGTCAAGCCACGCCGGAGACTCACACCGTATTTAGCCGTCACCTAGAGCTTGAAATAAATGAAAAATGGGATGAAGATGCAGTATTAAAAGCAATAAATATTATGTACTATATTGCAGGGTTCTCATTTGTAGCTTTGGTGCTTAAAGCTTTGCGTCATAGACGGAAGGCGGACCGCTATCCTATTAGCATAGTTATGTTGTTATTAGTCTCGCTTTTGGGTGCATATTTGCTAACAGGCAAGCTAACAGTAGAGTAAAAATATGAGTGGGTATTTGTTTTTTCTATGAGGTGTTTGAAGCAGAGACGTAAAAAGGTGCTAGCCAAGTAATGTGACTCTACATATAAACTGCACATCCAAATAAACAATGTATTATTTCCGCTTAGGGAATCCAGTTAGTTAAGTATATTACAAACTGGATTCCCCCAAGCATAAAAAATGATTTTACATACAATATATACGTTTTATAAAGTGTATTTGTTAAAACTATTTCCAGCCTTTCTCTTTATAATATTTCATAGCTCCAGCATGTATTGGTGCAGTCAGCCCTTCTAACATAGACTTTGGAGTGAGATTATTAATAGCTGGGTGTAGGCTTTTAAAATTATCTAAATTATCAAAAACTGATTTCACAATTTTATAGGCTGTATCTTCCCCAAGGTCACTGCTGGTAACTAATGTAGCTTTAACTCCGTAGGTCTGAGTTGCCGTATCTACACCGTTGTACATACCAGCTGGTATTTCGGTCTTAACATAATACTCTCGCCCATCAATTAATTTATCAATACAGTCACTATTTATATTTACCAGCTCAATTGGGGTGCTGGTTGCAATATCTTTAATGTTAGCTGTGGGGTGGCCTACAACATAAAAATATCCATCTAATTTATTGTCTCTTAAGGCATCAGGCATCTCAACTGCTTTTAGTCGTCCAGCAAGAGCTAAGTCGCTTATGGCAATTCCACATGCTTCTAGAAGTTCAGAAGATGTTCGGGCGTTACCTGAGCCAGGATTACCGAGATTAATTTTTTTACCCCGCATATCCGCAATATTTTTTATATTAGCATCTTTACGTGCCACAAGAGATACCGACTCTGGGTGCATGGCAAATAGTGAACGTAATTTTGTCATTTTTTTCTTAAATGGTGCTTCCCCATTCCAAGCTTTATAAGCAACATCAGCTTGGGCAATGCCGACATCCAACTCACCACCATCTATTGAGTTGGTATTATATACTGAACCTCCGGTAGACTCTACACTACAGCGGATACCATGTTCTTTTCGGCCTTGGTTAACTAGCCTGCATATCGCCCCGCCTGTTGGATAATAAACACCAGTTACACCGCCTGTGCCCACAGAGACAAATTTAGTTTTTTGCTTCTCTGGCCCTTGGGAGCATGAGGCAGCTAGCAGTGCCGTAAGACATAGTGCAAGAAGTGATGAATATTTCATTATGATTATCTCTTAAAAAGTTGGTTAAACAATATTTAGATAAATAATAGTAGGGGCAAACTCGCAACTACATATAAAATTATGATATTATGCTTTTTTAGCTTAACCTAGATATTTAAAAAATTACAGGCATTCTCGCTTTATATTGCTCTACAAAGGCGTTTTTTTGCATTATTTTTTCAAAAAGTACGAAATGCTAAAATAAATTCCTTTGTTAACCAAATCTTTAAGAGATAATGGCCAATTTTTTTATATCCAGGTTCATATTATTAGTTTTTTTAAAGCAGTGTATATTATTTTTGCTAGTTTAGCTTATGAAATATAAGTGAGAAGGTATGGGAGTGGGTGATGGATAAATATGATAAGCAAAAAGAGCAAAAAAGTGTTAATTGTGCCATCACCCGACCAAGTTGGGATGAGCATTGGATGGCAGCAGCCAAACTAGCCAGTGAGATGTGTACTTGTGCTGCTGGCAGAAAAGTAGGTGCTGCTTTTGTAATGGATAAGCGATTATTAGCCACCGGGTTTAACGGTGTACCAAGTGGTTATCCTCACCCTGAAACTTGCCCTCGTAGAGAAGCTGGCCTGCCAAGTGGTCAAGGTTTAGACCTATGTGTTTGCGCCCACGCCGAAGCCAACGGCATAGCAAACGCAGCAAGATATGGCGTATCCCTACAAGGCTCCACAGTATACGTAACCTGCCAACCCTGCGCCTCTTGCATGGGAGCATTAGCAAACGTCGGTGTTGCCCGCGTAGTATACAAAGAGCCATACCCAGACGAAAGGTCCGAAGCAATAGCCACCCATGCGGGTATAAAGTTGGACTATATTTCACCTGGATGAAAATGTTGAAAAATATAAGTCAGACCATTCTCTGCATAATCTCATAAAAATCGGCTAT
>JADGBW010000123.1 GCA_015231305.1 Magnetococcales bacterium | reverse complement strand
TTGTTTGTTGCGGTTATAAAGAATTTATAATTACTGTTAACTTAAAAAATAAAGAACATTATAAGCTCTAACATTAAGCTGGAAAATTCCACATTAAAGTAATATACAATAAAAATATAGGAAAATTTATATCTGAATCCAATATTTATTTGTTTTGTATGAGTAATATGTTGCTATAGTTGTTATATGTGTTTAAAAACTGTGTTTAATAAGTAGTTATTAAAATTTATATTGATATTATGAATGCCAAAATACATGTGGTTTGGCTATAAAACAAAACCTTTGGTGATGCCCAAACCTGAATGGGAGATGATATCCCTTAACCCGAATTTATTACAGGCAACAGCTTATTTACTGATAATCACCCATTAGATTAAAACCAGCCCAGTTTGCTGGGTGGGGGAAGGTTTGTTTTACTGTTTGTTGTGCTTTTTGCAAGCTTTGGGCTTTGTTCATTGTTGAGTAGTTTCTGTAGAAATGTTTCATCAATACTGCTGTTGCTAGGTCATCTACTCGCCATAGTGATGAAATTAGTGCGTGGGTTCCGGCGTAGAGGAATGCTCGGTTTAGGCCTATTAGCTCGCTGCCTTGTAGGGTTCCTAATCCTGTTTGGCATGCGCTTAGGGTTACTAGGTCTGCGTTAATGTCTAATGAGAAAATCTCTTTTACAGTTAGCCTTCCTTTTTGTTGGTCTTTTGCTGATAACCATAATGAAGAGAATAGGGGGTTAATACCCTGGAAATCACCGTGGGCTGCTATGTGGATTATGCCGTATTTGCTTATGTTTTCAACTATCCACTTCTTAGTGGCTTTTTTACCAACTAATAGGTCACCGTCAGGGAAAGTCCATTGAATACTGCCTGCTTCATACTCTGCTAAGGGTAGGTCAAAATTTAGGTTTCCAAGGTCAGGGTTACCTATGGCTAATATTTTGGTTCTTTTGGTTTTTGTCCGCTTTTTAAAGGAATATTCCATGGCTGATGCTGAAGGTGAATAAAATAGAGGGTATTCCTCTACAAAATAACCGTTTTCACCTCTTAAAGCTGAAAAAGATAGAAAATATAGAGGACCGTGGGGTATAATGCCTATATATTTTAAATCTGCAATATCATCTTCTATTGGTTTAATCAGCCATTTATAAAGCTGGCTCATTACTTTTTCTACCGGCTCGATATTCTGCATTAAATCGCGATATTCTCTTACCTTTGCAGTTAGCTCTTTTTCAGTTACTGCTACACGCTTAAATTTTGTGCCTTTTTTGTTTGTTACCCATATGTAAAGCTCTTTTTTGGTTAGCAAATAGGCTATAGTTCCAACACCTTTTTCTAGTTTGCCTTCAAACTGTTTTAAAGTTAAGGGGTTTACCGAAATAAACGCGCTTAGCTCTGGGTTTTTTTGCAATAGCTCTAGTTGTGCCTCCTCAGCTATGGCTTTTTGTCTTTTATATCTGCTTTTTTGAGTTTTGCTGGGTTTTTTTGTGGCTGCTAACTCTTGTGCTAGATTGTCTAATTCTTGAAATAGATTGCTGACATGTTTTAGCTCTTTTTCATCTTCTGGTCGTTTTAGCTCAATTTTTTGGTTGGCTAATAGGTCAATAAAGTTTCGCGAACGAAACCTCTCTAAATAATCAAACCCTTTTCTTGCATCACCCATCGCAACCAACAAGGTTATCATGTTGCGGTAGAGGTCTTGTTTGTTCTCCTGAAAACTATTGCGTAGGGCATCAATTTTTAAAGCAGAACGCATTCCCTCAACAATATTTATAGCTCTGTCATAGGCTGCAAAGGCTTCTTTTGGTTTGTTTTGCTGCCATAGTACGTCTCCCATCCCTGCTGAAGCCCGCCAAACAACCTCTTTTAGGTGAAGCTTTTTGGCAATTTCAAAAGCTTGGCTATAATAGTTAAGGGCAAGTTTAACTCTGCCAATTTTTTTGTATAAGTTACCAAGCTCCAACTGGGCTTTGCTTTGGTTTATGGGGTTGGAAATTTCAGAGCTTATGGTTTCAGAGACTAACAATCGCTCTTCGGCATCTTCATGCTGGCCTTTTTTCATTAAAACAATGCCGATGTTTCTATTATCGTAACTCAGACCCCAAAGGCTTTTTTGTTGGGCATCTATAACCATAGCCTGCTGAAAATTGTAAAGGGCATCGTCCAAATTACCTGTTGCCCTTAAAACTAACGCCTTGTTGTTTAATGAAGAGGCAAGCTCAGTTGCCAAACTGTCTCTTTTTGATTTATCAATTGCTTTTTGCAAATGCAGCAGAGCTTTATCATTTTCGTTTAAAGTCCAATACAACAGCCCCCTTGTGTTGGCAATCATTACCTCTAAGTGCGGTTTACTTGCATGGTTGGCTTGGTTGCTGGCATTTATAAGAAGCTTAAATGCTTGTTGATAATCACCCTGAAACCAAGATGTATTAGCAAGGTTGAGATAGCCTGTTGCTAAAAGAAAGGGATCATCTAAGCGTTGTCCTATTTTTATCCCTTTATTGTAATATTTTTTTGAGTTATTAAAATCACCTGTTTTTTCATAGGTTAAACCAATATCAATAAGTGCTAATGCCTCTCCTTTTAAATCTTTGCTCTCTTTAAATAGTTTGTTAGCTTTGTTAAAAAATTCCCGAGCTTTAAAATATCTTGCCAAGCGTTTGTGATAAATACGACCAATTCGGCGATACTGCTCTGCCATGGCCTTTTTATCACCTTTTAACTGAAACTGGGTAAATGAGATATCAAATGCAGCTAAGGCTCCACTGTATGCACCTTGACTTTCTTTAACGATACCAAGGGTGTTGGCCCCTTCGGCTAAAATCTCTTTATTGCCAATTTTAGTTGCAATTTTAACTGCTTGTTCTAGATGAAAAACCGCGGATTTATATTTTTCGAGGCGAGAATAAAGCATGCCCATAATATTTAACTCTTTGGCGTGAACTGCTTCGGGTGTGCTTTTATTGTGGTGGGATAAAATCTGTTTTTGATGCCAAACTGCTCTTTGGTATTTACCAAGTTTAAATAGGGTATTAACTGCTGTGCTAGATAATTGTGCAAACAGTTCATCACGCCCAGCTTTATTAATTAACACTAGAGCAT
The DNA here is from genome assembly GCA_015231305.1 of Magnetococcales bacterium. Classification (GTDB taxonomy): domain Bacteria; phylum Pseudomonadota; class Magnetococcia; order Magnetococcales; family JADFYX01. Next base: position 8,452 of record JADGBW010000123.1, on the reverse strand, counting down.
TTTCTATGTGGTTAACGGTGGTTTCTAAATCATCCTGTCCAAAAGCCTCTTGGGCCATGGCTAGTTCTTCATCAAACAGATCTTCTGCTCTTTCAGCTATTTGCTCTTGGTTTATGCCCGCGCCACCATAAAAGGTGAAGGGGTTTTTACCCAGAATATTTTTGTTCTCGTGCCATACTCTGTTTATAGCTGTTAAAGCAGGAAATTTTGCAACATTGGTTAAATAGCTCTCAATAGAACTTTTAACCTCTTGTTGCGATAAAGCCCGGTTGGTAAATATTACATGGGGAAAACCACTGCGGATTAAAGCTGTTGCCAATAGTGGACGGTCTTTAGTATCTAACCCTGTGGGGTCAGTTAAAAAAAATGTGTGTCCGGTTGGAAAATAAAAATCTTTTAATTTAATTCTCTCTTTAACCTGATTTTTTTCACTTGTGGAAATTGTCATTTTGTCAAATGGGGCAGTTGCTACAAAAATGTTACTTGTGGATACCTCTTCTAAATCTTCTTTTTGTGCTCCAACAACCGGTATATCCACAATTAACATTGGTGTTTTAGGGGTGATATCTTTTAGCTTTTTATTGCCAACCTGCACTATTCTGTTAAAAAACAGACCCTGGCTAGGTGTACTTGGCAATAGATCCATTAAAGTTTGTAGCTTTGCTACTGCTTTGTTATTTATAGGTAAACTGTTAACAATTTTTGGTTTGTCAGTTGGTGCAGATAGATATATCTGCTTGGCTTTTATAAGTGCCTGTTTAAGATCTTTCCCAACTATTTCACCACCATTTTTAAGTCTGGCATATAAAAGTTGCTCACCATCATGTAGAAAAATATGGTTTTTCTCAAAACCAGCAACAACTTTTACATAGGGGTGCTCTGGAGATAAAAATTCAGTTACTGCTTCAACATCCATATTTAGCAAAAAGCGGATGGCTTGGGGATGATTATCCAGACCTTCAAAAAGTTGCTCTTCTAGTTGTTCTTTTAAAGATTGGCTCTGCTCAATATTATATTTAACAAGAGATTTTTTTAGTGCATCTAAGGTGAACACAACTGGGTTGGTGTCTGTATCTATACCGTTTAGAAAAAAGTCTGCCCCTAGCTTATCTTTAAGCTGTAAGGCAGCTTGGTGCATCTGTAAAGTTTCTGCCACAACAAATAAAGACTCATAATCATCTTGCTCTATTGCAAGCTCAGCATGTTGTTTTAAAAGCCGGGTGTAAAATGGAGCTAGCACCTTGGCACTATTTTTTTGTGTTATAGAGGCAGGATATGCAGTGGCTTGCATAACAGCTTTATGTAAAAGCTCTTTTTTTTCAGCGTCATCAACACTATTTTCGCCTTTTAAAAGTGTAAATATCCAGCTTGACTCTGACCAACCAGAATCTATTAAGCTGTTTAGTTCTGCTATTAACGAGGAAGATGCACTCTGTTTTTGGGCTATGGTAGCAATTGTAAGGCGGTTTAATTTAAGCCTTATTGAGTAGCTCAAAATTTCCTGTGCTGTGAAAAGCTTGTTATTTAATAGCCGTTTTTCAGCCTTACGATATAATTTATCAGCGTTTGATTTAAGCTTAAATAGCCTTTGCCATCCTGCTACTGCTCTTTGAACTTTATTACCTTTTTTTATTGATAAAGGGTCAATAGGGAGGGTAGCCAGAAGATAGGCTATGTTGCTCTCGGTAAAAAATTGAGTTTTAGTAGGCGTTACATCACCGTTTTGTGTTGAGACAATTGTATATAGTTTTTCTACTAAAAGAGGGTCAACAGCCTTATTTGCCTGGACCATATCAACTGCAATTTTAGATAAATTATAAAGATTTGTAGCTATACCATATTCAAGTTTAAGCTCTTGGGCTAACTCAAGGGATTTAAGGCTGTTTTCAAGGGCAAGTTTTAGGTTGCCCATTTTATATGATAATTGAGATACCCGGTTTAGAGTTACCGCTTTTTCACCTAATGTTCCTGGGTCATCATCACCTTTTTTAGTATATAGGCCGAGTTTCTTTTTATAAAAAGATAGTGACGGTTGTGGTTCTTCTAATTTTTCATAAACGTTGGCAATAAACCCAAACAGCAGTTTTTGTTCTCCTGCAAGGTCAAACCCAAATGCCGCTTTAGAGCCTTCAGACCCCACTGCAAACATGACATTAAAAAAGCCACTACCTTTTTTTTGTTCCTGTTTACCGTGTTTCGCAAGGTAGGTGACACTCTTAAGATAACTAGCCAAAGCTTTTTTTAGTGCGTCTCTATCCGGGGTTTTATCTTTGTTTATAGACTCATGTAAGTTTGCCCCAATGTTTCTCTGCAAAATAGCTAGGTTTTTAGTAATACCAAGAGCTAGGTTCTCTTCTAACGCTTGAGAGAACGCCTCTGCTGCTCGTACATGGTTACCAAGGGTTTGTTGGGTTAATCCCAGTTTTTCTAAAAGCTCCAGCCTTAACATTTTTTTGTCATTTGGCAGCATATCCAAAGCTAGTTGATACTGCTCTACTGCTTCTTTGGAGTGCTCAGTCTTATAACTGCTCTCGCCAAAAGTTTTGTGTAATAAGCTAGCTGATAGGGGATCTTTTAACGGGCGATTTCGACGCTGCCAACTGCGAAAAAAACGGTACGATTCACTGTAGTTTTTTAAGGCATAAAATACGTTGCCTAAGTTCATCAGTAAATCTGCCTCTACCTGAGGGGTTTTTAAAGGGTCAGTTAAAGATAGTGCAGTTTGATAGTGCCTAGCTGCTTTTTCTAAATGACCTCTGCCACCTTCGCCTTTGGTCTCAAATTGTTCATGGCTCCAAGCTAGGGTTTGATGAAAATAGCTTATATCTGGTCGCTGTTTAACGGCTTTTTCTAAACGACTTATAATATCTGAAAAATCTGGTTTTTTGCTATACGTGAGGGCCAAAGCATAGCTATATCTAATAATTGCATTATCAGGTGAGTTTTTAGCAAGTTTTGCATAGCGTTTTATTATCTCTTCACCATCACCCAGCATTACCTTGGTAGCAATATATCCTCTATGGGCTTCAACTGATTGAGGGTGAGTTTTAATAATCTGCCCAAGGGTTTTAGCTGCAACTTTGGCATCACCTGCGTCTCTTAATTTAACTGCTGCAAGCACCCTTTGTAGGGTCATTAATTTTGCTGCTTTTTGTGTGTTATTTATTTCTGACTCTGGCAACTTGGCAAGCTTGCCATAAGCTTGGCTAGCGCGTTTATGTTCACCAAGGTTGGCAAGTGTTTGGGCTTTCCACCATAGAGACCTTGTTAATGGTATGGTGGATTTAGGATATTTTTCTCCAATTTCATTAAGTATAGCAACTGTCTTACGGGTTTCGTTGTGGTCTTCATATATCTGGGCCATACGTAAAAGTGCGGCAGAGCCAAGTTGCGTAAGTTTTGGGTTTTCTTGTATTAAATCTCTAAGCGCTGCAATTTTATGTTTATAGTTGCTGCCTTTTTCCGATACCGCAATGGCATAGGCTATAGCTTTATTTCCCCAAGGTGTATCTTCACCAAACCTGTTTATAACATCCATAAAGACTTTTTTTAAGCTGTTATCATTGTTTAAATGCCTATAAACTTTACCACGGCTAAAAAGGGCCTGAGCCTGCATTTGTTCATCATCCAACTTATCTACTTTAGCTAGTTGGGATAGTGCAGCAATAGAGTTGTCCACTAGCAGATAGAGAGTACTGGCTTCTATATGAGTCATACCCAATAGTTGAATGTTCTGCCCATATTGCCTGCTATATTTTTTTTCAATTGCCAAAATTTCTTTAACACCACTGTTTACTAGCTCTCTTAGCTCTTGGCGGCTGGAACGTTCTTTTTGTCTGTGTATTTTAAGGCTAATAGATTGTATCTCAGCCATTGCCTTGGCACTTTGGTTTTTTGTGGCAAGCTGTTTAATAATATGTTGGGCGCGATCAAACATTTTAATAGCTCTTAGTTGAGCTATATATTCCAATTCTAAAAAACGAAGATTTTTGTCAGTTAGCTGAGCAGGGTTAGCTACTAAGTTGCCAAGAATCTGCAACCCTTGATGAATATCTCCTCTTGTAAATGCAGCACCAGCTTTTGTTTGGGCTTTATTATAATTTTTGTAGGTTTTAAAAAAGTTTTCGATATTATTTTTAACAATATTGCCAGTTTCAATGTTGGAATAATACAACATCCCACCAACTACGATAGGATGTTGGTGAAAACCACCACCCTTGGTAAGTCTATATTGCTCATACAAATAAGGTGGAGTAGAGGATATTTTCGCCATCCATATTGATGAGTTATCGTCAATACCCAAAAGCTCATCACCAGAGCTATCTTGCTCATAGTGGGTATAAAAAAGAGTATTATCTTTAGTATATTGGGGGTTGGAGTCTAAACCTGAACCAGAGGTTATCTGAATTTTTTCATTTTCATCTCCATCTGGCAGCAGGTAGAGCTTTCCGTTTAGGGCGCAGATAATCTGCTTGGTTTCATTTTGGCTACATGAGGATGCCCCCATAAGTAAAACTTCTTTTTTGTTGCTACGCAAATATAGCCGCATCACTGCCTGTTTGGTAACAGCAGATGCTAAACGGGTATAGAATATCGATTTACCATCACTGCTGAAGACAGGGGCACTCTCTCCATGCTCTTGGTTTGTTAACTGTTTTTTTTCACCGCTATTTAAATCTAGTAGATGGATATCACCACGAGGGTCGGTTTCATAAGCGACATAAAGCAGTTGGCTACCGTTTTTACTTAAAGCTGGGGCATCGTCTGCGGCTGGGTGTTTAGTAATTTGCTGGGGAATACCATCAGAACCAGGGGAGAGATCTTTTAACCAAATCTCTCGGTTTCCACTTCTTTCTGATACAAAAGCTAAAAATCGGCCATCAGCAGATAGTGAAGGGCCATAATCAACAGCAGGATGTACCGTTACTACTTTAGCAAAACTATTGCTTGTTAATAAAATTGTTGTTAGAAGCAATAGAAATGGCATATAAAGCAAAGCTTTTTTAAGCCATTTTTTGGTCAATTTAGATTCAACAGTTAGTGAAGCATGCATGGCGTAAGAGTTTGCTTTATATGGTGTATATGGCGAAAGTGCAATCACCATGTTAGTGATAAGAGCATTACCTGATAAGCTAAATGAATTAATTATTGAGAATTGCCTTTGGTTTGCCATGTGCCATCCTCTTTTTGGATCGAAACACCTTTTAATGCCTTGTCTCTATTCATTGCGGAAAAAATTTTTCTAACGTGAGGCAGATCTTTATTTGCTAAATTTTCGTCTGTTTGGATAATCCGCAGCATAATAACTTCACGGTCTGCATTTTCTTCTGCCACTAAATTTTTAATAAATGCTAGCTGGGTATTGTCTATTTTGTCTAGCTTTATAAGGGTTACTCCCCCTCTATTGTTCTCGCCAATAATTCCGGCAAGTTTATAACGCTCCAGATCGTCTAAATTAAAAGCTGCCCGTTGCATTGCGCGCACTACTGTTTGTCTTCCTTGGGGCAGGGGGTCGCGTTTAATAATGTTACCTTGTGGGTCAATGCCTCTTACAGATGTTAATAACAGCACATCTTGATTAAGCTGAGCGTAGCTACCCAAAACTTGGTTTTCTAGGGCGGTACGCTCATCAACCAGTGTCACCTCTAAAAGTGGGCCGCTGCTGCAACCTGCAATTAAAAGTGTGGCCATATAAATAATTGCTAAATTAATTTGTGAGTATGTTTTCATTGTCATCCAGGTTAAATTGAGTTGCCCCCATAAGTTTAAGCTGTTGCGTTAATTTTGCAACTGGGGCTAATAGCTCTTTAAAGCTGTCAAAACTTCCCAATACTCCCATGGGTATACGATCTATCTTTAGGCTAGATAACAGACCATCGTTAAAGTCTATCTGTAGTTTAACTATTCCTTTGAGTAATTGGAAATGTAAACGAGATGGGTTAGCTAAATTTATTTTTGATCTTGCATTTATTATGGCTGGGTTGCTCTGCTTAGGATCAAGGGAGAGTAAGAGCCTGTCGGTTGCTTCCCGACCAATTTTGGTGAAAATCAATGTTAACTCGCTGCCTCCCCAGTCGATCTGCCCATCATCTTTTTGAAAAATAAAGCTGTTACGGCTAACAAAACTAACACGGCTATCACCAGGAATTTGATTAGCTTTTGGTAATAGTTTATTTAATTTAAGGCTAACCCCTTCTAAGTTCATTCGTACTGTTGGGTCGCTTCCACCTTGCACAGTAAGGTCGCCAGCCATAGTACCATCTAAAAGCAGGCAGGAGAGGTTTTGCACTCTTAAGACATTCTCAACAAAACTTATCTGACCGCTTATCTCTTCCAACTTTTGCCCGGCAACATCAATAGATTTAATGTGAAGACCTTTTTTTCCTCCAGCCAAAGAGATGGGGGCGGTAATAGTTTTAGCCATCGAAAAACCAACTACTTGTTTTTTATCACTAGCTGGAGCCAATGTTTTTCTCAACAATACATCACCACTACCTCTATATATTTTTAAACCAGGTTGTTTAATTGATACATTTTGTATGTTAGAGAGCACTTTTAATTGAACATCTCCCTTCTCTTTTTTTAGCAGGTCTAATTTTAAGCTGGTTTTACCTGCTCCATCCATTTTTAAAGCCTGCAACAGTGGTTTTTGTTTGTTTAAATCAACCGAAACCATGCTTTTAAGTTCAATAAACATGGGTGTTATCAATGCCATTAGGTTTTTGGGGTCAAACTCACCTGTTAATATTGGCTTTAATCCGCTTATGTTTCCGGTGGTAGATAATTTAGCCCCTGCAATAGATGTTTCAAGTTGACTAATTTTAACTCTATCCATATTTTTGCCTTCCATTGCAATTATGATGGATGGCTGTTTAATTTTAGAGAGTTGAGGCTGGTCAGCTAAGTTAATTTCTTTGGCATTAATGTGGCTTGTAAGAGTAAATTTGTCTTGTGTTTTAGGGTTAAGCAAAATTGATAAATCCATATTAGCATCAGTTATACGGTTATTTTGCCAAGCAACGGATACATTTTTGCTAGTTAAGTTAAGTTTAGCCTTTATAGGTAGTTTATCGCGTTTCCAGTTTGTTATGTGGGATATTTTACCATCAGCAGTAGCTGCTAAGGCAATATTACCACGAGCATTTTTAAATATTGCCTCTCCATTGTTATAAGCTAAATTACCCATTTTTTGTAAATTTAACTTATTAAGGTTGATAGTTGCTTTAAATCTATCGCTATGTTTGTGAAAGCTGCCTGTGGCTTTTAAATCCACCATTTTATCTGCTGATATTTGCAGTTTATCAAGATAATAATCACCAGTTTGTTGTTTGGCTCTTGTCTTTGTATTTATTAATATATTTTGTATGTTAAAGCTGTTATTTTGATCATCTAAATGTAGTTTTTTTAACCCAACTACAATGTCTCCACTAAATTGTGCATTGCTTTTTGGCTTATCTGCATGCCATTTAACTTTAAGCCTATTAAAAGCTACAATTGATGGTGGTATCTGTTGCTCTATTGTTAAACCTGCCATGGTTATAGAACCTTGGTTTTGCAGGGTAATAGGCTGCATGTTTTTGTCTAGGTGGGCTGTAATTTGTGTCTGTATTGTGGTTTTTTCTCCAGGTTTAAGTGGAATAATATTTATACCATTTAGCAGGTTATCAGGTAGCAATTTTAAGGCTTTATCATCATATATAGTGGTTTTTATTTTACCTTTAATAAGCCGTTGTTGTGCTTCACTGTTGCTAATATTGCTTTGAGCTTTTGCAGCTATACTCAACAGTTTTTCTAAATTTACCTCTAAATGCTCAATATTTAGACTTTTTTGTTTAACATTGCCAAAACCTGCCAAGTCAATTTTTATAGGAGTTGAAAATCCTGCCATGTTGGGCAACCCTGGCTCTATTTTTTTTGCATTTACTAAAAGCCGGGTTTTAATGGAGTTGTCTGCTTGCTGGTTGGCTGCCAAGTTTATATAAAGATCATCTATTTTTAAATTTTCAAACTGCCCACTAGCTCTACTTAAACTTATTTTAGTATTGAGGTTTTGCGGAATATTGTTTTTTATATCAAGGTCTTTAATCTTTATTAAGATGTTATCAAACTTTCCAGAAGCTTTGAGAGAAGGCAGGACCCCAGCTAACTTTGTGCCTGAAAACTCACTATTAATTAAGCCTGTAAAGCCACTTTGTAACCACTTGCCTTTTACTAAAATAGATGGACTTATCACCCCAGCCATTTTAAGCTGTTGATATGGCTTAGGCAACCACGGCTTTAAAAGGTGGAGTAGGGGCTTTAATACTATTTTTGTTTGGCTAACTGTGAGATTTATAATAGGTTTTTGTAGTCCGCCTGTTATCAATGCTGTGGTGTTTAAGTGTAGGGTTTCACCTAATTTTAAATTACTTTGGCCTAGGTTAACCTGTTGGGCTGCAAGGTCGCTTTTTAA
>JADGBW010000004.1 GCA_015231305.1 Magnetococcales bacterium | reverse complement strand
CACAGCTTGAGCTGGACTTAACCCCCAACCGTGGTGATTGTCTCGGTATTCGTGGAATAGCTCGTGAGTTAGGTGTATTAACAAAAAGTGAGCTAAAACCATTAATAACAGATGTAGCAGTTACTAACGACACAGTAGCCCAAGTAGAAATTGAAGATGGTGAAGGTTGCCCACGTTATGGTGGACGGATTATTAGTGGCATTAAAGTGGCTCCTAGTCCAGCCTGGTTAAAAGAGCGTCTAGAATCTGTAGGTTTACGCCCAATTAATAATATAGTTGATATCACCAACTATATTCTTATGGATTTAAATCACCCTCTTCACGCCTTTGATTTAGACCAATTAAAGCTACCTCTAGTAGTAAGAAAAGCTAAAGATGGTGAAACTTTAACCACATTAGACGAGATTGAACGTAAATTAACCCCTGAGATGACCTTAATAGCCGACCAAGCCAGACCATTGGCTTTGGCAGGAATTATGGGTGGTGAGTTAAGCGGTGTAAGCGATAGCACAACTGATATTTTTCTTGAAGGGGCCTATTTTAACCCCATAACAACTGCAAGAACTGGGCGCAAGCTTTCGATACAAAGCGATGCTCGCCACCGTTATGAACGTGGAATTGATCCGCTAGGGCTAGAACAAGCATTGGATCGCGCAGCGCAACTTATTGTTGAGTTAGCAGGTGGTAGTGTTGGTCCTATAAACATTATAGATGCTGGTACATGGCAGAAACCTGCCCCAATTGCTTTTCGTCCAGATCGCATAAACCAGTTAGGAGGCATCAACCTTTCTCACAATGAGATGGAGTCGATGTTGCTTGGTATTGGCTGTATTAAAACTGCTGATAATAAATTTCAACCTCCTAGCCATCGCCATGATCTAAGAATAGAAGAAGATCTTTTAGAAGAGGTTGTGCGTCTTTTTGGCTACGATAAAGTCCCCTCCTCTCTACCCCGTATTGAGGTAGACGTACCTATTATTAACCCTGATGTTGCAGTTAATAAAAAAATACGTAAATTAATGACAGGACTTGGCTATTTTGAGGCTATAAATTATGCCTTTGTCAGCCCTGCTTTACAAAACCAATTTGACCCAGATGTGCCAACTACTGCTCTTTTAAATCCCATATCAGAAGAGCAATCTGTTATGCGCTCTACTCTTATTTGTGGTTTGATGGAAAGTGCAAAACGCAACCTTGCCCGTGGTAATTCTAACTTAAAACTTTTTGAGGTTGGTAGAGTATTTCGCCCAACTGATAACAGCGATATTGTAGAAGAAGACCGTGTGGCTGCTCTTTTAACTGGAGCAATTGATGAAAAAAATTGGCATACTAAAGATCGTCAGGTAGATTTTTTTGATATTAAGGGAGACATGTTGGGGTTGTTATCCGAGCTAATTGATAGCCCTTGCACTCTAGAGATTGGTGGACCAGACTTTCTACACCCTGGTCGTAAAGCAATAGTATATTTAGGGCGCAATAAAAAAGAGATAGGCTGGATAGGAGAGTTGCACCCTTCTCTACAAGAAGAGCTAGATGCAGTGGTTCCACTTTTTATGTTTGAGTTGGTTTGTAAAAATTTGCAAACACCAAAAGATACAAAAACAGCTAAAAAAGGTTTGGAGACCATAAGCCGTTACCAATCTGTTGAGCGAGATTTTGCCTTTTTATTAGCTGATGACGTGCCAGCAGGACCGTTTTTAGATGCTATTTTAGCAGTAGATCGAGAGCTAATTCGCAAAGTTACACTTTTTGATCTTTATACTGGTCAGCACATGCAAGATGGTGAGAAAAGCTTGGCAATAAAGGTTACGCTACAGGCGAACGACCGTACACTAACAGATATTGAAACGCAAAAGTTATCAGAGCAAATAACAAATAGTGTCAAAGATAAATTTAACGCAACTCAGCGTTAAAAGCAGCAAAAAAAACCAATCATCTTGACACTTTAATCAAACAGTCCTATTCTATTATTCATGGCTGTTTGATGTGACCACTGATGCACATTTTAATGGTATAATTAACTTGATAAATTGCTTGAGAGATGGAGCCTTCCATGACCAAAGCTGACATTGTTGAAGCTGTTTACCAAAAAATTGATCTATCGAAAAAAGAGTCAGCAGAACTAGTTGATTCAGTGTTCGAGATGATACGTAGCCAACTAGAAAATGGTGATTCTGTAAAAATTCCACGTTTTGGTAATTTTACAATTCGCAGCAAAGTACCTCGCCGGGGTCGGAATCCTAAAACTGGTGAAGAGATAGAAATCACCGCTCGCAAGGTTTTGACATTTAAACCAAGTCAAATTCTTAGAGACAGGGTAAACCATTAAAGGTTACCCGCGGAATAACTGCTAATGTTTGCGCCATATTTTGGTTCGCTTGCTGAGCCAAAACTAGTTGCGCATACAATAAACTGTATGTAAATCTTTTTTTGACTCAGCAGGCGAGCCAAAAGACAAGCAAGGCGTTGCAGTTATTATGTGACGAACCCTAAATTAGCACTTTAATGCCGAATAAAAATCGTGAGCTTGGGTTGGTATCAAATCGCTCAAGAGAGCGGATGGTGCAGACTCAACTAGTACAACGAGGAATTAACGATTCTCGCGTGTTAACAGTTATGCGTGGCATATTACGCCACCTTTTTGTTGATGAAGCCCTAGCTGGAAGAGCCTATAGTGACGCAGCCCTACCAATTGGTGAAGGACAAACCATTTCTCAACCTTTTATAGTTGCTAGAATGACAGAATCTTTGCAACTTTTAGGTGATGAAGAGGTACTTGAGATAGGCACTGGTTCTGGTTATCAAACTGCGGTATTAGCTGGTCTCTGCAAAAAAGTTTACACAATTGAACGCCACACAAAACTTGCTGACAAAGCCCGGCGTAAACTTCGTAACCTTAATATCCACAATGTTGTATATCGTACAGGCGATGGAACTCTTGGTTGGCCTGAGCCAAGACTTTTTGACCGCATTTTAGTCACAGCTGGTGCTCCTGTAGTACCAGAAAGCCTAATAGACCAACTTTCTGTAGGTGGTTTTTTGCTGATACCAGAAGGTGGGGCAGAAATACAAGAGCTAGTACGGCTAATAAAACAAGAAGATGGATCGATAAAAAGAGAAATTTTAGAGATGTGTCGTTTTGTACCGTTAGTTGGAGCTAAAGGCTGGGCTGAAACCTGATGATCAGACGTTTATACCAATGGACAATGGATCTGGCAGCCTCTCCTAATGCTGCTATCGCGCTTTTTTTTGTGGCTCTTGCCGAATCCTCTTTTTTTCCTATTCCCCCTGATGTCCTTCTAATTCCTATGGTTTTAGCAAAACCATTAAAGGGATTTTGGTTTGCGACTGTCTGTACAATAGGCTCAGCTATTGGAGGTGCATTTGGTTATTTGATTGGGCAGGAATTTATGCCTATAATCGGCGAACCAATAATTCAATTTTATGGAGCAACTGACCGTTTTGAACATCTAGGAGAGCTTTTTCGCCAGTATGATGTATGGATTATTGCTATTGCTGGGTTTTCTCCTATACCATATAAACTTTTTACGATCTGCGCGGGACTCTTTGGCTCTAACTTCGCCATATTTTTTATAGTCTCAATATTATCTCGCGGAGCTCGTTTTTTTCTAGTGGCTGCTCTTTTAAAATGGGGTGGAGAGCGGTTAAGGCTTTTAGTTGAGAAGCATTTAGAGTTGTTAACCGTAGGTATTTTACTTCTAGCTATTGTAGCTTTTACATTAATAAGATTGATTTAAGTGACTATGTTTGCCAAATTTCGGATACACCATATATATCTGTTGCTACCATTATTGTTAGCTGTGGGAACTTCTGGTTGCTACAAAAGTGCTGACAATAAAACTATACCCAAGGTGCGCATAGCTAGTGGACCTCCTTTGGCTTGGGGTGTAGGGGCTGGGACAGAAGCTGATGAGTATATCGGTAAATCTAAAAGCAACGTCTACGTGGTGCACGCAGGAGATACCCTGTGGGCAATTGCTGCTGTACACGGTGTCGAACTAGAAAAGCTCGCAAAGTGGAACAACATTGAAAACAGTGATGAGCTACGTATTGGGCAGAAGCTACAATTAGTTGCACCTAAAAAGGTTAAGATAACTGAAAAACCAGTTGTAGTTAAAAAAGCAGAGGTAATAGCAGAGTCAATTGTCCCTGACAAACAATTGCAGCTAGCAAAAAATATTAAAAAAATAAAAATTGCAGACAAACCATTTGTAAAAATAGAGCAGCCTATACGACAAAAAGCCATTACTATGGCAAAAATAGCAAAACCTCAAAAAAAAGAGGTCGCCAAAAAACCAATAAAAGTAGAAAAAGCGAAAAAAAGAGTTGCTGCGAAAAAAAGCAAATTTAAAACCTGGAAACTACCAAAATACCCACCTAAAAAGTGGTCATGGCCACACAAAGGCAAAATTATTAACCGTTTTGGCCGTCGTGGTCAACAGCGCAATAACGGTATTGACATAGCAGTTAGAGTGGGTGATCCCGTTAGAGCTGCCGCTGATGGTATTGTTGCCTATGCTGACTCTGGGTTGCCAGGTTATGGTAAAATGATCCTATTACGTCATGGTGGCTCCTACATGACAGCCTACGGCTACATAAATCAAATTCTTGTTCGCCGTGGACAGCCTATAAAAGCTGGAGAGCGTATAGCTTTAGCTGGGCAATCAGGCCATGCAACCACCCCAAGGCTGCATTTTGAAATCCGCCAAAGAGTTAAACCACTCAACCCTCTCACACGTCTGCCCAAGAAAAAGTAAGGGGGTATAATCATGAGTAAACTAGGGCTTCAAATAGAAGATAGTGGCTTTGCTACGGCAGATATCCAGAAAGATGCTGAGCTTTTAAACCTTGTTAAAGGTCGTATTAAATATTGGAATATGGGCAGTATGCCCCCTTTTATGACCTTACCTACAGATAAAAACATCCTAAAAACTGTACAAAAATGGCGTAAAAAAATCTGTAAGAGAGCCAATCAGCTTATAGTATTTGGAATAGGCGGTAGCTCTTTAGGTGGGGAAATGTTGGTCAATGGCTTAAAAACCAAAGGTGGCCTTCCGGTAAAATTTTACGATAATGTTGACCCTAATACACTTTCTAACCTTAACAAGGTAGATTGGCGCAAAACATTTTTGCTGGTAGTTAGTAAGTCTGGAGGAACAGCCGAAACCTTAAGCCAGTTTTTAACTACCCTGCCCGCTTTGCAAAACCGTTTAGGTTCAGATTTTAATCAGCATGTTGCGATTATCACAGAAAATCGTAAGAGTGATATTGGTAAAATTGCCAAAATCCTTAACATACCGATTATTGATCATCCAGCAGTTGGTGGGCGTTTTTCTGCCTTATCAGTTGTTGGCCTTCTACCAGCTGCTGTAGCGGGAGCTGATATAGCTGAGCTTCTTGACGGCGCAAAATTTATGCTGAAAAAATGTTTATTGGCAGATTTTGAAACTAACCCGGCATTGCGTGGGGCAGCCAGCCAATATTTAATGAATAAAAAAGCCAAAAATATCAGTGTTTATATGAGTTATGGACAAAAACTAGACCGAGTCGCAGCATGGCAGAGCCAACTATTAGGGGAGAGTCTTGGTAAAACCGATGTTGAGGGCAAACCCCATGGCTTAACCCCTGTTGCTGCACGTGGCGTAACAGACCAACACTCACAACTACAACTTTACCTTGATGGCCCTAGTGATAAACAGTTTACCTTTTTGTTTGATCCTAAAAGCACTAATTCAGGTAGAAAAATTTCTAAAAAACTAAGTAAAAATTTTAAGAAATTAAAGTCAGTTACACCACTTATTGGTCGTAGTACGGGAGAGTTATTTAAGGCAGAATTTCTAGGTACTAGAGATGCTCTTATAAACCGCAAGTTACCGGTAAGAACATTTAATATTGCAACAGGAGATGCATTTGCTTTCGGTGAGATGATCATCCTGTTAGAATCAGAGACGGTCATTATGGCGGAATTTTTAGGAGTTGATGCTTATGATCAACCAGCAGTAGAAGATAGTAAGATAAGAGCAAGGGTCTATTTAACCCAGGAGAGCATAAAAAAATAATTAAACTGACAAATAAAAAAGTATAGACAAACATTAAGATAGGAATAAGCTATGCAGCCTCAAGAACTTGAAAAATATAATATTGTTGGAGTTACTGAAATTATTCACAACCCGTCTTACCCGGAGCTATTTGCCGAGGAGACCAAAGCAGGTTTAGAGGGTTATGAAAAAGGAGTTGTAACTGAGAATGGCGCAGTTAATGTCATGACTGGCATTTTTACAGGCCGTTCTCCCAAAGATAAATATATTGTTGAGGATGCAATCAGCAAAGATACTGTTTGGTGGTGGGAAGCTGATAATCGTTCTGACAACAAACCTATGAACCAAAAACAGTGGCAACACTGTAAAGGTTTAGTGGTCAACCAGCTATCCAACAAACGGCTTTTTGTAGTAGATGCATTTTGTGGTGCAAATGATACTAGCCGTTTAAAAGTTCGCTTTATTGTTGAAGTGGCATGGCAGGCCCATTTTGTAACCAATATGTTCATCACACCAACACCTGAACAGTTGAAAAATTTTGGTGAACCAGACTTTGTAGTTATGAATGGCTCTAAAACTAGCAATAGTGACTATAAAGAGCTGGGCCTAAACTCTGAGAACTTCTCAGCGTTTAACCTAACCGAAAAAATGCAAATAATTGGTGGCACTTGGTATGGCGGAGAGATGAAAAAAGGTCTGTTCTCTCTCATGAACTACTACCTGCCTTTGGGTGGCATGGCAGCAATGCATTGCTCTGCCAATGTAGGTAACGATGGTGATACAGCAATCTTCTTCGGCCTGTCTGGCACTGGAAAAACCACTCTTTCTACTGATCCTAAACGTAAATTAATTGGTGATGACGAGCATGGTTGGGACGATGATGGTATATTTAACTTTGAAGGTGGCTGTTACGCAAAAACCATAAACATGGACCCAGTAGCAGAGCCTGACATCTATAAAGCTATTCGACGTGATGCTCTTCTGGAGAATGTAACAGTAGATGCAAATGGTAAAATTGACTATACAGACTCCTCAGTAACCCAAAATACTCGTGTATCGTATCCAATTCACCATATTGAAAACAGCGTGCCTTCTCCTTCGAAAGCTGGACACGCATCAAAGGTCATATTTTTAACAGCTGACGCTTATGGAGTAATACCTCCAGTATCTAAACTAACCCCTGAGCAGACTAAATACCATTTTCTCTCAGGCTTTACTGCAAAACTTGCAGGAACTGAACGGGGAGTTACTGAACCAACCCCTACTTTCTCAGCCTGTTTTGGCGCAGCATTTTTAACACTGCACCCAACAAAGTACGGAGTAGAGCTAATAAAACGTATGGAATCAGTTGGGGCTACTGCTTATCTGGTTAATACTGGATGGAATGGAACAGGAAAAAGAATATCTATCCAAGATACTCGTAGAATAATCGACGCAATTTTAGATGGCTCCATTGATCAGGCTCCAACTAAAGAGATTCCACTATTTAACCTTTGTGTACCGACCTCTCTTCCAGGTGTAGATAGCTCTATTCTTGATCCTCGTGATACTTATGAAAACCGAGACGAGTGGGAAACTAAAGGCAAGAAACTAGCACAGATGTTTGTTGATAATTTTGCTCAATATACTGATAACGCAGAAGGTAAGGCTTTGGTAGCAGCGGGACCACAGCTTTAACAAAAATAGCAGATTATATATACGCTTTGCTTTTAGCAAACAAAAGTATAATAGCTATATAATAAATACTGTATATAAAAAAAATACATATTATTCCCTCAAGTGGGAATTTAGAGAGAAAAATTGAACTCTCTGGATTCCCGCCTACATGGGATTGTTGTAATACTGGTTTTAGAGGGGCTTTTTTTACTTATAAGAGCACTATAAATATTTTTAATGTTTTACTGTTAGTGCAAGCTTGCATGTAATTTTGTTGTATCAATTGAAATCTCAGATAAGCTCACAAATACTGGTAATATTGTATTATAATTAAGAGAAAATTTGGTAGTTATTTCCTTAACAAGCATCACTAGGGAGTTAAACACTGCAAAACCGTTTTATAAAACGCCGTCACGATCTAAGTGATATTCTGGAACGGTTTCAGGCTCCAATAATCGCTCTGATCTTAGTCAATACAATCGGCATATTGGGATTCATGATCATTGATGATTATCCCTTCTTGGATGCTGTGTATCAGACTGTGTTTACATTAACAACTGTGGGCTATCAAGAGACACATCCAATTTCCCAATCTGGGCGACTGTTTGTAATCGTTTTAATTTTGGGTGGAGTTGGTGTTTGGTCTTATGCTATCGCTGTCTCCATTAACGTTGTTATTAGTCATGATCTACTGGGGAAAATTCGAGATACATTTATGGAGAATAGAGCCAGAAAGTTTAAAAATCATTTTATAATTGCTGGTTATACTGACATCACTCGACAAGTGGTTAGAAGCCTGTTACGCCAGGGAATACCCTATGTAGTAATAGATGATGACCCCAACCGGGTTATTCAGGCCAATGAAGATGGTATTGTTGAAATTCTCCCTTTAAATCCCTTTTTAAATGACAGTTTTCGCCGGGCAAATATTATCCAAGCTCGTGGTATTGTCGCTGCTTTCAATGATGATTCAGACAATATTACAGTGGTGGTTACGGGGAAAATTCTTGAAGAAGAGATCAAAAAATCAATCATCATCATAACAGTTGCTGGACATCAAGAGTCTAGAGAAAAGCTACATAAAGTTGGCGCAACAACGGTAATTTTACCCAATGAATTAATTGGGCAACGTATATCTGCCATGGCAATTCACCCATCAGGTGAAGGAGAGAGCAGCTTTTTGGACCGGATTGCCTTTGGAGAATTTTTAAATCTAGATATACGTGATATTACGATTGGTAAAGGTTCTACCCTTGAGGGTCTCTCCATTAGGGAGACAAATATACGTCGTGATATAGGCGCGCATATTTTGGGTATTCAACGTCGTAATAGACGCCGTTTGATTTTAATGCCTAACCCAGATATGCATATTCATGCAGGAGACCGGGTGTTGATAATGGGGACTCTAGCTCAACTAGGCATGCTACCAGAATATTTGCATCCAGGTTCTAAAAAAGATCCAGCAGATGAAGATCAATAAACTGCTGGTAAATTGATAACTTTAAAACATAACAATTAGGGGCGGAGAAACTAATATACATTAAATTGCAGCTATTTTTTATTATTAATTAAACATATAAATATAGACAAGGCTTATTTTGTGTATATTTTATGGATTTTAACGATATAAAAAAGGCAAAATGTATAATTTATTTTTCCAATACCCTGTGACAATTTACTAAGAGGTGTCCTATGGAATGGCGCATGGTTTGGACCACTTTTTTTCTTATGATGGCATTGACAACAACTGTCAGCTATCTTTCCCACTCTAACGATGGCTATGAGTTAATAATTGCCGTTAGTATGAATGTTATAGCAACAACACTGAAGCTAGGGGCAAGACGCACTACTGGAGCCATGACCATGGCTGCTAGTATGGCAGCAGATTTTCATCTTATTCCTGCTTTGTGGGCATTTTATTATCTTCAAGATGCTGCAATGGCAACAGGGCTGGCTTGGGGAGCGGTAGTTGCAAATATTGTTTCAGTTATTTTATTAATAATAGATGCAATCTTAAGACAGTTGGAAATAGATATCCTCTCTTAAACAATGAAAATCATAGTCGTTGGCTTGAGCCACAAAACTGCTCCTGTCTCCTTGCGTGAACAGGTAGCCACTGGTAATTCGTTAGAACAACAACTTACGGAATTAGTAACTCTGGAGCCAATTTTAGAGGCTGTTTTACTATCTACTTGTAATCGTTTTGAAATATATTTTGTCTGTGAAAACCAAGATATTGCAATTACAGCCACACAGCAGTGGCTAGCCCAAAGCCAAAATATTAAATTAGAAAATTTAACTCCTTATCTCTATACATATCAAGAAGAACAAGCAGTTAACCACGGCTTTAGAGTAGCTGCTAGTCTAGACTCACTCGTGGTAGGAGAAGCACAGATTTTAGGCCAGCTTAAGCAGGCTTTTCAAACTGCAACAGATACAAAAACCACCGGCACAATCCTAAACAAACTATTTCAGCGTATGTTTAAGGTGGCTAAAAAAATAAGAACCGAAACTGGAATTGCCAAAAACCCAGTATCCATAGCCTCTGTTGCGGTTAACCTTGCCCGGCGCATATTTGGAAAATTAGAGGATCACACCTGTTTGTTAATCGGAGCAGGTGAGATGTGCGAATTAGCAGCCCAGCATCTATCATCACAAGGGGTAAAAATAATTGTAGTCAATCGCACCCTAGAGAACGCAAAAAAACTAGCCGAACAGTTTTCAGGTGAAGGGTTTGCTTTAAGTCAACTTAATGAGCAGCTACCAAGGGCAGATATCATTTTATCTTCAACAGGAGCTGAAGAGTTAATGGTAGAAGCAGATATGGTTAAAGCAGCATTAAAACAGAGACGCCAACGACCACAGTTTTATATAGATATTGCTGTACCTCGAGATTTAGACCATGAAATTGCAAAGGTATCTAACGCTTTTCTTTATGATATTGATGATTTAAAACAGATAGTAGAAGATAATATGGGAGATAGGGGACGAGAAGTAAGCGCAGCACAGAAGATAATCGATCAGGAGTCCCCTATTTTTGTTCAATGGCATAAAAGTTTAGCTGTAGTACCTACAGTTATCGCTCTTAAAGAAAAAATTGAGGCCATACGCGACCAAGAACTAAAAAAATTGCAAAAAACACTGCCGGACCTCTCACCTCAAGAGCAGGAAAAAATGGAGAAATTTGCCAGGCTGTTGGTTAATAAAATTCTGCACCAACCACTCAAAAATTTAAACAGCATTGCAAGCGAAGAAGATAGCTGGCTCTACGTTGATGCAGTGCAAAAACTATTTGAATTAAACCGGAAATAACAACCATGTCTTTTTTAGATAAATTAAAAACTCTTCAACGCCGTCATGCAGAACTAAGTGCTCTTTTAGGTCAACCAGAAACCATGGCAGATTCTGAGCAGTTCACACGCTACTCAAAAGAGTATTCTGATTTGGACCCAGTAGTTGAAGCTTTTAACGATTTTCAAAACATTGAAACTCAAAAGGCAGAAGCAGAAGCCATGTTGGCAGAGTCTGAGTCTGACCAAGAGATGCGCCAGATGGCAAAAGATGAGCTGGAGTATTTAAAAGATCAAGTTGCCGAAAAATGGCGGCATCTACAAATTATGCTTTTGCCTAAAGATCCCAACGAAAATAAAAATGTTATATTAGAGATAAGAGCAGGCACAGGTGGTGATGAAGCAGGTCTTTTTGCTGGCGACCTATTTCGCATGTACACCCGTTATGCAGAGAACCACAACTGGAAAATTGAGATATTATCCAGCAGCCCAACTGCTCTTGGGGGTTTTAAAGAGGTGGTAGCAATGTTAACTGGTAAAGGAGCATTTGCAGCTTTAAAGTTTGAGTCTGGCACACATAGGGTACAAAGAGTACCAACAACAGAAGCCGGAGGTCGAATTCACACCTCAGCTTGCACTGTAGCAATACTTCCTGAAGCTGACGAAGTTGATATTAAAATAAACGAAAAAGAGGACCTTCGCATAGATGTCTTTAGAGCATCAGGTCCAGGTGGACAATCTGTTAACACTACTGATTCAGCAATTAGAATTACGCATATTCCAACTGGTTTAGTAGTTATCTGCCAAGATGAAAAATCGCAGTTAAAAAACAAAGCCCAAGCCTTAAAGGTACTAAAAGCTCGTCTATACGACCAAGAACAGCAAGCTTTAGACGATGAACGGTCCCAAGAACGCAAAGGACAAGTAGGATCAGGTGACCGCTCTGAGCGCATCCGCACCTATAATTTTCCACAAAACCGTATGACTGATCATAGAATAAACCTAACCTTGCACAAGCTAGATGCCATTATCCAAGGTGATCTTACAGAAATGATATCCGCACTTACAACTCAAAACCAAGCCGATCAATTAGCACAGCTTGGAGATTTGTAAAGAGATTTTGCTTAAAAACTTATTAGCACTTTTTATTGTCATCACTAACTTTATATGTAGACAATCCTATTTTTAGCAATATTTTTATGTACATATATTTATACTGCCAATATTTATACACATTTTTATGTGTTACTACCTAATTTTCTCTTATTCAAAATCTTCTCAGTGATCCTCTGACATCAATATTATTGCCAACAAAACACTCTAAATAGTTAAAAAAAAAAAAAAGAATTATTTATTAATAAGTGTTCATTTTTTTATTGCGCACGCCAAGTTTTTCTATTAGTATCAAAACCATGCTTTAGTGTATTGAAGATGTTATTAGAGTATTAACAGCCTTGAACTATTTACATTGTTGAGGTAAGGCGTTATGGATCCCCAAGCTGTTATTGAGGTTGAAAAAGGAAAACCTTTGGTTGGGAAAGTTGAAAAACTATCTAGTACCAGCCTGTTTGTTTCATTTGATAAATATTTCAACTCAAGTGAACTTGTTAATGGCAAGCAGTATTTTGTCTCAATTTTTGATGCTAAGGGGAAGTCTAGGCTACCTTGCATACTTGTAAAGTTTGACTACGAACTTATCTATTTCCATTTAATAAACAAACAGACAATTCATTAACCAATATTGTTTAATATATTAAAGTTAAGGTTGATACTAACATTATGAAGCAAACTATATCCACAGTATTGGCGGCTAATGAAGTAATGCAAATTACTGGGCCTGGAGCTGTTCAGGTTGCTTATAGTAACAGTATGGCAGTCTCAACTGCAAAAGCATCTGCAGTAACAAAAGGAGCAGCTACTGCTGGTTTAATATCGACCTCTTTTGCTCCTATTATTGGTTTAGCAATTCTAGTTGGCGGTTTAACTTTAATGGTTAAAATGGCAGGTGGCTATGCAACATCTAAAAACTAAAATTGGCAACGTAAATCACGAAGAGCTGGAAGCTCTAGAGCTTGATACTCTTATTGCTATTAAGAAGAAATTAGAAGTTTTAATAAAGCAGCGTCAAACTCAATATAAACAAGACTATAAGCTTAGGCTAAATAGAAAGGCCAATAATTTAGGCCTGAATTTATCCGATTTTTTTGAAGGCACTTTTCCTTCAACTAAAAAACCTAGCTCACCCAAGGTTAAGCCAAAATATGAATATAAAGGGGTAAAATGGTCTGGTCGTGGTAGATGCCCCAATATCTATCAACAATTTTTTAACAATGGCGGAAAAAAAGAAGACCTTCTCATAGATAAATAGTTTCTAAAACCTCAACTTATAACACTCTTCTTAAATAAATTCTAAAACAAGTAGGAAAATAATAGTAACAATAGGCCATTTGCAGGCAAATACAGATCTTTTCCGCAGATATTTCCTTTTTTTAAGCTATCTCAGACACCGTTATAAAGTAGCTTGCGTTATAACATGTCGACTACCTTCTCACAGTTAAACAGTACTACTACCTCAATTTTAACAAATAAAAAATTTTATTTATTTAAACAATTATGTAGATTTTACATTTACAATTGTTTATAGTAACACTTAATGAACAATTGTTAACATTGGCTTTGTAAATCATAACACTTATAAATATTTAATGGGTAGTAGTAATATAGCGGAGATATCTTTGCATGCTAAAACTCAACAAAAAGCAACCAGCATTTAATAATGCTGATGCTGAAAAAGAAAACAAAGGGGTATATACCCGTAATATAAATACTATTCCTGCTATATTTCAGCTTGGTAATGGTGCTGTTTCTTATGCTGGAGTTACAAATGAGTTAAGCCTTAAATCAATTATTTTACAGGCTGAAACTGCTAGTATAAATGATATTATTGCAGAAGAAATTTTATCGATTGAATATGAAAATTATGAGTTCCAATACAGTGCTGCTCATAATAAGACCCATGGAATTGCCCTTTCAATTTTTAATAATAATGTGACTCTCACTCAATTTCTTCCATAAACAAAATACTTATAAACCGTTTATAGCATTACATTTATAAACAGCACATATTATAAGGCAAAACTTCATTTCCATAAAAACAGCAATGCTAAGTTTTTGTATTATACCCATAAATTCTCACATATATAAAAAAATATAAAAACATTTTTATAAAACTATATAATTATAGCTGTTAACTTTTTGCTTCAATTATTTTTGCTAGTACATATTCTCATATATATAAAACATATCCAAATATTACCTCTACACCTACTATATATTGCATTTTTATAAACATATATTTTACTATATTAACCACAAATTATTATATTCTAGCAGTATGCAGATTTGTTAAGAAAACGTTAAATTTCATGGTGTATAAATATGTTGCCAGAACCATAAACGCATGTTAACGTAGTTAGCTTGATTAGTAACATTTTCTTCACTGTGGACTTCATTATGCCAAACATCGCAAATACTTCCTCGCTTAGTTTTTTTGATAGATTAAAAGCAACTTTTATCAGACCTAAAACATATGATGATGTTGACCTTAACCAAGAGGTGTTTCTTCTGGGTGATGAAATTCGTGTCCCATACAGCAATGGGGCTTTTAGTTGTGTATTAGGCAAACAAAGAAAGGGGAAAGAGTTATGGATATGCCCAGAATTTCTTTTAGACTCTTCTTTAGAAATTAAAACGCAAACACTTATAGTTATTGACCCTGAAAACTACTTCAAACAACCAAGTGGTTTTTTTCGTTTAGAACCAGGTGATTCAATTGTTCTAGGCTGCGGAGATGAGCTACAGCAAACATATTTTCATTTCCCTAAAAATGTGGCAAAAAAACATTTAACAATCGCCCATGGTGGTGATTCACTAATTTTTAAAGATTTAACCGAAGATAGAGGAACATATCTAACCCCATTGGGTGATAACCTTGAAGAAGAAAAAATTGTCTCCCAAAGAATGTCTCGACTAGCAAAACTTAAAGAGATATATGGTGGTCCTATTAAGATTCTACCAAATCAAGAAGCTTTAAAGACCATACAAGAAATTAATGATATTCTAGATAAAGATGCAAGCCGACCACTGGATGACCGCGGCAGACCAGGGGGATTGGTGCTACCTCCAGATGGACTAGCCCCACTTATTATTGGTGATCTCCATAGTCAGGTAGGTAACCTTGTAAAAATTCTCACCGAAAACCATTTTCTCGATGCTTTAGAACAGGGATTAATCTACTTAATCTTTTTGGGTGATGCTGTCCACTCAGAAATTGATGGTGAGATGGAGGAAATGGAGAATTCCATCTTAATGATGGATTTTATCTTTAAACTAAAAATTCGTTTTCCATCGCAAATTTTTTATCTACGGGGTAATCACGATAGTTTTTCAGAAGATGTTAGTAAAACTGGAATACCCCAGGGGATTTTATGGGAAAAGCAAATTAGAAAACTGCGCGGGGAAAAATATAAAGAAGAGTTTGATAGGCTATATCTCAACCTGCCATATATTGTTAAATCCGAGCAATTTATCGTCTGCCACGCAGCTCCTCCCAAAGCCAAGGTAACTCAAGACCTATTGATTAACACTTACCGTTATCCCGGTTTAGTAAAAGAGCTAATATGGAACCGCCTGCGGCGACCTGGGTATCCTGCTGGATATACTAAAATGGATGTCGCCCGTTTTCGCAAAAACCTTAACGTTACCCCAGAAACACCATTTATTGTAGCACATAATCCCTTATCAGAAGATGTCTCTGTTTGGCTAGATGCAGGAGATATAAAAGACCATCATATAGTATTTAGCGGTAGAACAAACCAGATAAGCATCTTTTTTCAAATTAGAGATAAGATGGTTCCGTTTGTATATAGTGTAGAGCCTAAAATTATGGATTTATTAAATAATATGTAGGGCTAAGCTTGCTTACTAAGCCAATGTTTTTGTAAGAGACTTATAAGCAAACTTACTTTCACATATACAGCACTGTTTTTATATAATCAACTTATAGCCATTAGCAGTTGTACTATAAAAACATCAACTTTGCCAAAGTTACCATCTAATCTGGCAGCAGGCTGGTTTCAATTTCATGCCACCCCTTAAATAATAGCCCCCGGTTGCCGTCTATACTAATTTTGTCTCCACAATATATTGTATTTCCATTAATTTTACATACCCCCTCCTCCTCGTGGATAGCCAAATCTTCACAGCCAACTACGCAAGTTTTTTCCAAACGGGCAGCGACAATTGCAGCATGTGAGGTTTGTCCACCACGAGCAGTCAAAAGTCCATCAGCTAGTGAAATCTCTCTTATGTCATCTGGTACGGTATCGTAACGAATTAAAATTAAATGTGTTTTAGGATCTTTTAAACGCATCTGTTCTACTTGATCTAAATTAAAAACAGCTTTACCACACAACGCACCACCACTAACGCCAATACCTTGAATTAACCGTGACTCTCTTAATCTTTGAGAATCCACAAAACTATGGAAGATAGCTTGGCGGTTTTTACTAGTTATCATATCTCTACTTTGCAGAAAAAACAGATTTTCCTCTTCTGGCCCATCAAAAGTGAACTCCACCTCTTGAGCATTCCAGTTGCAAACATCAACCAAATGGTGGGCCTCTTCCAATATTTTGTTGTAAATTTTAGGGTAACATTGTTGCAAGCTATTTTTAGGATCGCGCCCGTCATATTCACACTGCTCTAAAGACATAGGGTTAGTAGAGACTAACCCTCCTACAATATCCTCACCCTGGTTGCCTGGTGTGTAGTCTCCCCAAAGCAATACCCTGTCTAATTTACGGTGAGGGTGGGAGGTAAAAAATACTCCAGAGCCTGCCTGTTGATGGATATTTCCATAAACCATACGCTGCAAAACAACAGCAGTACCCCAAGAATCTGATATATTCATAATGCTACGGTACTCTTTTGCTTTTGTAGACTCCCATGATTCCACAACCTGATTAATAGCCCCAAGTAGTTGTTGCCAAGGATCATCAGGTATCAAAAGATCGTGTTCATCGGCAATTTGTTTATATTGCTTAGCCAATTCAGCCATTTGACCTTCACTTAATTCGTGTTTTTTCTTAACACCATAGCGCCGTTTAGCACTGTGCATAAGATCGGTAAAAATACCCCTGTCTACCTCAAAGGTCATACACCATGATTGTATAAAACGGCGATAGTTATCCCAGGCAAAAAATCCGTTGCCAGATTCACGCACCAGCCCTTCAACTATTTTTTCGTTAAGCCCCACATTGTGTATAGTCTGCATCATACCCGGCATAGAAATTAAGGCTCCACTACGTACAGATAACAACAGAGGCTTATCTTCTGAACCAAAAACCAAGCCAGTCTGATCCTCTATTAAAGTAACCTGTTTGCGCAGGCGGGCCATAAAATCTCGCGATGCTGGTGGGTATTCTCTAATTACAGGACGACAACGGAAAAACTCAGTTGTCAACACCACACCGGCTGGTACTTTAAGCCCTTTTTCTTCTAGTTCAACCAGGTTAAAACCCTTGTTACCCAAATGAATTAAATTACGTACCCGATGGTCAGGTTTATAGAGAGAGCAAAACAGCCTTGCCGGATCATAAGTCATAAGTTGATCAAGACGCGGCGGAGACAACACCTCTTGCTGACGGGCTAAAATTTGCAAAATTCTACTAATGAAACGATCAAACGCCTGTAAACCAAATGTCTCGGCTATAAGATCACGAAGAAATGATTCACCTATTCTCTCTACCGAAATAACATCATCGTTATCATCTTTTAGGCTCGCATATTTACTTAGCAAGGCTTCTCTAGGGATCATAGGGACAATGATAGATAGATTATCCCGATGGTGGGTAGTGTAATAAGATAATATTATATCTTTCACACCTTCGGAAAAACTGCGAAAGATATCCAGGTATTGATGGTATGAGAAATGGTTTAACTCTAAAAACCGTTCTAAAACATCCTGCATATGGGTTAATTTACGAGATGTGACCCCATCTATATGTAGTGCCCTTAAGAATATTTTAAGATATTTAAAAACCTTAAAAAATGCAGCACGAGTGATAAAATCTTCTGGGATTCGTCCCACCAACCCTTCAAGATCGACATTTGCCAAGTTTTCTAAACGAAAACTCAAAGAGAGAGCATCAAATTTACGTTCCTGATAACAACCATACACTGATGGAATATCCACAGCTATATGTCGCTTTTGGTATATCTCCTCTCGTGCAGGGAAAACCTCTTCACTTAAAATGGTCTCTTTTAAACTCTCCATAGCATCTAATAGTCCTCCTAGACGCTCATAACCCTCCGCTCCGCTCTCCAAGATAGTTAACAGGGCATCCATACCTGGGATACCATCCTCAACAGCCTGACGCAGTGGCTGGCGAATCCCCCTGAAACCGAGATTATATTTTAGCTCTAACTGATGATAGAGACGAATCATCAATAAAACCCTTCTTCCTTCACTAGCTGGAAGTTGGCTAAAGCTTTTTATTTTTTCTTCTACAAGATACAGCGGTTGATTAACTGGATCATTTAAAAGTTCCTCATCATCAAACAGAGCCTTCATGATTATATGTACATGATCAAAATAGGGTCCATTAGGAACAATATCTGCCAATATTGCATCAGCGACTAAACCTTGCAAAACCTCTTTTTCACCAGTTTGCCAATATTTAAGAATATTATAAGAGAGGTCAACAATGCGGTTAGTGCTCTCCACATGACACTGTTTACGTAAAAAATGTATCAAACGGTCCTTGCGGCGACTAATTTCATCTAGCTCTGTTGAAACAGTGCGAAGCTCACCTTCAGCCCCAATTTCGTTATAATAGACTGGAAGCTGGCGACAAAACTGTTTAGAAAGATTATAGACTGGTTTAATTCCACTGTTTAATAAGTGGGAAATCTCTTTTTGAAAAAGGTCAGTATCCTTTATCAATGCTCCTGTAAGTTTTAAATTTATTATCAATGCCGAAAATAGCACTGGAGACCATGGTGGGTTTTGTGTAATCAGGCTAAGCCATATACGTATATTGTATAGATGGGCAGGATTGCAGATTGGCTGCCAATCGTTATCAACCCCTGTGACAGAGCTAAACTGAAAACCAAAACGTACTGTTTGCTCTAAAAATGACTCCACCAACCTGTTGTTATTATGGCGAAACACCTCAATGCCTAATACTTCAATACACTGTAGTGCAGTATGAGGATAGATAACAACATTGGCCTTTAAAAATGAAAAAGCTGTAATAAATGCTTCATGTATTTCGCTGTAGCTACGTTGAAGGCGAATTAACCGCACCAATGATCGGTTAATCTCTCTTAAAGTCTCTTCATGAATCATGGAGAGACCATCTATCTCCATAATATGGAATAAAAACCTTAATTTACGACCTTCAATAAGATGCTCTGCTGAGACCGTATCCCCATCGTTACCCTGACCTAACAGTTCGGCTGCTTCACGATAGTGGCGAATAATGTCCAAAAACGATGGCATTTTGGTCAGCTTTTCCAAAGTAGCAGGTGTAGTTGGCTCTTGTGATAGCTGTTCTAGCTCCTCTTTAACCTTATTTAAAGCCTTATGGCTTATCTGATCACATGGGTCAGTTCCTAAAACTGCGTACCACTCTGGGTCAGACTGTTGCAGCCAATATTCATAAGTAGCATGTAGCGAGCGAACAGCTAACTGCTGAACAACTTTAGCAGAAAGTGGAAATGGTAGACCTGCTTTGTTGGTCTTTTTTATCATTAAACTCACCGTTCTTTTTAACGGATGGTGAGTCTGGGAAAGAAGTAACAGCCGAGAATCTGGGAGAGCTGAAAGAGCTAAGATAATAGTTTCAAATGCTTGTGCATAATCCGCTATTTGCTCACCTTTTAAAAGCTGAGCCTGTTTCTCCAGGTAGGCTGTCAAACCTTCTAAAACCGTACGTATATCTGCCTCAGCCCTAACTTCTACTAATGCACCAAGAAAAAAATCACTAAATAGTAAAAAACAACCGGGGCCATCTTTACTGCTTATATAGCGTGAGCAATTTTTCAGCACAAAACCTCGCAACTCAGGCATGATGAGTTTCCAGTTGCGATAAGGGTGGTTTAGCTCGCGCAGTAAGCGGTCTAAATTTTTTAATATACCTGCATAGTTTGCAACGACCACTCTAAGTGGTTCATGGCGAGAATCTATGCTAATTGGCTCAACTGCCGTCTCAAGCAGGTTTGCTCGTAAAGCGTCTGATTTATGAGGATTTTTTTTTGTATGTCGCATTATAATTGCCATAAAATTTGTAACCTGTAAGCTAAGACCTCTTGCTCTCATTGCCAGATGGTTATATATACAAGGAGCCTAATAAAGGTTGAAACCATAACATAACGTGCCCTTTACTAACCACTCTCGGATATTTTATGCTTTATGGGTGATCTAGCTTAATACTGAATAACAAAGTAATTTTTTAAGCTGACCATATTAACAAGTAACACTTTTTTGCAAAAGTTTCTTTGTTTTTCAAATTTTAAAGCAATAAAGCTACTAACTAATCAATATTTTAAGAGTTAGATTGCCCATGCCAAAAATTCGCGTCAGTGAAGTCCTACCTTTTACAGCCGAACAGATGTATAACGTCGTGGTGGATGTAGAGAGCTATCCTAAATTTTTACCTTGGTGTGGTAAGGCTCGTGTATGGGATAAAACAGACACTCAATTTATGGCAGAAATGTCAATATCCTTTAAAGGGATGCGAGAGAAATTTCAAACTCAAGATATTGTAGTGCCAAATAAAAAAATTGAGATCAATCTTAAATCGGGCCCATTTCAATATTTAGTAAGTACCTGGCATTTTCACCCCATTGGAGAGGATAGAACAAAAATAGAGTTTTTTATTGACTTTCGTTTCTCCAGCCGTATGAAAGAGATGATCATGGGGCCAGTATTTACACAAGTTTCTAAGCAGATGATAAGTGCATTTAGAAAAAGAGCAATAGCCCTTCATCGTAATTAAGGGCGATAAGGAGTCACATTATAAAATGAGTAAACGTACTTCGTCCACAAAAGTACCTTATAGTGCTTCACAGATGTATGACCTGGTAGTTGATATGGATAGATATCCGGAGTTTATTCCCTGGTTGGCAAAAGCACGCAAATATGATGAAAAAGACAATAAATTTATGTCTGAAATGACCATATCTTTTAAGGGTATGCGCGAGACTTTTAAAACTCTTGATACTGTTGTTCCAGGTAAAAAAATTACTATTTCCAACATCTCTGGCCCCTTTAAACATCTTGAGAGCGAATGGAGCTTTATTGACTCTCCCAATGGGGGTTGTACCATAGACTTTTTTATCGATTTTCGTTTTAAAAGTCGCCTAATAGAAATGGCTTTGGGCCCAGTTTTTGGAGAAGCATCCAAAAGAATGGTAGATGCATTTCGTAAACGAGCAGATGATATCTACAAAACTAATTAACCTTTTCAATTCAAACGGAACAAAAACATGATCCGACTAATAATTGCCCTACCTCTATTGTTTGCACTAACTCTATCCTTAATTTCACCTGCCCAGGCCCAACCTGTTGCAACGGTAGGTTCTTGGAGTTTAGAACTAGCCGAAGTTGACAAACAGCTTTCGCAAAAATTGTATGAACTAAGAGAAGAAAAAGTCCAAGAGATAGTTATAAACCACCTTTTAGGCCTAGAGGCCAAAGCCAACAATATTGCAGCTGATCAAGTACTGCAAAAAATGGTACTTGATAAAATTCCACCACTATCTGATGCAGATGTTGCCGAGTTCATAAAAGCTAACGCTGCTCGCTTACCAGATGGTGGTAAAGGGATGGAAGAAAAAATTCGTGGTTATCTGCTTAAACAGTTGCAGCAGAACCTCCAGGCAGCTTACTTGCAAAGCTTAACCAGTAAATACAATGTTACATTTTTATTAGAAACTCCCCGTTATGATGTTCCCGGACCGCAAGATCTGGTAAAAGGCAATAAAAATGCCCCAATAACCATAATTGAGTTTTCAGATTATGAATGCCCTTACTGTCGTCGTGCTCAAAAAGCACTAAAACAGGTAGAGAAAGAATATGGCAACAAAATACGCTTTGTCTTCCGCCATTTCCCACTACCATTCCATAAAAAAGCTCCAAAAGCTTCCGAAGCTGCACAGTGCGCCCAAGACCAAAAAGCATTCTGGTCTTTCCACCATGCTCTATTTAAAAAAGATGCTGAGCTGAGTGTATCTGCATATAAAAAACTGGCAAAAAAGCTAAAACTAAACAGCAAAAAATTTAACAAATGTTTAGACAGCGATAAATATGCCAGCCGAGTTGCCGCTGATAAAAAAGATGGCAAAGCCCTAGGTATAACCGGAACTCCAACCTTCTTCGTAAACGGCATAAAACTAGTAGGTGCTGTACCTTTTTCAGATTTTGTTGAGGTTATTGAAAAAGAGTTGGCTAATTAGTTTAACCAAAACTAAGTCTTAAATTTTTAAATGAGACAAAACACAGTACAATTGACTTAAATAACTGCATATGTGATTTAGTTAAGTTTATTGTACTGTGTGACACAACTACCCCTATATCTTATTGTTAAAATGCTGACTTGGGGTATCGGGTTGTTAATCGTTGTTCTTTGGACAAAGATATAACTGATTTGAAGTTCCAACCACCACCCAAACAATCTCTTAAACTTTGTTATAAAACAAGATTAATAGTGATTGTCTCATAATTTGTAGTATATACCAAAATCAACTAATATAAATAACAAACTTTTCATGTTCACTTCGCCATTGTAGGTAAGGTTTGCTATTATATGTTATTATGAACGTAGCCAAGCAGATAGATTACTGGTGTACAAGCTCTGATGAAGATTGGAATATTGCTGTAGGTCTTATTGAACGAGGCAATATTAGGCATAGGCTTTTTTTTCTACATCTTAAGTATAGAGAAAGCTCTTAAAGCGCATGTGTTGTATACTGCTAAAAGAGCACCCACTAAAGAGTCATGATTTAGTCCATTTAGCAAAGTTAGCAGCAATTGAGTTACCTTAAAAGTGGTTGCTTTTACTAGGTCGAATTAACGCTTTCTGCCTAGTTGGTCGTTATCCTGGTAATATTACAAGCCAACATGTACCCGTAAAATCTGCTCAACAATATAAATAGCAAGCCTTGGAGGTCATGTTATGGCTACTCAACAAATTGTTGAAACTGTAAAAGGTTATCTCCATAAACTTGAAGAAAGAGGCATTCCTGTAGCTTTTGGTATTCTATATGGCTCTTATGCTCGCTATGATTCTCATACCCATAGTGATGTGGATTTAATGGTTGTTACATCTAGGTTTGATGAGCCAAATAGTTGGAACGGTACAGAAATACTTTGGGAAACAACAGTACATACTGATAGTCGTATCGAACCTATAGGCGTGGGCATTAAGCAGTGGGAAGAAGATGAAAGCACTCCATTGATAGATATGGCTCGTCAACAAAGACAAATTATAAGGTTAGAGACTACCACTTAAAAAAAAGCATTTTTAGAATGTAAATAGGGATTTGTTTGCTAGAAAACTATTAATATGAAAGAATGCTTCAAAATACACTATTCACATAAAACTTTTTAAGAAAATAATTTGATTATTATAAAAGCTTACCGGAAATTTCTACTCTTGATAATGGGTCTATTTCTGTTATCTAGCTGCTCTCAAGAGGTAGTTACTGGCCCTAAAGAGTTGGTGGCAGCAACAACAGGATGTTTTAGTGCTAGCT
Organism: Magnetococcales bacterium; assembly: GCA_015231305.1. Taxonomy (GTDB): domain Bacteria; phylum Pseudomonadota; class Magnetococcia; order Magnetococcales; family JADFYX01. The sequence goes on along the minus strand of JADGBW010000004.1, from coordinate 44,610 downwards.
TTTCTAAAGCAAAAAACAGCCATGTTAATGACCCTAAACTTGCTAACCAAAAGTTTATACAGGAACTATACCCTTGCTTGGTTTGGAAAATTTTGGGGAAAAATGCTGAAGAAAAGAAAAAAAGAGAACTATCAGATAAGCTGAAAAATAGGTGCGCATTTACTAACCTTGAAGTTACTGATAAAAAACAGCTTATTTGGTGTTTGGTTGGTGAGGCATCACCATTTGTGCAAGAAAATCATGATCGGCTTATTTCAGGTAAAACTAAATAGATATGTAGTTAGCTGAATTTATAAGATTAACAATGGAAGTTCGGGTGATATATAGCTACCTGAACTTCCATTTTTTTTGCTAGTTCAACCTATTATCCTAAATTCGACAGTTATATATCAAGATAAAGTATAATAACCATCAAAGGTGACTATTATTTTCAATAATACACGTTATAAAATAATATTTTACACCACGAACACTACCAACTGCCTGATCTAGCCTTAATATAGGATAATTTTTTATATGGAAAATTTTATACTTATCCTGCTGTTGCTATTTTCTGGAGTTGCCTTGCGCCGCCTTGGTGTTTTTCACGATTCAGCAGCTTTATCATTTAACCAGTATGTTATCTATCTCTCTCTACCTGCACTTATTTTAATTCAGGTTCCCAAGTTGAGTTTTTCAACAACTCTGTTAACGCCTATAATAATGCCTTGGTTTATGATGGGGTTTGGGGCTGTAGCTGTGCTTACTCTCGCCCGGCTTTTTGGTTGGAGCAACTCTATTACAGGGGGACTTTTAATGGTGGTTCCTCTTGGTAACACTTCATTTTTGGGTATCCCCATGATCGATGCCCTGTTTGGAGCCGATTTCATACCCTATGGAGTGTTATATGATCAGCTGGGTACTTTTCCTGGTTTAACCATCTATGGAGCAATAATACTGGCTGTTTATTCTGGAGATGGTGAGGTATCAACTAGGGCTATCTTTCACAAAATTATTACCTTTCCACCTTTTGTATCTCTGCTTATAGCAATAACTTTGATGTATCAGGGTTGGGTTTTACCGAGTATGCTAACATCTATACTTACACGATTAGCTGATACGTTGGTTCCGGTAGTAATGGTTGCAGTAGGTTTGCAGCTCAAATTTCATCTTGAAAAAAAATATATCACTCCACTAATTGCAGGTTTAAGTCTAAAGCTATTTATAGCCCCTCTTCTGGCTCTGCTTGTTTGCAATATATTTGGCCTTACTAGTGACCCTGCGCGTATAGCAATTTTTGAAGCAGCAATGCCATCTATGATTACAGCAGGAGCTTTGGCAATTGCTGCTGGTCTTGCTCCTGATCTTATAGCAGCAATGGTTGGCATGGGCCTGTTGACCTCATATATTACCCTGCCACTATGGAGCTATTTTTTAACTGCTTAGTAAGTGTGATGGCAATTTTTTAATATAAATTATCATATGCTTGCTGTAATATTTCCTGATCTTCTTTGCTATATGCGCAAAGTATTATACGTTCTATAGAACCTGGTGATTTTGTTAAAAATTCTTTAATGGTTATCAAAGCAATGGGAGCAGCGCTCTCTTTGGGAAAACCATAAACTCCAGTGCTTATACCAGGAAAAGCTATGCTTGCAACTTCGTTTTTCTTGGCTAACTCAAGACAATTTTCATAACATTTTTTTAGTTGAGCTTGGGGCGCGGTGTCAACGCCATACACTGGCCCAACTGTATGGATTACATATGAAGCTGGTAGCTCTCCTCCTTGGGTAATTACAGCCTGACCCGTTGGAAGTCCCTGAGGATAAGATTTTTTTCTTATCTCTATACACTCTTGCAAAATTGTTTCTCCACCTTTTTTATGAATTGCACCATCAACACCACCACCACCCAAAAGTGTAGAATTTGCAGCATTTACAATTACATCTACCTTCAAGTTAGTTATGTCTCCAACTATAATTTCAACTTCTTCCATCAAATTTCTCCTAAAAATAGGCCATTAGCATTATTATATGTTTACATTTTCTAATAACGCACAAAACAATTGGTACATCTTTCACATGAAAGCTGGTATCTAGGAGGGCAAAGCATAAATTAGTTGCAATCCTGTTAGCTGTTTAAAACGTGACTATGGCTATATGAGTTAATATGAATTGTTAGATAGCTAGTTTTATTGCAGTTGCTCATCACGAAAACCGACTTGACGCAACGCTTCATAAATAACAATGCTAACGCTAACTGCCAGATTAAGGCTTCTAGCAGTGTGAGCCATAGGTATGCGTAATACCCTATCCCCATGAGATTTTATAACTGCTTCAGGTAAACCAGCCCCCTCAGAGCCAAATAAGAACCTATCACCTGGGCGAAATTTTGCCTGGGAATATATCTGTTTTCCATGGGTTGAAATTACAAAAGTGCGGCTATTGTCACTACAATTATCGGTGTATTGTGAAAAATCATCCCATCGTTGTACATCTGCTAACTCCCGATAATCCATACCTGCTCTTCTTACAGCTGCTGCATCCAGGCGGAAACCAAGTGGGCCTATAAGGTGTAGACGACTATTGCTAGCCGCACACAAACGGATGATGGTTCCGGTATTGGGGGGAATTTCCGGTTGAAATAGCATCACATGAAACATCTTTATTTTACCTCAAACTTTCGTTTCTAAGGGTATTAACCCTTTTTATGCATTTTTTTCGTCATTTGGTGGAAATATGGTTGACTCAGCGGTGGTAAATTTGGAATATTAGCGTGTTCTTATAAATATTTGCCTATTTTGATAAAGCAGCATTAGGATTTTTATCACGATTTTCACTTATAAATACAGGCTCAGGTTTAAGTTTTTTTTAGTATGGATTCTCAAGATCGTTTGATTTACCGCTTTTATAAATGGCGACACCTAATCTTAGTTCTTAAATAGAATCATGTACAATATTGTTTTCATTTGTAGCTTCCCCGCTACCTCACTGGAGGTCAAGAGACTTTATGGTTATTGAGGCAGAAGAGAATCGCCGGGACTTTCTCATCCTGGCAACTGGGGCCGTTGGTGTTGCAGGTACTGCAGCAGCAGCATGGCCTTTCATCAGGTCTTGGAGTCCCTCAGCGGACGTCCTAGCCCAAGCAACAACTGAGGCAGATCTCAGTGCATTGGCTGAAGGCCAGATGATTACTATTCCTTGGCAAGGAAAACCAATTTTTATCCTACATAGAAACGCAGAACAGATTGCCCAGGCAAAAGAGGCTGATTCAGCCAGCTTGCCAGATCCTGCGCTAGATAAAGATCGAGTATTAAAAGAACAATATTTAGTTCTTTTAGCACTGTGTACTCATCTTGGTTGTGTTCCGCAACCAGTTGGTACTGGAGATTTTGGTGGATTCCTCTGTCCTTGTCATGGCTCACATTATGATACTTCAGGTCGTATTCGTCAGGGTCCTGCACCAAAGAACCTGCCGGTTCCGTACTATGTATTTAAGGACGACCACACAATTGTAATTGGTAAGCCGGTTTAGTTGGCAATCAACCAAAAAAATTCATCTATTATTTGATTGATGAGTAGGAGGAAAAAAAGTGTCTAAATTAATGGAATGGGTTGATGCCCGAATTCCGGTATCTGACATGATAAAAAGTCAGGCTACGGAATATCCTACCCCCAAAAACTTGAACTACTGGTGGAACTTCGGTTCTCTAGCTCTGTTCATGTTGATAGTTATGATTGCCACTGGCCTGTTTTTGGCTATGCATTATAAACCAGATGCTAAAGCAGCATTTGATATTGTTGAGCACATCATGCGTGATGTGAACTATGGCTGGTTGCTACGTTATCTCCATGCTAACGGTGCTACGTTCTTCTTTATTATTATATATGTCCATATCTTAAGAGGAATGTATTATGGCTCATACCGTGCTCCACGAGAGATTCTCTGGTGGATTGGAGTTATAATATTCTTCTTAATGATGGGTACAGGCTTCTTGGGTTACGTACTACCTTGGGGTCAGATGTCCTACTGGGGTGCTGCCGTTATCACCAACTTAATAACCGCGGTTCCTATGGTTGGTGAAGATCTTGTTATTTGGGTCTGGGGTGGTTTTTCTGTTGGCGATGCCACATTAAACCGTTTTTATGTTCTCCACTTTCTATTGCCTCTGGTTATTTTCGCATTAGTTATTGTTCATATGTGGGCGTTACATGCGGTGCATTCAAACAATCCAGACGGTATTGATATTGTTAATGAAGAGAAAGACACCCTACCGTTCCACCCATATTTTACTATCAAAGATCTATATGGAATAGGTATACTTCTTATTATCTATTGCTGGTTTGTATTTTTTGCCCCCAACGCCTTTTTAGAGCCGGATAACTATATTCCTGCAAACCCGATGCAGACTCCAGCTCATATTGTGCCAGAGTGGTACTTCCTCCCATTCTATGCCATTTTGCGTTCAATCGACTTTTTGGGTGAATATAGTAAACTAGCTGGTGTTATCGCTATGGTTGGGGCCATTTGTATTCTGTTTGTCCTACCATTTTTAGACCGCTCACCAGTGCGCTCTTTCCGTTACCGCCCATTGAGTAGATCTCTATTCTGGATTTTTGTTGCCGACTGTATATTGTTGGGTTGGATTGGATATAACCCATCAGATGCAACAGCTTTTGATGGAGCTCTGCCTCTTATTATCCTTGGCCGTACCGGAACAGCAATCTACTTCGGCTATTTTGTGATGTTATTTATCGTGACGGCTTTTAAAATTGAAAAGCCCCTACCACTGCCAAAAAGTCTGTAAGGGGAGTTTAAATGATGAAATTTTTAAAATTTGTCCAAGTTGCGATATTAGCTGCTGCTTTTGTTCCCCAAATTACACTTGCTTCTAGCGGAGCAATAAAACCTCCTTCACAGGAGTGGGGCTTTAAAGGAGCCTTCGGTAAGTTTGATAATGCTGCATTAAAGCGTGGTGCGCAAATAGCAGTTGAAGTCTGCATGGCTTGTCACTCCTTTAAATACATCAAGTTTGAATCTCTAAAACAGTTTGGCTACACCGAAGCTGAAATAGTGGCTTTAGCTGATACACAGGGTCGTACTAAAAATGATAAAATGATATCAGCAATGGATGATATCTCAGCACAAGAGTCATTTGGTCTTATTCCCCCTGATCTATCATTAATGACCAAAGCTCGTAAGGGCTACGAGAATTATGTCTATGGCATTCTTACTGGCTATCTTAACGATGGCGAAACAGAGCTAGTAGAAAAAGTCTGGGAAGATAACAAAGTATCAAAAACTGAGGCGTTGGAGCTAGCAGCTGCTCTACACGTAGATGCTAATCATCCAAAACAGATCGAGAACACATTGAAACGGATTGACAACGGAGATAATTTTAACAAATATTTCCCTGGACAATTTTTTGCAATGCCTGCTCCTCTAACTGATGGTGCGGTTGAGTATGCAGATGGGACGGAAAGCTCTTTAAAACAGATGTCCCACGACATTACAACATTTATGGCTTGGACTGCTGAACCAACCTTAATAGAGCGTAAGACCTTAGGGTTTAAGGTTTTGCTCTATTTGGTCTTCTTTACCATATTGCTTTATGCAGTTAAACGACGGATATGGGCAAAAGTCCATTAAACAAAAAACCCCGCTTATGCGGGGTTTTTTTTGCTTTAACAAAAAAATGTATACTAGTTATAGTAATTTCAAACTAAAAACAGAAACTATTAAAACAGCATGACGTTATTCTCGCTGAAGGGATAATCCATAATTTATCATCGCTGCCCAGGATACCCACCTTTTTTCGATAATTACATGCTATTTTGTTGTGTTCAGTTTTTAAATTGAACCTACTATACATTAAAGAGAATTTTTTATGACCATGAATAAACGAGTTGAAAAAGCCCGCATTCTCATTGAAGCCCTACCCTATATGCGTCGTTTTGAAGGGAAAACCTTCGTGATAAAATATGGTGGCAATGCAATGGTTGACGAAGAGCTTAAAACCGCTTTTGCCCAAAACATCATCCTGTTACGCCAAGTAGGCATAAACCCGGTTGTAGTGCATGGCGGTGGACCGCAAATTGGTAAAATAATGGAACAGATGGGGCTAAAACCTCACTTTATTGATGGTTTAAGAGTAACTGACCAAGAAACTGTAAATGTGGTAGAGATGGTCTTGGCTGGTAAAGTTAACAAAGATATTGTTAATTTAATAAACTTAAATGGTGGTCAGGCAGCAGGTATGTCTGGTAAAGATGGCCGAACTATTATTGCAAAAAAACGCAAACATGTTCGCTCTGGACCAGAAACATCAACCCCAGAAATAATAGATTTGGGTTGGGTTGGTGATGTGGATAAAATTGATACCACGCTTTTGAGCATGTTCAACACATCAGACATTATTCCCGTTATAGCTCCAGTTGGGGTTGGGCAGCATGGGGAAACTTACAACATCAATGCAGACTCAGTAGCTGGTCATATAGCTATTGCCCTGAAAGCAGAAAAATTAATTTTGCTTACAGATGTGTTGGGTGTGAAAAATAAAAACGGTCGTTTGATAAGCAAACTAAAACCAGATGAGGTTCCAAAGATGATAGCAGACAGCACCATTGAGGGTGGAATGATCCCCAAGGTGCAGACCTGTGTTAATGCCAAAGCCCATGGGGTTAACTCTGCACACATTATTGATGGACGTATTGAGCATGCATTATTGTTAGAGGTTTTCACAGACCAAGGTGTTGGTACTGTTTTTGTTTAGCTCTATTTTAAAGCATTTTCAAAACGGGCTAAGTCATCTAGTTGCCCAAAACAGATAAGAACATCACCAGCATTTAGCTTTACATCACCCTTGGGGTTAAAACAGATATTTTTAGAATCGCTATCCATATAACCAATAACTATTACATCATCAAATTCTTTGTTGGTATATAGCTCATTTAATTTGCAGCCATCAAGTTGTGAGTTAATGGGGATTTGCATCTCTTGCATCTCCACCTCGTCATTGTCTGACCTGAAAGCCAATTCAAAAAATTGGGTAGCAGAAGGTCTTAGCACCATGTTAGCCATTTGAGTGCCGCCAATTTGAGCAGGAGATATAACCTTGTTGGCCCCAACTCGTAAAAGCCTAGTTTCAGAGGCCCTAGTAACCCCACAAGCAACAATATAACACTCTGGCATTATATCTCGCACTAATAGGATTATATAGACACTATCTACCTCTGCCTCAAAGCAGCTTATGACACCTTGTGCTCTTCGTAACCCTGCACGTAACCAGAGATCTTCATCTTCTGTTACACTGCCTTTAAGGGCTATCCAGCCCTCTTTTCTAGCTTGTTCTACCCTTCTTTCGTCACTATCTATTCCTACAAAGGGTTTTTTCTCCTCTGCTAATGTTCTGCAAACTTCACGACCTAAAGCATTAAGGCCAACCACAATGACATGGTTTTGAAAACGATCAATCTGACTTTCCATACGAATCTCCGTTAAACTAACGAGACGTTCTGTAAGAGCGGATACTACAATTGAGGTCATGAAGACCACCACCCACATACCAAACAGAGTACCAACAACAGCAATAGTTTGGCCTGTTGGTGTTGCTGGGGTAATATCACCATAACCAACAGTTGTAATGGTGATAATAGACCAATATACAGCCTCCCAAATAGAGGTTATTTTAGGGTTTACTCCTCTTTCGACAACAAAAAATGCTACAGCGACCATTCCCCAAACAACAATAGCAACCGTAATTAGGGAGAATATTTCGTAAGACCTCTCTTTGACAATACTGCCAAAGAAAGACAAGCGTCTAGAGTAACGAAACAGCTTTAAAACCCGTAAAACCCTAAGCACACGGAACAGCCTGAAAATTCTAAATACCGGTAGAATAGCGAGCAGGTCGACAATGGCTAAGGGCTGGACCATCCAAGCCAGTTTGGGTTCTAAAGATTTTCTGACAGCATACCAGAAAGCTCTAATTTTTTTAGGTTTGTGGTTACGACGATTATAGCGTTTAAGCTCAGACTTAAAAATTACACCAACATCAGAGCAGACCCAAAGACGTAAAACATATTCAGTAACAAATATTGTAATGAATATATCTTCCAGTTTAGCAAAAAATTCAAGCTCTTCAACTGTAAGGTTAGGGTCAACCTCTAAAACCATGGCTGTAATGGACGCAGCCACCACAAACATCATGGCTAAATTGAATATTGGACGAGCAGGACTATCCGGCTCCTCTAAAAGATGATAAAACATCTGTTTGATTAAGTGATATCCGCTCTTATTCACATTTATTTCCTACTCTTTATTAGCCGGATATTTTACATAACTTCACATTGATAGAAGAATATATCATAAAATCATATGCAGAGAGAAGTCGCTTTTATTTCTTTTAATGATATATTATAACAACAAACCTGCTATCCTAAGCGGAACTTTATTAATACCTGCCAACTCAGATTGCTCATGACACCCGATAAAAATAAAAATTCTAACACTCCAACTATTGCATATAACGATCTTCTATCCTGGTTTGAAGCTGGTTATAAGACTAAAAGGGACTGGCGTATTGGTACCGAACATGAAAAGTTTGGCTTTTGTCGCTCCAACCTATCCCCTATCTCCCACGATTCACCCAAAGGCATACAAAATATATTGCAGAGTATGGCAGATACTTATGCTTGGCAGCCAATAAAAGAGAAAGGCAAACTCATTGCTCTTAAAAAAGGGGCTGCTGGTGTAACTCTAGAACCCGGTGGCCAGTTAGAGCTATCCGGCGCGCCATTGGCGACTATCCATGAGACCCAAAATGAAATAAATGAACATCTCGACCAATTAGCTGGCATTTGTAAACAGCTTGGCATCACCTTTTTGGGTATTGGAACCCAACCAAAATGGGGTTTTGATGAAATACCCTGGATGCCTAAAGGTCGTTATAAAATAATGCGCCAATATCTGCCACAAAAAGGTCGCCATAGTTTGGATATGATGACCCGCACAGCAACTGTGCAAGCCAATTTGGATTATTCCGATGAGGCAGATATGGTAAAAAAATTCCGCCTATTACTAGCACTTCAACCCGTGGCTACTGCCCTGTTTGCCAACTCGCCATTTTTTGATGGTAAACTCAACGGTTTTCAATCTTTCCGTGCTGAAATATGGCGATTTACTGACCCTGACCGCTGTGGCTTTTTGCCATTTGTATTTGAAGATGACTTCGGCTTTGAGAGATATATTGATTACGCATTAGATGTACCTATGCTATTTCGTTACCAAAATGGTGACTATGTCGACGGTGGAGGAGTTCCATTTCGTGAATTTTTAGCAGGAAATCTACCAGAACAACCTGGCTATTATCCCACAATAGAAGATTGGGAAATACATCTATCAACTCTTTTCCCTGATGTTCGTTTAAAACAGTACTTGGAGACAAGGGGTGCTGATGCTGGTAATTCACAATCTATTTGCGCCTTACCAGCTTTATGGAAAGGTCTGCTTTACAACAACGAATCTAGCCAAGCAGCTTGGGATCTTGTGGCTGATTGGAGCATTGAAGATAGAATGAGAATTGTAGCAGAGGTTCCACGTTTCGGGCTTAAAACTAAAACCCCTGACGGTAAAACCCTGCAACAACTAGCCTTAAACATTCTTAAATGGTCGCAAGCTGGCCTTGCTGCTCTAGATTGTCGTAATGGAGAAGGCTGTAATGAAACAATTTATTTAAAAAGCCTTTTTCAAATAGCCAAAAGTGGCATTTCACCAGCTGACCGCCTGATAGATGCCTATCAAAATCGTTGGAACAGCTCAGTTGATCCAGTATTTAAAGAAGAAGAGTTTGAATCGTTTTTTGCTAAGTGCAATTAACCTTAAGAGTTTGTTATGGAACGTCTAATAATTTTAGATACAGAGACAACTGGTATATCCCCTAACGATGACCATCGTATTGTTGAAATCGGCTGTATAGAGCTTGTTAACTATCGTAAGGGAGATCAACGCCAGTGGTATCTCAACCCCGATAGAGAGATCCCCCGTGAGGCAACAAAAGTCCACGGCATTACAAACGAACAAGTTGCAGATTCACCCCGCTTTGCAGATATTGCCCAAGATTTTTTAGATTTTATAAAAAATGATAAACTAGTGATCCATAACGCCAGTTTTGATATGGGCTTTTTAAATATGGAACTCAACCGACAAAACCTGCCCAGCATCAAAAGCGATAGGGCCATAGATACCTTATCTATGGCAAGAAAAAAATACCCAGGCTCACCAGCCAGCCTCGATGCCCTTTGCCGTCGTTATAAAATAGACAACTCCAACCGCACATTTCATGGGGCGTTGTTGGACTCTGAATTGTTAGCGGAAGTCTATATTGAATTGATGGGTGGAAATCAGTTTAACCTTGATTTTGGCCTAACTACAGCCACAACTAACAGTGATACAGACAAACAAAATAGTGAAATTAATAAATCACGAAAACAACTAGAACCTCTTGTTTTTCCCAAACGTACTTGGCCTACTAACAGTGAAGATGAGAAAAGCCACCAGGAGTTTTTACAAATTTTAAGCAAAAAATCCGGCAACTCCCTCTGGACGACTTAACCTACTATTGTCGATACGAACTGTAGGAGCAAGCTTTCTTGCGAGCCTTTATGATATAATGGCTTCACTTAAAAACTGTACTCAGTAAGAAACCATCGTTATTCTCGCGTAGGCGGAAATCTATGGCAGCAACGTAGAACTCTCTGGATTCCCTCCCCCGCGGGAAAGACTTAATATTGGTTGTAGAACGTCTGTTTTTTTAGCAGCACTTAGAACTCAACAACCATTTCGCTACACTGAGTCTTGGCAAAATTTAGCATCTCTTCTACGGCTTTAGAGCGGAACTTCTGCTTTTGGAAAACAAAGTTAAGCATCCGCTTCATGGATACACCCTTTATACGGTGGGCACTAAGGCTTTTTAAGCGTAACTCCTTACGTATAGATACACTTGATACAATACTAAACCCAACATTACCTTCAATAGCTGCCTTTACAGACTCTGTAGTACCTAACTCTAAAACCATATCAAGGTCATCATAGTTAACACCGTTTTTCTTAAGGTGTTCTGCTATTACCTGACGAGTACCAGACCCCTCCTCGCGGGATACAAAGGGATATTCTTTTAGTTTAGAAAGTGATATGTCGGTCATATGTGAAAGTGGATGATTAGGAGGAAGCGCAACAATCAACTCATCTTCTATACAGGGGACAATGTGAATATTTTTATTTTGTACTGGCCCCTCTACCATACCTAAATCTATAGTGGCATCCTCTAGCTTGCGCACAATTAGCCGGGTATTATCCACTGTCATTCGTACTCGCACATTAGGAAACTGTTCATGGTAACTACTTAGTATAACTGGTAGAATATACTCACCAATTGTGGTGGAGGCTCCCAATTTTACGATGCCACGGGTCATACCAGTCATCTCATTGATGGCCTTGTCTGTCTCGCGGTATAGCTCTAGTATACGTTCGGTATAGTTGAACACCATCAAACCAGCTTCGGTCATGGTGATACGGTTGTGGTGTCTGTCAAACAACCGTGTGTCAAAATGCTCTTCTAGTTGACGTATTTGAAATGTAACTGCTGGCTGAGTAAGGTATAACTCTTCAGCAGCTCTGGTAAAAGAGAGATGCTTGGCTACAGCATGAAAAACCCGTAAACGTGTATCAGAAAAACTCATATGTGGCCCCTAAAAGGCAAAAGATAGTGATCAACTGTATTAAGGATAACAATTTTCAGTTGAAGTTAGATTCAGCAATTGTCACCATGCACCACTAATTGCTGACTCTACACTGAAGAAAGCTGACTTAATGACGACATAAAGGTTTTGAATCTATTTGTATACTAAAAAAAAATTTAATCGAAGTATACACAGTTATTTAAAAAATTACAGCCATTCTTTCTTACTGACTGATATTTTTAATATTTTTTTTGGCAAAATAAAATGAAAAAAAATGTAGCAATTGATAAAAAGCCCAAAATAACTGATAAATCAGTGCTAACTTACAATGTTAAACGTTATAGAGATCAACTCTGTAGTGAAAATATTAACTTGGATAAAAAATTAAATTCAGGAGCTATGGAGCGTGTCGAGTTTACCCACCTAATGGATAAATTTGACCTTATACTTTTTGATGCCTATGGGGTATTAAACCGAGGCGCAGCCTCTATTGATGGAGCAGTTGCTACAATTGACAGCTGTATACAACATGGTATTAATTTTTTAGTAGTTTCAAACAACGCTTCAGAAAAACCAAAAAGCGTTTGGCAAAAGTTAAATAAATTAGGTTTTGCTATCAAACCTGAACAGATAGTTACCTCAGGAATGGCAATTAAACCTTATTTAAGAAGCTCGCCATATAGCGGCCTACCTTACCTATTAATAGGCACAAGACAAAGTGCAGATTATTATGGAGAAGATCCTTCCCGACTACTGCTAAACCCGCCTGATTCTCCCTTAAAAACAGATAAACAACCTGCATATATATTAATATGTAGCAATAGGGACTATTACGGGCAGACACAACAAGAGGTTGTAGAGGCTGAACTCAAAAACAGACCACTACCAATGTTAGTGGCAAACCCCGATATAATTGTGCAAGCAAATGATACAGAATCTGTAGTGGTTGCTGGCTTTACAGCTTATGAGTTAAACAAAAAATATAACTGCTCAAGCATTGGTATTGGTAAACCATTTGCTCCTGTTTACCAATTAGCCTTAGAGAAGTACCCCCACATTGCGCCCAATAAAATTTTAATGGTGGGAGACTCTCTAACCACAGATATTTTAGGGGGTGCTGCAATGGGTTTTTCCACCTGTTTAACCTTATCTGGTATCCATGGGCTAGAGGCAAATACTATTGAGACAACCTGCCAAAAGTGGGCTATTAAACCCGACTATATTGTTAACAGTATAGGTGGTTGAGGTTATGGAACAACTACAAGAGATAAATTTTATCTCTCTATTGTTGGTAGCTTCTATAATAACTGGCCTTGGGGCTGGTATTATTGCTGGCCTATTTGGGGTTGGAGGTGGGGTTATAATTGTCCCGGCCCTGCTGCTTTTGTTTCATTTAACAGAGCTACCAACCACACATATAATGCAAATGGCGGTTGGAACCTCCCTTGCCACCATAATAATTACCAATTTAATGGCAACCTTCAAACAGCAACGACGTAAAAGCATTAATTGGCTTGCTGTTGGTTATTACACCCCTGGGGTTCTGTGTGGAGCTTGGCTTGGCGCGCAAATAGCGGTCCGTTTAGAAGGCGAGTTATTACAGTTACTGTTTGGTATTTTTTTGCTAACAGTGGCAATAAAGATGATCAAAAGCGGTGAAGATAAAAAACAAGATAACAAGCCTATCCGTCTGCAAAGATTATCATCAACAATTATTAGTTTAATTATTGGTGCATTAAGCTCTCTATTTGGCATAGGTGGTGGCTCTTTGTCTGTACCTGCCTTAACACTTATATCTCACATACCAATTCGCGTTGCTGTTGGCAGTTCATCAGCTATCGGGATATTTTTAGCAATATCTGGTGCAGCTGGTTTTATTAATGCAGGATGGAACAAGCCAGATTTACCAACAGGCAGTTGGGGTTATATACTGCCAGAGGCTTTTTTTGGTATAATAATTGGCACACTAATTACCACCCCAATAGGTGTAAAGCTAGCACACACCCTACCCCCAGCCAAACTAAGAAAAAGCTTCGGTGTTTTCCTGCTATTGGTTGGTATTAAGTTGATGATAGGTTAGTACTCTGGTTGGGCAACAAGCCAATTATTTTTTATAGTTGATAAAATTTAGCGGTGTTGAATTTTTTTAAGGGCATACTTTAATAATGAACTCAGAAGAAAGGCGGCAGCAAAAAAAGCTTTCTAAAAAAAATGTGCAGCAACAAATACCAACCACCAATTTTAACCTTGCAGAAGCTCAAGAAACGTTGCAAAAAGGAATTTTATATCACCAATCGGGACAACTAGATGAAGCTATTTTTTGGTATAAAAAGAATTTAGAAATAGACCATGAAAGTACAGTAGCTTTTTCTAACATGGGTTTAGCTTTGCAAACCCAAGGCAAACTTGAAGAAGCAATTTCAAACTATAAAAAAGCAATATTAATTAAACCCGATAATGTAGAAGCTTATTTTAATCTTGGTAATGCCCTTTTAGAACAAAACCAACTGGATGAAGCTATTGCCAGTTACCAAAAAGCATTATCTGTTAGACCTGACTATGTAGAAGCTCTATCCAATCTTGGTATTGCCCTGCATAAACAGGGAAAACTGGATGAAGCAATTATAATTCTTCAAAAAGCAATATCATATAGACCAGATTATGTAGATGCTTATTCTAACCTTGGTATTGTCTTACAGTTGCAAGGCAAACTTGATAAAGCCGTTACCAACTACCAAAAAGCAATATCCATAAAACCAGACTTTGCCCAAGCTTACTCTAATCTTGGTTATGCTCTACAAGAACAAGCCAAACATGATGAAGCAATAGTGAGTTATCAAAAAGCAATAATAATAAACCCTGAACTTTCTGACGCTTATTCTAACCTTGGCAATGTACTACAAGAGCAAGGCAGACCTCACGAAGGGGTAGCCAATATACAAAAAGCTATTTTATTAAAACCAGATTGTGAAAAAATTTACAGCAGGTTTCTATATGTACTTAGTTATTTTGTTCTCTACACTCACCAGCAGACATTAGAATATCACAAACAATTTGATAAACTACATGGGTATTTAGGAGAGAAAAATAGCTACAAACATATTATTAACAAAAAAACAAATGACATATTAAAAGTTGGCTATGTATCACCAGACTTTATAAGACATCCTGTAAGCAACTTTATTTCTGGTATTATTCAAACCCATAACCGTAATAAAATTAAGGTATATTGTTATTCTAACGTTATCAGTCCCGATACAGTAACAACTCAAATTAAGTCTTATGCAGATGTTTGGCGCGATACTGTAAGCTTGAATGATAAACAGATGGCAAAACAAATTTATGATGATGGAATAGATATTATTATTGACTTAACTGGTCACACAAATGGTAATAGGCTGAAGGTTTTTACCTATAAACCCGCACCAATTCAAGCTACATATTTAGGTTATTGTACTACCACTGGGTTGCAATCTATGGATTATTGGATTACAGACCCTGTTTTAACTCCTGAAGATACCCCAGAACAAGCTGTTGAAACTATTATCCATCAACCCAAATGTTGGGTATCATATCAGCCAAGCTACAAGCCAGAAATATTGCAGAATGATCGGATATCTAACAAAAATGTCGTCTTTGGCTCTTTTAACCATATATCTAAAATAAATGAATCTGTTGCCATGCTTTGGAGCCAGATTTTATCTGAAGTCCCTAATTCAAAGCTTTTTCTTAAATCGAGCCAACTAGTTAACCCTTTTACTAAAACCAATATTTATGAGCTTTTTTTAAAATGTGGAATACAAAAAGACCGCCTAATTTTAAAACCAGCATCATCTAACTATATGGAAGAGTATGGCCTAATAGATGTTGCTCTTGATCCTTTTCCACGTACAGGAGGAATAACAACAGCTGATGCTTTATGGATGGGCGTTCCGGTTGTTACCCTATCAGGCAGTAGAATGATTGAAAGACAAGGAGTAAGCCTATTAACAGTAATTGGTAAAAGTGAATGGGTTGCAACAACTAAAGAACAATATTTAAACATTGCTGTAAATTTAGCAAAAAAAGGTGTTAGAAATACAGAACAACGCCTATCTCTACATAGTTCTGTTAAAAACTCCCCACTTTGTGATATAGCAGGGTTTGTTGCTGATTTAGAAAATAATTACCAACAGATGTGGCAATCTAAAATCCAAGAATCAATAAGCAAAACCTGAAATAAACATAACTTAATACACCTTTAACTTAGTTCCACTATATACCATCCCCAAATCATGATTAGAAGGTAGATTATAGGCCCATGATATTGTTGTAGAATTTTGCGAACTACTAATATATTGCCCCCTGACCTCTCTACTATTATAGATTCTATAAAACTGTCCCTTGATCAAATTATTTATGTCTAAATACCCTCATCAGGTTTAACAGATCTTCTTTCTATTAAATTTTAGCAATTGCTGAATGTTTTTCATATAGAATACGTAAAATTTCTACATGGCATGTTGAAAGATTTTTAAGCTGGGATGCAGTGACACTTTTAATCATAATAAAATCGACATCAACTACTTCACTACTAGATTTATTGATTGAATCAGAAAGCTTTTCGAGTTCCATTTCTATTTTTGGCAGTACTTCTAGATCAATTAAATTAAAACTTTGAAATCCTGGGACTTGCTCTACAACACAGTCCTTATTGAAATCTTTAAGGTAAGATTGCACAGCTATTATTTGATCTGTAGGAGATTTATCTATGAGTTCTATAGATAAAGTAGAAACAGCTTCCCTTCTTTTTGAGAAAAAATCATTTAGCGGTGTGATACAGGGATGTAAAAGAATATCCAGAAACCAAAATTCATCAACTGAAATCTTACGATCAATTCCTCTATCAGTTCTAGAAAAAATAAATCTAGCCGAATGCATAAGTATACTAATAACAGCTAGTAAAGCTGAAAAAAGTACAGCATATTCAGGGTTTTCACTAATAATTCTTATTAAATACTCCATTACATGATCTTTTTAGAAGAGATCACTTTTTTCTCTTAAAGCTCTATCAATGTATGTATCAATAGTCTCCAAGAGGAAACTTTCACAAACAAAATTAAATTTAGCAAGAAACTTTTTCTTGCTTCCAGTCTTTAAAACACTTTTTGTAAAAAGACCTAGAAAAAAGGAGCTATTCACAGAGTATGTCCCCTCAGGGATGACAACCTTTATGATATCTTCAGAATCATCCAAGATATCGAGCCTGAAGTTTTGTCTAGCTTTTTCACCTTGTGCTCTTCCAACAAAAACTGGTCCGCCTTGTTTTGAAAAATCAAGTGTAATTGGTTCTGTTTGAGTAGTCATAGCTCCTTCCCTTCAATTTGAGTTTCACTAAGGGAAAATTTAATACTGATTATAGTACCAGGAAAATAGCCCTCAAGATGCTTCACATACTTTGTATCAGGTTTTCTTGATAATGAGTTAATTTTGTTGAAGGCTATCACACTTCTATCCTTTGGATCTTTAGCAATCGTATATTTACCGTCAAATAAAATAAAAGAAGCTATAACTACTATTATCAATACCTAGAATAATTTTTTTTATTGTTACAGAGTTAAAATTAAAAATAGTGCTTAAAATTGTTGGTATTTTTGGATATTTTTACAATAAGGATCAATCTTTGATTATGTCTAGCAGGTTTAAATGATACAGGTTAAGCTTTGCGATACTTTTTTTGTTTTTTCTTTGCTTAATGGACCTGGAATAAGATATAAATGATGGGTAGCAGCATAGTGAGTGGTGGAACACCCACTATGCCTAACCAAAACGTCCTTAAACGAGAAGGAGCAGTCATGGCATATCTGAAGGTTACAACAAAACCCGTTCGTACACCAAAAAATTAGGGATTTTTTTTTATCTTTCCTGTTTTTATACGTGCGAAAATAATCCACCAGTTAGTTTGCTGGGAAAATAGCCTCTTATAGTTCCATATTCAAGTAGGCCAAACCGTTCAAAATGGACGTTTTGGGTTTTTACAACACCTTGATATTAAATGGTAAACACAAATAAGGTGGTTATTTTTCTACACTCACGGCCCTTATCCATTTATTTGTCTACGGTTTTATAATGCAATTTTTATTTCTTATGTATTAATTTACATTTGCTAAATTAAAATTACATAAATTGGTGTTGGAATCAGGTTTGGTCTACTTTTTTTCTCTACAAGAGGCAGAGCCGGATATGCCAAACTGGTGTAGGCCGTATTTTGCTATTTCGGCTTTTAGTGACAATGAGTTTTCTATTTAGTTGTTTTTCCCAAAACTACCCCCTATCTCTTAATCTATCTACACTATGTGTAGTACTGTCCTATGCACCCTAAATATATTTTTCTTGTTGGACTTTTTATTTTATTTGCTCTTTTAGGGCCTGCTTTTGGAGATAAGAAAAGCTATGGAGATATAGAGGGTGTCGTATACCTTGGTAACTATGATGGCGATACTGTGCGGTTTAATTTACCTGGAGTTCACCCGTTGATTGGGCAAAACATTTCTGTGCGGATTCGTGGAATTGATACTCCAGAAATTAGAGGTGAATGTTTGGCAGAAATTAAGTTGGCTAAACAGGCAAAAGTTATGCTTGGGCAGTTGTTGGATAGGGCTGGAAGAATTACTCTTAAAGAAGTTGGTCGGGGGAAATATTTTAGAATTGTGGCCTATGTTGTGGCGGATGGGGTAGATGTTAGTTATTTGTTAAACAATAGCGGGTTGGCAGTTGGATATGACGGGGGTGTTAAGAGTGGTGGTTGGTGTGCTGGTTATGGGCGGTAATTTTATATTGTGATTTTTATCTGAAAAAAGAAATTCTAATCCAAGTCGGCATTATTACAGTGTAGGGGGAAATGCTGTAAATTCAACAATGTCGCCTTAGATTTGCGCTTGCGCGGATATGACATGCTTTTTTTAAGTACAGTTTTTTTGTATCTACTATAGTTTTTTGAATTTGGTCATTTGTTATCTTTTATCTGTTTGGGTTTTGTTTTATTTGGGTAGCCTTTAAATTCGCGAGCAAGCTCGCTCCTACAGGTTTTTGCTGTTAGTTTATTTTTTTTTGGTTGCTTTATATCTTCTTATACTCTTGATATTTATGGTATATCCTTTGAAGGGTTTGCAGTTTCCTAAACCCCCTCGCTTTTTTATAATAAAGTCTTAAAAGCAAAACCTTGGGCTTTGCCCAAACCTATAAGGGAGAAAATCTCACTTGTCACATGATAGTTAAAAGCTTTTTTTTCTACCACAAAACACTTTTTTTATTGATCAACTCTTGATCAAAAGAATATTTATCTAAAAACTTTCTTACCAGCTTTATATCTCTTGAATCTGAAATTGTATAATATGCTAGCAAAAACAGTGAAATACCTTTTGGTATATGTTCATAATTTTTATCTTTTGGTGGGCCATAAATCTGTATCCCTAAGGATAAAATAGAGTGGCGTTTTTTAAATAGTTCGGCCTCTATATCTGCAATTGTTTTAAAGATATCAAGCTCTATTAATGCCGAAAGTAATGGCTCTAAGTTTTTGCCTTGATACATCAACCTCGTATTATACGTATCTGAAATCAGCTTATCAAAATTTCGTACTAAATCATTAGCCAAAATTAAATTATCTATGGTCTCAGAATTTAGAGAGTCCCCTACTTTTGCCAATTTAATTTTATCTATTTTATTAGTAGGTGGCAGGTTGATTTGAGGAATAAGAGGTCCAGATTGAGATGTACTGTCTTTATTTGTCTCTTTAGCCTCTCCTGCTACTCCCTTTTTGTTGCCCTTTTGTTTTGTGGCAGGCTTCTTTTTATCAGGTGCAGCTGTATTATCTTCGCTCCAATCGTAGGTAAATATCGATTTTTTAATGTTGTTAAGCTCAGAATCTGCCAGCTCTACCATATAGGCAAGTTGGTTATACTCGCGTAGTTGTTCTTTGGGAAATTTATCCTCTGGGTAGCCAATATGACTAGCAATTTTAGACCAGGTATCTTGAAATAGAGAAAATACCTGCACCTCTATTTGTAAATCAGCAAAACGTTGATATTCATCTAATTTAAGACGGTCTTCACCTAGTTTTAATATTAATGAAGATCCCTGATAACCAAACACCTCTGGGTCGTCTTTCTCTTGTATATTTACCTCTACAACCCCAAACGAGTTGGTTAATTTTTTTAACACAGGGGCTACATCTTTTTCATAAAATGTCACCACACGCAGTGCCATGGAATTATGAATATCAGACATAATCGGGTAGGTTCCGTCAGGCAGAACAGCTACCGCTTTACCCATATCTTCAACCGATTTCAGATGTCCGCTCACCTCAACCAAGCCTATTTTACCCTCTCGTGCAATTAACACATGCACAAGTGACTTGAAAATATCTATAAATTCAAGATAATGAGATCTTGGTTCTTTAAAAATGCCAACAGTCGCCTTGGTATTAGTCATGGCATAAATATCTGTTCTCTAAAGGTAAGCATCGTTAATTGATTGAATAATTTCGGCAATTTTTTCAACCACCTCTCTATCTTCACCATCGTTTGCTAAAACGTGGAAAGCCATTAAAATAGATATACCCCGCGGAATGGTAAAAGGAGCATCCCCCGCTGGTTTATTAATAAGTTCTTCTGTATGTTTAAATATTAATTGTTCTTGTTGAGTGATATATTTCAACAAGACATTTTTACTGGGAATATGAAAACTGTTTGCTACCTCACAAAGATTTTCTAAAAATAGAGAATCAAACTTCAAACGAGTAGAAAATCCATCGGATATCAACCTATCAACCCCACGTACATCAGGATCATCAAGAATCAACTTGCCTACAGATTCAGAAGTTAAAACCATCTCTGGCTTGGCTTTTTCCATATCACTAAGGCTGTTTCTTGGAGATATTTCTAAACCACCCTTCTTAGCAACTTTAACCGCTTTTGGTATTTCGTAAGGAACCTCAAGCTTGCTCTTTTCTGGCTCCTCTTGTTTAGGGGCAGAAACAGGTGAAGGAGCTATAAATGTATCAACTAAATCTATATCTAAATCTATATCTTTAGTTTGATCTTTAATTTTGGGTAGAGAGTTTTTAAGCTGGTTTAACTCACGGTCGGCAAGCTCAAAAAGTCCAACAATACGCTGTGTTGGTCTTTGCTGGAGGTAAGGCACTGATGATTCATCAAAATTCAGCCTGTTTTGAATTTTTTCCCAGGTATTTTGCAACAGCGATGATATCTTAACCTTAGCCTTACAATCTGTAAAACAGCGATATTCAATCCACTCCAAACGGCTGTCCATCATGCGGATTAAATATGAGGGTGCTTGATAGCCAAAACGTTGAGGATCTAACCCTTTTTCTTGGTTAATTGATTCTTCTAATATTTTAAATTCAGCATTTAAAACATTAGCTACATCACTAACATTATCCTCAAAATATGTAAGAATTTCAATCTCTACAAAATCTTTTATATCTTCAATATTCGAAGCCACCAAACCAGCTTTTAATCTAGTTTCAAGCTCCTGAGAACTCATAACCTCGCCTTCAAAAGAGAAAACCCCAAGGGAGTTCTCTTTAATGAACTCACCTAAAAAACGCAAGATCATAACCAAAAAATCGTCATACAATTTTTTCTTTTGGTCGTACTCCAAAAGCAGTTTGCGGTTAACGCGGCTATCTGTTCCAGTCATTAAGAGTTACTCAATTTCTATGCGGGCATGAATTTGCGATAATAGTAGTCTAGAATTCCATCTAACTGTTTACGTTTTTTGGCATCATGAATATCTGCTTCAACTAAACCCTCACGGTTTAAACGCACAACCAGTTTGTTATATACCCGTGGCATTCCCTTTAAGAGATCCAGCTTTAGTTGAGTTAAATCGGAATGTTCCCACATTTCTAAGCTCCTGTCACAAATTTATCTGCAAAATGGTTATTGAGAGTTAATCCCAACAATCATCGCAACCGCAAATTTTGTGCCGAGCCTAATAATGTTATAAATTTCTGTTCTCAACCAAACGTTTAGTCATGTGTAAACGCATTGCAGCAGACTGGGTTAAAAGATGAAAGAGGTGGTGTGGGCCAGTTGCGCTTTTTATCAATGTTTCTAAATCGTTATCAGCTTCTGCATAGTACCCAAGCAAGCTTTTATCAAACTGTCGTAAAGCGTGAAGAAGAGGATCTTTTTTATAACGAGCAAACACCCCCTCCTCCTCAATTATATTACCAACCCAAACATGAGCAGCAGAGAAAAGCGTCACAGAACCGTCATACCAAACCATGGGGTCTATATCAAACTGCTCACTATCTGGCGGGCCGTTTGCTAAAATATAGTCTAGATAATCTCGTTCATTAATATATTCACTTGGGTCTAAAAGTGCCGCCCTGCCATATGCGTCTATGGTGGAGCTCATCATATGGATAGGCTGATCAGAAAAACCTTGCAGGCTAAATATAACGTCTCTAATAACCCCCCCTTTATGGGTTGGGTTGGCAGGGTCAGCCTTTTTACGAGGTGATGTATGCCAATCTATGTTAACAACAGGATACCCCATAGCTGTAAGAGTTTTATTAAGGCGATCAAACAACCCTACTTTAATGAGGTTTTCAGAGAAATTTAGCCGATTTTGTTTATGTAACAACACCAACTGAATTTGCGGATATTTAAGAGATGTAGTTACTATATTAGCAATATTAACTACGGAAATCCGCTCTTTTAATTCACCTTTTTCATCGCTTAAAATCTCCTGGTGGTACTCATCAAAACTAATTTGCAAAATAACCTTGGCAAGTTGAAAATTTTTCTTTCGTTTTTCAAGTGCCTTATTAATTTCTAAAAAACGTGCCTCTGTCTCACTAAGTGTTGTTGCAAAAGCTCCATTTAATAAAATTGCAAATACCGAAACTGTTTCCATAGAAGCAATAGCCCGATAAAACTCTGGCATATGCCTATCAAGGTCTCCCCCTGTAAAAAGTACAGATTTAGTAGCACTGTTTATCGGCTTAAACAGTAGTTTAGCATCAACCTTGTTTTTAATGGGTTGCCGCCAGACAAACATACAGTGACGACAATTTTTAGCGCAGCCCATGTGAGGAATAATACCAACTTTTTGAAATTCAGAATCCCAATTAAAGCTGTCTGGCAATCTATCTATAATTGCAGCTCTCTCTTTATCAATATCACCCCCTACCTCTGCCCCACGTTTTTTTTGTTTCTCTAAAATTTCACGAAAAGCCTCTTTATGGGGTTGCTTAAAAAGAGCCAACTTTTGCCAAGTGGCCAAAATATCGTCTACCGCTAAAGAGATATCACCACCATGTTTAGCCAAGAGATTTTCTATACTCTCTTTGCGTTGCAAACTACTTTTTTGTGAATGCCAATAGGCGATAAGCCCCTGTAGATATTTTGAATTATCCCAAGTAGTTAACATTAAATTTGTCAACTCTTCTGATAGCTTAGGAAAAGCAAGAGCTAAAACCGCTTTTTTATGGGGGGGCTTAACTTCACGTTGCAACCAGTTGTAAAGAAAAAGGTCACGTAACAGACCAAATTGATCTTGATTGCTGTTTTTAAAATATACAATAGCGTCTTTTAGCCTTCGTTGCTGCCAAGCTAAATATTCTATATATAAATTATCTTTTGTGGTCTGGCTCATTAACTGGTCCGTTTAAAGTTAGCTTCACTAATAGCAAAATAGTACCCCGTTAATGTAAACCAAATCCACGTTAAAATGGCAGTTAAAACATCAAATAGTAAAAAATTTGTTAATGGTTTAAATACCTTGTCGTGTAAGGCGACAAATGGTTTTTTTTGCCAGTTAAAAAGTTGTGCAGCAATAACATCTAAAACAAAAAATATCTGCCAGGCTGCCTCACGGACAAAACCACCTATATAACGCCAACGTTTAAAACTTACCTGCCAGCCAGCTTCAGAGTTAAGAGTTTTTATAAGGTTAAAAAAAGGGGTTATTTGCAACGGCTTTGCTGTGTCCTGCTGACGATAAACCTCTGGAGCACGAGCAAAAAACTGCTTAAAACCAGTATAATGAAAAGCCATTATAATAGCGTTTAATATCATACGTCGCCCCAGACCCTCTTGTTTAAAACGGCGAGCAGAGGTGGTTAATGATCCAGGTAGAGTTATCCATACCCCTTTATCATATATCTGACTAGCTAATATTTGATCTTCTAAAAATGGTAACTCTTGGGAAAACCCACCAAGCTGCCAAAAAAATTCGCGCTTTAACAAAAACCCCTGATCTCCATTGGTGCACATAGAGCGATTAAGAGATGTTTTTGCCTCATAAAATTTAAAAACCCATTTACGATTAGCAGGTTGCTGGGTAAATTTCAGACTAAAATGACCACCGATGCGATCATGGCCCAAGGTTTGCCTATTTTTATTCCAGGTAGTGATGGCATTTTTTAATAATTCAGAATTTGTCAGTGTTGAATCAGCATGGAGAAACAGCAACATAGGGGCTTTAGCTACTCTTGCTCCTGTGTTCATCTGTACACCCCTACCAGGCTTTGATGTGACAAAAACCACACCCAAATTTTTGACAACACTTTGGGTTTGATCTTGAGAGCCGCCGTCAACAACTATAATTTCCAGTTGGCAATCTGTCTGTTGTTGAAGCTGCTGAATTAAAGTCGGTAAACTAGCTGCTTCGTTTAAGACAGGAATGATTATTGAAAGTTTAGGGGTGGTCATGTTAAAGTTAACGACTCCAAGTGAACTGACACAACTCGTTTGCTACATAATGAAAGGCTATAATGGTGTTAACAACCCCATAAAAACAAGGCATACAACAACTTTGCTGACCTTTTTAACACCTAGCCAATTTTAATGTAACATCCGGGTATAAACACTCAATCAAAACATAGCGAATGGTATAGTATAAATATTTTCCCACAACTATATCGTTTAAATAGGAAGTAATAAATGTCGTTTTTCAAACAGCTAAAGACAGGATTAAGTAAAACCAGAGCCAAATTTACCAAAGGGCTGGATGCCATTATACCAGGCCGTACGGTTGATGATGCTCTATTAGAAGAGTTGGAAGATTTAATGATCACCTCCGACTTTGGCCTTGACACCTCTATGTCAATAATTGAAGAGACCCGTGAGCGGTTCCGCAATGTTAAAGGAAATGAAGCAGAGGCGTTCAGAGATGTATTAAAAGAGGTAATTAGAGACCGTCTATTGGCTATTAACACCTCTGAAGAACCAAAAATTACACCACCCAAGGTCATTTTAGTGGTAGGTGTAAATGGGGTAGGTAAAACTACTACCATAGGTAAAATGGCCAACCATTATTCCACCCAAGGCAAAAAAGTTATTTTAGCAGCAGGTGATACCTTTCGTGCTGCTGCTGTCGAGCAGATACAAGAGTGGGGTAAACGTACCAACTGTCCGGTTATTGCCCAAGGCGAAAAAGCTGACAGTGCTTCTGTAATATTTGATGCCCATGGAGCTGCAAAAGCTCGTGGTATGGATATCCTGCTGGCTGATACAGCAGGCCGATTACACACAAAGACCCATTTAATGGAAGAGCTTAAAAAAATTAAAAGGGTTTTGGGTCAACAAGACCCCTCTTCACCCCACGAAGTATTAATGGTGTTAGATGCCACAACGGGGCAAAACGCCATTAGTCAGGTTAAACATTTTCATGACGATTTAAAAATTACCGGTTTGGTAATTACCAAACTAGATGGCACAGCCAAAGGTGGTGTTTTAGTCAGCTTAAGCGAACAATTTGGCCTACCAGTTAAGTTTATTGGAGTAGGAGAAGGTATTGATGATTTGAAACCTTTTGATGCGACTGAATTTGCCGACGCGCTTTTTTAATTTCAATTAGCTTTGCTAATAACTATCAACCGCCACATTTAAGTTATAAAACTAGGTTATTAAACTATGTTCCAACGTATCATCATTTTTTTCTTTGTCTTTAGCCTTGGGTTTACCCCACAGTTGGCCAAGGCTATTACGGATGATGGCGCAAAGTTTAAAGCTATGTTCTCTATGTTAGACAAAAACCACAACATATCACCATTAATGGACCGCTCTCTCTGGCCCAACAACGATCGTCTAGCATCTTATCTAGAGTTAGAACTTCTCTATCACCCCAAATATAATGCATCTATTAAGCGGTTGAAAAACTTTATAAACCGCTGGCCTAACCATCCGCGAGCTTCTGGTATCCGTAATTTTTTAGAGGTTCGCATTACAAAAAAAAGTACAAACAGTGCAGCACTTGCATGGTATGACAAAAAAACTCCAGTTACTAAAGTAGCTAAGCTGCGCTATTTACAGCTTCTTCTAGATGGAAAACGCCATAAAGAGGCCCGCGCTATCTGGCGTACGCTCTATACCCAAGGGGTACAGTTTCCTCGTACTATTATGCAAAAAACTAGCGGTAACCTTAAAAAAATGACCGCTGCTGAACACGAAAAACGTGCACGATATTTTTTAAACCGTAAAAATAAAAAAGCTATGGCTGAAGTTTTAAAATGGCTTCCTAAGGAAAAAAGAACCTATCTTCTTGCTTTAGAAGCAGCTAAGCACTCGCAGGTTAAATTTAACTATTATTTAAAAAAGCTATCAGAAAAAGATGCCAAATCACCAGAGTTATGGCTAAGCCGTATTAACGGGTTACGCCGTCATGGTTATCGTGAAAAAGCCAAAGAGCTTCTAATGGGTGTAGAGGGGACATATCTAACCCAACGAGGCAGGCAGAACCAACGTTATCGTCTCGCCAGACTTTTTGCCCTTTTTAAAGAGACAAAAACTGCGGTAAAGCTCCTGGAACCTAATATAAAAGAGATGGGCGGTAAGCTGGAAGACTCTCTATGGTTAGGAGCTTGGTATGCTCATTTAAGTGGCCTTAAAAAACAGTCACGGCAATACTTTATGCAGCTTGCCCTAGAGGGAAAAAGCGCAAACCGCCGAAGTCAGGGTGCATACTGGGCAGCCAAAACCGCACCAAATAAACAAGAACGAGAAAAATGGTTTAAAAAAGCTATAGCCTATCCAGAAAGTTTTTATGGCCTTCTCGCAATGGAAGATAGTATTGGCTTCATACCTAAGCTACCAAAAGATAAAGAGATATCTTGCCACACTTTAAACAACCCTAAATATCGCAACGATATGAAGACGTTTCGTATGTTTAGCGATGCAGGGCGAAACTATTATATTGGCCCTGAAATAAAACGTTTCACCAAAATACATGGGCTAGACATAACCCATCAGCTATGTCTTGCACAATATTTCAACGCCCCCAACCACATTATAAAAAGTGCCAGGGTGCTACAAAATAAAGGACTTAAATATTGGGATGGGCTGTTTCCTGTACCAAACTGGCAACCTTATATTGGCTGGCAGGTGGACCCCTCTTTAATATGGGGTATGGCAAGGCAAGAAAGCCTGTTTTTCTACCGGGCAAGATCAAGTGCTGATGCCCATGGCCTGTTGCAACTTCTACCAGCAACAGCTAGGCAAGAGGCAAAAGATTCTGGCCTGCTACCTTCCAACTCATTCCGCTTAAAAATGCCATCCTATAATTTAGCCGTAGGGCAGGCTTATATCAAACGGATGTTAAAACGTTATAACGGTGATCTCATACTTGCACTTACAGCCTACAATGCAGGACCAACCAGAGCCGATAGATGGTGGAAAGATCGCCAAAAAGAAGACCCTCTAACCTTCATTGAAAATATCCCCATTGGTGAAACCAGGCACTACGTAAAAAGGGTAATTCAAGGCTGGATGATCTATCAACTACGTCTCTACGGCGCAGCCTCTTTAAAGTCTGCACTTGGGCCAGACCAACCAGGCATTACCTCTTTATTGATGGCAGATGCTAGATAATTGCTCTATTCCAAAAAAAATTTATTTACTCAGATATTTTAGACTTTATAAGATCGGCCAAGCCATTTTTAAACTCAACCTGAGCTTTAACTTCTAGATTTTCAGTTGCCATGGTGGGCAAACCTTCTGATTGGCGTATGTCGCCTAACCTTGCAGGACCGTAGCTTACTGAAATCTTTTTACCAGTTATGGTAAATATATTCTCTAACATTATTTTTAAAGAAATTGACTTACCAGTACAGACATTAAATACTTGAGGATTTGTGGGTTTTAACTCCATTGCAGCTAAAAGATGCGCAACTACATCTGTCACATAAATAAAATCTCGTGTCTGCTCGCCATCACCAAATATTGTTACCCCTTTACCTCGCAATGTGCGATCTAAAAATATGGAAATAACCCCAGAATAAGCTGAAGATGGGTCTTGCCTTGGCCCAAACACATTAAAAAAGCGTAAGCCCACTGTTGGTACACCATGGACCAAAGTTGCAACCCTGCCATGAAGCTCTGACCCAGCTTTATCCGCACCATAGGCAGTAAGTGGAGAGATAGGCTCACTCTCCGCTAAAGGTATATTAGTATTATCACCATATACCGCTGCTGACGAGGCATAGACAACTGGTATTGTTGGATTTTGCCTTGCAGCATCAAAAACATTTACAGTGCCAGTCTGGTTGCTTTGGTGGGTTTTGGACCAATCTTGGTTGGACTTTTCAACTGAGGCAATAGCAGCTAAATGAAAGCAACCCTGCACCCCCTCCATGGCCTCTTTTACTACATTATTATCACCAACGTCACCCTGGATAAACTCATGTTCACCAGCAACATTTGTTACCTTACCAGTAGAGAGGTTATCTAAAATTCGTACTGAATCACCACGCAACAAAAGTGCATCTATTAGATGTGATCCTATAAACCCATAACCACCTGTAATTAAATATTTTGCCATTTTTTGTTCTTCTAATGTGTACCCTTTGCATGGGTTTGGGTTATTGTTTGTTAGTAAGCCTAAATTAAGTAATTAAACAAACTTACCATTTAAGCCTCCTACCGCCTTGATTTTTACCCTAGATGCCCATATTGTCCAGAAAAATATAAATATATTAAAAAGCCGGCTTGTTTTCGGGTTAGAGAGTATAAAATGGAAATTTATGTTGATGCCGATGCCTGCCCGGTAAAAAATGAGACAGTACGGGTTGCTGAACGGCATAAACTAGTTGTGCATATGGTTAGTAACCAATGGATGCGATTGCCATCTAGCCGTTTTATTCGTCAAACCATTGTTGATGCTGGAGCTGACAAAGCTGATGATTGGATTGCAGAGCGGGCTGGGCCAACTGATATTGTGGTGACTTCCGATATTCCCCTTGCTGCTCGCTGCCTTGAAAACAAAGCCCAGGTTGTCGGCCCCACGGGTCGCCCCTTTGATGAAGAAAGCATAGGGATGGCATTAGCGGTACGAGATCTTAATGCTCACTTAAGAGAGACTAGTGAGTTTCAAAGCCGGGTGGCAAACTTTGGCAAAAAAGACCGTTCTCGTTTTTTATCGACCCTTGAAGAAGCAGTTCGAACCGCAGCCAAATTAATGTGATTTATTTGTACAAATTCTCTGTTTAAGGTTATAGTAGTGAACAATTAGTAATAAAAAAATAAGGTACTGCATGAAAAACAGGATCATAACCGTTCTGCCATTTTTGATTTTGAGTTTGACTGCCACGGTCTCCCTACTCTGGAACCTGCATTTAATCGATATCTTATCCGCCACTAACTCAGAAATAGACACATCCTCAATTACCATTATATTTGCACACTTTGTTATCTGGGTAATTGGTGTTATTGCCATCTACCTAATACAAGAGCACGTGACTAAACAAAACTTGCACTTAGAGCAAGTTGAACAAAATCTTTCACAACAAACAAACTCTTTAAGTGCTATAAAAAAAGAAAAAGAGCTACTATTAACAGAATTTAGAAAACAATCTAAAAAGATAGTCCAACACAATAAAGACCTCGAACGCCATAGCCAAACTAGGGCAGTAACCAACCGCCTGTTATTAGACTCATTAGAACCCCTATCGTTATCAGAACATCTTGAAGAGGCTATGTTCCTCATTACAGCTATACCCTGGTTTGCCCTACAACCAAAAGGTGCAATATTTTTATGGGATGAAAACAAACAAGAACTCTACCTTAAGGTTCATTATGGGCTTTCAACTCCCCTACTTTCTCTCTGCTCAACAGTACCAAAAGGCCACTGTATTTGTGGCCTTGCAGCACAAAACAAACAAACAGTATTTGTTAGCCACATGGACGAAAAACACAGCAATACTTTTGCCGGCATAGTTGACCATGGTCACTACTGTTTACCAATATTAATGGGAGAAAAGCTATTAGGTGTACTTAACCTTTATGTGGATAAAGGGCATACACCCACCGATGAAGAAGAGATATTTTTAAGAGTTATAACAAGTACTTTAGCTGGTATAATTGTACGCTGCCAACAAGATGAGCAGCTTTCAAAAGCTAAACAAATTGCCGAAGAGTCAACTAAGGCAAAAAGTATATTCTTGGCTAATATGAGCCATGAAATACGTACTCCAATGAATGCAATTGTTGGTTTAGGCCACCTACTTTTACAAACAGAACTAACAGCTAAACAGAAAAATTACCTCAATAAAATAAGTTTCTCTTCACAAATTCTTCTTAATATTATTAATAATATTCTGGACTTTTCTAAAATAGAAGCAGGAAAACTAGACCTAGAAACCACTGAATTTAATTTAAACGAGCTACTGCACAACGTAATTATGTTAGCAGAGCAAAAAAGTAGTTCTAAGGGAGTTAAGCTACTACTGTCTTTTCCAGAAAAATTACCCTGTATGTTAGTTGGCGACCCCCTAAGATTAGGGCAAATTATAACAAACCTTCTTGATAACGCCGTTAAATTTACTGAAACTGGCTTTATCAAAATATTCATTGAAACCTTAAACCAAGAAAAAGCAGTTGCAAGCCAGCTACAAACACAAAACGATACCAACAAGATAACCGCAACATCACTTGATACATCAAAAAAATCTAATGAACTAACTACACTAGAACATCCAACTGACGATTCTAGCTTAAACCAAACTCAAGAGAGAATTGTTTATCAATTTTCAGTACAAGATAGTGGCATTGGCATGCATCAAGAGCAACAGGCCGAGCTGTTTAAACCTTTTAACCAAGGTGATAGCTCTACCACCCGTAAATTTGGCGGTACTGGTTTGGGTTTGTCAATTAGTAAGCAGCTGGCAGAGATAATGGGTGGGAAAATATGGGTTGAGAGCGAGCTTGGTAAGGGGAGCACTTTCAGCTTTACTGCTAGTTTTATTAAGGCAAATAGTGACAAAACAAAATATTTAAACACTGACGAAATCAAAGCAAGAGAAAGTTTTAATACTCCATTAAGCAAGAGCGATAAACCTTCACTAGCTCCTATTATAGGTGCACGAATTCTTATAGTAGAAGACAATGAAATTAACCAAGAAGTAGCAAAAGAGATTTTAGAGCGTGAAGGGTTAAAAGTAGAAGTAGTTAATGATGGTTATGAAGCTGTTATTGCTTTAGAGACAAAAAAACAAAAATTTGATGCTGTTCTTATGGATGTCCAAATGCCCATTATGGATGGTTATCAAGCAACTAGGATTATTCGCAATAACCCAGACAATATAGCTTTACCAATATTAGCTATGACCGCCAACGCTACTCCCCAAGACAGGGAGAACACTTTAGCAGCAGGAATGAATGATCATATTAACAAACCCATCGATGTTAAATTGCTGTTTCGCTGTCTGTTAAAATTTATTAAACCAACAAACAATAAAAAAGATGCTACAAAAACACAAAATACCAAAGAAAAGTTGGACTTTACAAATATTTTTCCCTCAGAACTACCAGGGATAGATATAAAACTTGGGCTGGATATTCTTGGTGATAATAAAACACTAT
This sequence comes from Magnetococcales bacterium, assembly GCA_015231305.1. Lineage (GTDB taxonomy): Bacteria > Pseudomonadota > Magnetococcia > Magnetococcales > JADFYX01. The sequence continues at coordinate 13,025 of JADGBW010000004.1, read as the reverse complement.
TTGCCCGTCTTCTAATGATGTTTTATGAAAAAAACCAGGGCCTTGGTAAAGAGTTGCGGGAAATTGTTGCCAAAGGCAACTCCCAAGATGCAAGGAGTTTCTTACACAAAACTGGCGGTACAGCTAGCAACATAGCAGCACAAGATTTTTTTACTGTTATCAAAAACTTATCTTCAGCCATAAAACAGCAAGAAAAAGAGGGAAACACAAAACTTACTGGTCTAGATTCTCATCTTGACCAGTTTGAAATAACCCTAGAGCAGATTTTGGAGTCTGGAAGAATTCTTAATAAACTGGCCGGTAAAATCAGAGAGTCCTGATACAAAACATTGCCCATTCCTGTGAAAATACTGAAATATATATAGAAATAATTGCTACTAGCTAAAAATAGAATTATTATTAAGGGCTATACCAATTTAGAAAGTTTCCGGGGCAAAAGGCTTATTTCCCTTTAAAATATTCTTTGTTTAGAATAGATAGTCAATTATCCAGGTTGATACAGGTTAGAATATGGAAAACTCTTTTTTTATACATTATGGTCGTCTAAGCGAAAAATGTTTTAGTGGTAGTCTTGAGCCAGATGAACCATTTTCATTTTTTCCTGATATGGTTGCCAATACCAAAACCGCGCAGGTAACCGAACAAAACAAAAAACAACTACTTGATTATGCCGATCCCGACCAGCTAAGCAAAGTAACAAAAGCGGCCGAGAGACTTCGCCAAGCACTACTGGTTGAAGCAAAAAGTGAAGTTACTCAAAGCACCCCCCCAACAACACAAAAATTTCAAATATTTCAAAAAGGTCTTGCTCAAGGTAGTGAGGCCATGTTATCGGAAAATCCATTTTACGAACTAACAGCGTTGATATATAAGCTAAACGTATCCGCAATACAAAATGCATTTGCAGCAAGCCAAAAAGAGGCCGGGGAAAACTTACCTCAAGCAATGAAAGTGTCTAGATCCTTAAGATATTTATGGGGCCGGGAAGGCTCTATGATACGCCTTGAGGATAAAATATTAGAAACCTTTGGCTCCTTTCTCTCCATAGGTAAAATTATCTTGGGGCTTCTACTATTTATCGGTTCTACCTTAACCACCGCCAAGGGTGTGAATGATCTTGTACAACACGATATTGCTGTATCAATATTTGGTGATTTTCTATTGGGTGCTCAACATGAAAATATACGCCTAATATTAACTTTAACCTTTGGCGTTGTGCTATCTTCCATAATTTTAGACTTCAAAGACCGTCTTTTTCAGGGCGTGGCAGAAACTGGAAAAGTGTTCCAAGGCTTTTTAGATGCCTTTAAACGCTTTCCGCGCTGGATGATACTCTCCCTATTTTTTACCATGGGTTCTATATGGACCAACTATGACGGCATTGTCCTGCTTTTTTCTAAAACACAAGATCTTGCCTATCAGTTAGAGCTTATCCAAGAAAGAGTCGGCAGGGCTTTGGGTGATGCAAAAGATATTGACCCGGATAACCCAGACTCTCTACAAGACCTAAAAGGTTTGTTGGAGAAGAAAATTGCAACTAGCACCAAACAGTTTGACCAAGTTGTAGAAGATGAAATGATGGGGGTAGCATCTAGTGGTATCGCCAGTAAAGGACCACGCTATTGGTCTAAATACTATATAATTCATGGTGGTTACAAGCCTGGAAAACATGATGTTGTCCGGGCAATTGGCAACTCTAAGTTTAATAAAAAACTTGATAGAATGTTGCAAAAATCTGACCTGGATTTAACCATCTCACTTGAAGATAAATTAAACAAAATCCTAAGGGTTTATCAGGGCCAATATTCCAAAATGAATGGTGCTGTTAATAAACGCATGGACGCATTAGCAGACAAAATGACCCTGCAATCTTACTCCATAGATGAAATAACGGCTCTGTTTAACTTAGAGGCCTATCATGTTAACCAGAGCGTGCAAGAAGTAGTTGCTTTGATGGAGAAAAACAAAGGTGAGTTTGGTACAGCTGCCAACGCTATCAACCGTTTAGCAGAGTCCCATATCAATTTTTTAAGAGAGGTTGATAAAGTAGGCATACCTAGTAACACTGAATATACAATTGATGTTAAAATTGAAATTCCCCGTGTTGAAGCCATTGATCAGCTCAACCAGAGCGAAATTCCCATGGCAGAACGTCGCAGTGTTATGGAGTTAAAATCACTTCTTTTAGAGAGGTACGGCGCAGCAGTTGGCGCATCTATTCTTTTTTGGATTTTATTTATCGCTGTGTTTATGGATCTTTCCGACCCAATTTTCTACAGCACAATGGTTGCCCGTTGGGGGCGACGTGACCAGCATTTCTTGCAAGAGAACATCAAACGTTTTCAAACATGGGAAGATGAGTATATACAGCGTATTCGCTCATTTTTAGCTCGTCCAGATATTCGCTCGACTATTCCACATCTTTCCTGCCCAAGAACTCCTGTTCTGCACTGGGTCTATCATCAATACCTAGAAAGCCTTGCTCCATTTGTTAAAGATCACTCACGTATGACCGCTGGAGAAAAATTCCGCTTTTGGTTTTTTGGCCTCTTTTCTACAACCAGAATACGCTATGCAGAGGTCTATAATGCTCGGCAGTCCATGACCCGAAAAATACTTGCCGATCCAGAATCACTTCTTCCTCCGCTACTCAATCGTCTATATGGTGAACTGTTCCAGCCGTTTTCCATTAGTCAAGACCACTTTGAGACAAGACATAAAAAAATCAGCAGCCATATGAGTAAAAATGAGGATCAGTTCCAGTTAGAAATAGAATATATTGCTAATATAATTGATGAACTATATGAAATGTATCCTGAGTTTGCGACGCAATCTCGTAATATGAAGTTACATCATAATGTCTTGATAATTCTCCATTCTGGGGGTGGGATATTCGGACGCAAAGTAAAAAATAGGTGGATATCTGATCTTGTCTACAATCTATTTTCACGGCCTATTGCCCGTTCTGATTTTAACTTTTCTATAACTCGTAATAACTGGATGGTAGATCAGGCAGTTTTGCAGAAAAAATCTCATCTTTACATAGACTCACTTACACCATACCGACCATTATTAACCAGCTTGCTTAGCGAAAAGCTACCAAAAATCAAGAAAGAGATATTAAACCCACTTTTAAATGTTTTGGATGATATACCACAGCATCAAGAGCTTAAACGGGTTTTGAAAATACAAAAAAACCATGATGAGTGTCTATTATTTGAAAGAGAGTTATTAACAGTTTTGGGTATGTCATCTGGTCAAGGTTTGCGTATTGATAATGCTCTTTTTAATAACATCATTGGCAACTCATCTATTATCGAAATACCGGCAGTATTGTTAACTAAAGAAAGTGACGCATCAATACTTGAAAGAAAAGCTGATCTCTTGGCAGATAAGCTTCGGGTAACACTGGATATTGTAAGAAGGTTATCTTTTGAAAGGAAACAGACTGTATCTATTCTTACCAAAATCCGCACTGACACACTGCGACCTATTGCATCTATTTTTGATAAATTTATACATCGTGAGATAATTGAAGAGGCAGTAGGACTAAACATTCTTCAACGAGACCTATCATCTTTAGATAGTTTTATTATTAGTTTGTGGGGCAGTAACAGACTAGACCTAATGGATGTCGATGATAACAATGAAAGCAAGGTAAACCTACTTCTCACCAAATTAAGTATGGATGATAGCAACCACGACTTTTCTATATTGCAAATAGCCACAAAGCTTGAAAAAGATATGCTAACCATAAAGAAAGATATCGAGTCTAAGGTATTTTTATTAACTTTTATGGATAAAACAATAGAGAAAACCAAGGTGATGATTTCGCAATCTTTTAAATCTATCGCTAATATATATATTCAAGAAGGCAGGCTAAATGCTGAGCTTCAAAATCCTAAAAAAGATACTCAAGAAAAGTTAAACTTTATTCAAGATCGCAATCTATTTTTGCAATCTGTCCCAATGTTTTTAGAGACTGGTCGTTCCCAACTTATGTCTCTTACAACATTGAAGGAGATTATTTTAACAGGAAAAGTTGACTCTTTAAGAATATTGGAAGGGCAAATTTTTAAAACCAATAACTTTTTAGAGAATACAATGGCTTATCTAAATGGAGAAAGAGGGCCATCTGGAATTAACGCCCCATTGGATTTAATTGAAGATTCCGACAAAATAATTGTTAGGGATGAGCCTAAACAAGAGGTTTAATATATAAGCGGCAGTTGGGAGCTAATATTTTCAACTGCCGCAACAAGGTTAAAATATGCAGACTATTGAACTGCTAGTTTCATATAATATTGACCAAATTTTGCATCTTCTACCATAATATGATGAATTAACCATTCCACCATAAATTTATGCATTTGTTCTAATATATGTAGTTGCTCATCTTCATCGGACAGCTCTGATATTCTCTCACGAAAGTTTAAAACATCGTTTGCCAGCCCTTTATGAACCTGCTTATGTTCCTCAAGCCAAGGTGCTTTAGCCTCTTCCATTAACTGCTCTTCATCGCGAAAATGTTTTTCTGTGTAGTTTAATATCTCAACAATAAACGTTTGAATGCGCCATTTTATATTTTCACCACTTTTTGCTGAGTTGAGAAATTTACCCAGCTCATTAATTGATTCAAGTATTCTTTTGTGCTGGTCATCTACCTCATTTACACCAATTCTATATTTGTCTGACCAATAATAAGTCTCAATTTCTACCTTAACCAGCCTTTCGATAGCCCTCTGCCCTATTAAAATAAAAAATGCTTTGGTAAACCGCCAATCCCGCATCATAATGTGTTGAAAAGTATCAATATCTAGGGTTAGGCAAGTTGTAGGTGAAGATGCTGTTACTTGGCTGCTTCTACGATTGTTAGATACCAAGGCCGACTCACCAAAAACATTACCTTCATGGATAAAAAAATGGTGTTCTTGTTTGTCAGGGGTTTTTGTTTTGCCGTGAACCCGACCTTTAAAAATTATAAATAGAGTATGGGGAGAGTCACCACTATTAATAATATTCTGCCCTGCACTAAACTGAGTAATTCCTATAATAGGAATGATCTTCTCTTCAACATCAGTCATCGGCAGGTCTTTAAATCCTGGAACATCTCCTAAGAACGTGACCATATCTGAAACAGTAATATCCATGATTTAATAATCCTTAAAAAAAAACAAACCCTAGTCCTTTATCGTCAAGCTCTCCTCTGTGACTTGACCATTTTTAATAAGATAGCCAACAACCTCAATGCAGCCTTCTATGTTTAGAGAGACAACAAGATAGAGAGCTTTGGGGTATTCTGATAGTTCTATGTCTAACTTAGAAGGCACAGGAGGACTTGTGGGGTGGCTGTGATATATTGCCACAACCTCTTTTTGTTCTTTACGCAGATTTTTAAAAAGTTCTAACTGCTGTTGGGGATCAGCTAAAAAACGGTCTGTATCAGTGAGGCTATTTTTTAGTGGATGCCAGCCACTGATATCCTGACCAATACCAGATAATATACCCACGCACTCAGCAGGAGCACTACGTTGGGCATGTCCTAAAATTTTATTTATTATGACACGGGGAATCACCCACATAGCCACTAACTCCGAAATTTTGGTTAAACCAATCAACTAATATACGATAATATCTTAATATTGCTTGCAATACCATGGTAACAATAGCGTATAATGATACAGTTTAACAACATAGCAAGGTTAATTGTTATACGGCATGAAGGCATATCTGCAACGACTAAACCCAGTTTCTGGTGATGTTTGGTACTATAGTATCCAAATTCAACGGGATCTCATGGGACGCTGGCAAGTGATCCGTGAATGGGGGCGCAGTGGCTCTCCTGGAACGGTTCGCTATATGCCTTATGACTCTTTTTTCGATGCTCAAGACTCTATGCAGACTCTGGTAGAACAACTTTCGGATAAAGGCTATCAGGTGGTGCATAGCGAGGGCCCCGATCCCAAAGATGCTCAATATTTTTAAACTCAAAAGGAATGCTCTTTTATGTCGGTAATTCATGAAATAATCCCAACAGGCCCATTAGAGGTAAACTGCCAGTTGCTTGGTGATAAAAATAGCGGTGAAGCAATATTAATTGATCCAGGTGGTGATAGTGACAAATTGCTACGGCGGTTAAAAAAGCTAGGGTTAAAGTTAACCCATATTATCAATACCCATGGTCACTTTGATCATATTGGCGGTGTTGAAGCTTTAAAAAAGGCAACAGGGTGTCAGTTTTGGATCCATAAAGGTGACTATCCCCTTGTACAAGACGCTGCAAATCACGCTGCATCATGGAACCTACCATTTGGCCCTGTACCTGAAATTGATAATTATATTGAAGATGGCGAAAAAATAGAGGTAGCAGGTATAACTCTTGAAGTAATACATACTCCAGGACACACCAAAGGCGGGGTTTGCCTTAAGTGGAACGATCAAATCGCCGTTGGTGACACCATATTTGCTGGTTCAATTGGTCGTACTGACCTACCCGGTGGAAATATGGAGCAACTGCTAGACTCCATAATGAATATACTCGTGCCCCAAGGAGACAACCTACAATGTCACCCCGGCCACGGCCCCTCCACCAACTTAGGCCAAGAGAGAAAAACCAACCCGTTTTTAATTGGGTAATGGGTTTGGTTAGTTTCCTGACTTCAACTCAATAAGCAACTTTTCAAGCTCTTCTTTTAGCATGATGCTGTCAGCGGCAGATAGTGTATCTTTAGTCTTGGTGGGGCTTGTTAGTTCTAATAACTTGTTTAGAGCTTCATCTGAGTTGCTTAGGCTGTTTTTGCTTTGGAAAACAGTTAGTTTTTGAAATGTTTCTAGAGACAAGGTTCGCTCTACCCCGTCTAGTAGCTTGCGGATGGCTAACTCCATAGAACCATTACCTACACCAAACATATTATCACGGTATTGCAGCAATCTGTTACGGGTTTTCTCAGAGAGAATTATCTCTGTTGCTGCTTTTTTGGCCTCAAATTCTGCTTTTTTTGCTTCAAAATCATCTTTAAGAATTGTTTTTGCTTTTTTATGTTCATATGCCATCTTTTGCTTTGGTTTTGATGCTACGAACTCTTTATACGTCGAAGGATTATCAGGTTTTGCTTTAACTTCTTCAGTTGCAGGGTTTGAAGCTGAATTTTGTTGAATCTTATCTGTAGTAGTATTTGCAGTAGACTCTCGAACTGTTTCAACTGCTGTATTGTTAGAAGATAATTCTGGCTCTGTTTTATCTGGCGAGGGGCTTACCTCTAAATCAGGCTTTGCTGACTCCGTGGCAAGGCTTACTGCTGGATCTGGCTTTATATTTTTTGTTGAGAGAATTGCAGCTAAATCAGGCTCTGTTTTATCTGTTAGCAGAATTGCTGCTGGTTCTTGCTCTGCTTCGTCATTAGATAAGCTTGCTGCTGGTTCATTAGAAACTACTTCTGTTGGCGATCTTAATACCAATCCTTGGGTTGAATTATCTGGGGTTGAACTGGCGGGTGGTTTTTTTGAGAGAGTTGCAGCTAAATCAGGCTCTGTTTTATCTGTTAGCAGAATTGCTGCTGGTTCTTGCTCTGCTTCGTCATTAGATAAGCTTGCTGCTGGTTCATTAGAAACTACTTCTGAAGGTGATCTTGCAACTATTTGCGATGCAGATTCATCAACCAATTGATTTGCAGCTGGATCATTGGAAACTACTTCTGAAGGTGATCTTGCAACTATTTGTGATGGAGGTTCATCAACCAATTGATTTGCAGCTGGCTCTGAAGAGGCTAACTGTGCAGGTGGCCTTGAAATTTGTTCTGATGATGGATCGTCTGTCGATAAGTTTGCAGTTTTTTCCTGGGGAACTATTTCTGTGGGAGAGCTTAAAATTTGATCTGCAATTTTATCATTCTTTGCAAAGTTTGAGTTAGGCTCTAAATGTTCTGACTCTACAAGACTGTTAGCTTGATGCTCATCAGATGAGGGGGTGGCTTGGGGTTCATCGTTCGATTGGCTTGCTTTAGGTTCTTCTGTAGAGGGGCTAGAAGCTTTTGACCCATCCGTTGAGGAGCTAACTTGCGTCGCTTCCGTTGTGGGGCTAGGGGTTGGTTTGGACAAGTCAGCACTCCAATCTGGGTCGATAGTTTTAAACATCTTCTGCTGGGTTTCTTTTTTTAAATGGCGGTTTACCCATTGGTTTAAATCTTTTACTGCCACTCCATCAGCATCTGCTTCTAAGGGTATTTCTTGTAGGTTCTCAAGGGGCCAGTCGGCAAAGTCCCATTTGCCTGATTCTATTTTAGCAAGAATATAGCTCCATACCTCGCCAAAATTATCATGGCTTACACCCCCTTTAGTCCCATCGGTCGGTGATAAAGAGTCATTTTGTGGCTCTGTCATTTTGACTTAATCCCCCACTAACTAAATATCCTGTTTTAAACCTAGCATTAATATTAAAAGTGTCTGCTTTTTGCAGATATTTTTATGATGTATGCAATAATCGCTGTCCACTACCCAATGCGAGGCTGCCAATCATGGCTTTTTTAAGATAAGCCAAAGCGGATTTTACCCCTTCATGGATGGGTATTCCACGGGCCATATCTACCGCAATTGCTGAAGCTAGGGTGCATCCTGTGCCATGAAAAGTTGCCCCATCAATACGTTGGTTAACAAATAGGTGAAGTTTGCCTGTTTTATCTAGCAGTAGATCGACAATTTTATCCCCTGGTAGATGCCCCCCAGTTATTAGTACGCCACAACCATATTGGGCTAGCTTTCTTGCAGCTTGCTCTTGTTCTTGCTGGTTTTGTATGGTTAAACCTGTAAGGGTTTGGGCTTCTGGTGTGTTGGGTGTAATTAAGTCTATATGGGGTAGTAGTAGTTCCATAAACTTAGCTCGCCCCATACCATCAAGCAGCTCACCACCACCTGTTCCTGCTAACACTGGGTCGGCTATTACTGGTATGTCAGGGTGGGCTGCTAGCTGCCCTGCAACTGCTTCAACAATTTGTGAAGTAGCTAACATACCTAGTTTAATAGCATCAGCCCCAATATCTTCTAGACATACCGCCATTTGTTGGGCTACTAAATCTGCCGATACTGGTTTTACCTCATATACCTTATTGGTATCTTGCACCGTTACAGCAGTAATCACCGTCATGGCATAGCCTCCTAAAGCCGTGACAGTTTTTAAATCAGCTTGCATTCCAGCCCCTGCGGTGGGGTCGGAACCAGCGACTATGAGAATTTTTTTATCGCTACCTTGACCTGTTTCTGCCCAATTAGTTGCGACCATAACTTGTCAACAACTCCCTCCTTATGATAGTTCTCTTTCTTTGCCTAGATTAAGTGTGTAAAATTTTCAGGTTAATTATTCTTGATTAGGTAGTTGTTGCCACACACTGGTTAACTGACTAATCTAGCATTATATAAAATTGTTACCTTGTATTAAAGGAACTTAGTATGCCAAAAGTGCTTATATCAGATAAAATGTCCCCCCGTGCTGAAGAGATCTTCCGTGAAAGAGGTCTTGATGTTGATTTTCGTCCTGGTCTTTCAGTTGACGAGTTAAAAGCGATTTTGCCAGATTATGACGGTATCGCTATCCGCTCGGCAACTAAACTAACACCAGATTTAATATCAGTTGCCACCAACTTAAAGGTCATAGGCCGGGCTGGTATTGGGGTTGATAATGTTGATATCCCCACCGCATCCAAGCATGGGGTTATAGTTATGAACGCCCCCTTTGGCAACACAGCCACAACAGCCGAGCAGACTGTCGCCTTAATGTTGTCTGCTGCAAGACACATCCCCGAAGCCACTGCATCTACGAGGCAGGGAAAATGGGAAAAAAGCCGTTTTATGGGTAAGGAGCTGTTTAACAAGACCCTGGGTATAATCGGCACTGGTAACATTGGTGGTTTGGTGGTAGAGCGTTTTCAAGGTCTTAAAATGAACGTTTTGGCTTATGATCCATTTATCTCTAAGCAAAAAGCAGATGATATGGGCATTGAGTTAGCAGAAACTTTGGATGACTTTTGGCCAAACATTGATTTTCTCACCATGCACACTCCATTAACCCCTAAAACAAAACATATAGTAAACGCCGACGCTTTTTCTAAAATGAAAGATGGTGTTGTTATTGTTAACTGCGCCCGTGGTGGTATTTTAGATGAGGCAGCCCTTTATGATGCTTTAAAATCTGGCAAGGTCTATGCTGCTGGGCTTGATGTTTTTGAAAAAGAGCCTGCCAAAGAAAATCCACTGTTTGAGTTTGACAATGTGGTTTTCACACCGCATTTAGGTGCTTCGACATCTGAAGCTCAGGTTAATGTTGCGGTTCAGATAGCCGAGCAGATTTCCGACTATCTATTAAACGGCACTGTGCAAAATGCGTTGAATATTCCTGCGGTATCAGAAACAGAGCTACCAACTTTGCGCCCGTTTTTAAATTTAGCAGATAAGCTAGGCACAACCTTAGGCCAGCTAACAGAAGCTGGTGTTAAGCGGGTAGAGGTTTTATATGAAGGTGACGTTGCAGATTTAAACAGAAAACCTATAACCAACACAATTTTAAACAGCTTGCTTACTCCTATGTTAAAAGATGGAGTTAATCTGGTAAACGCCCCGCTAATAGCAGACGAGCGAGGCATTGAGGTGGTGGAGTCTACAAGAACACGCACAAGAAAGGGTTTTACCTCTTTAATTACTGTGACTATTACCACAGAAAAAAGAGAACGCTGTATCTCAGGCGCAGTGGTAAACGACGATCTACCACGTATTGTAGCTATGAATGAAATACCTATTGAGGCAAACCCAGAAGGCAACTTAATTTTTGTTGCTAACCAAGATTCACCGGGTTTAATTGGTAAAATAGGCATGATTTTAGGTAATTCTAACATTAACATAGCAAACTTTCATCTTGGCAGAACCCAGATGGGCGGCAGGGCTATTGCCTTTGTAAATGTAGACCAAAACGTACCTGATAATGTAATGACAGAACTTGCAAGCTTAGAAGGTGTTTTAGAAGCCAAGCTGGTCGAGTATTAAAAAATAATTAATGGGGGTGCAGGGGAATCATTTCCCTGCTGGGTTTGGGCAAAGCCCAAGGTTTTGCTTATAAAAAAAGCCGAGTTTAAAAAGGCCCCAGCTAATATATCAGTTCCATAGATGGAAAAACCCAGCCTCACCGGACTTTTCCATCTATGGAACGCAAGTTACCTATCATGGGTTGGATCATTCCATTGCCATCAATTAAAAAAACAGATCAAAAGACCCAAAAACAAACTAAAGCCCCAGCCCTAATAATCGTAATTCCCTGCCATAACGAACCAGACCTTATTACCACTTTAAACTCTCTAGCAGAGTGTCAGCAGCCCAAAAACCCAGTACAGGTACGTGTGGTAATAAACGCAGCCCAAGACGCAGCACAAGATATAGTAGAACAGAACCAAGCAACCCTAAAAGCTACCCAAAATTGGATAGCCCAACAGCAAAAAACCAATAATTTAGAGATAATAATTCACAATGAAGATAACCTACCCCCAAAACACGCAGGTGTAGGGTTAGCAAGAAAAATAGGAATGGATGAAGCAGCTCATTATTATAAAAAATCCGGTTATAAAAATGGCCCCATAATATGCCTAGATGCCGATTGCACCGTTGAAAAAAACTATCTAACAAGCCTAATAGAGCATTTTAAAAAACACCCAAAAACCCCAGGTTGCTCGATAAACTACGCTCATCCATTAGACAACCTAACCCAGCAACACCGTTTAGGAATAGCAGCCTATGAGCTATATTTGCGCTATTACAGGCAAGGGCTAAAATGGGCAGGTCATCCTGCTGCATATCACACAGTAGGCTCATCCATGGCAGTAAGGGCCGATATCTACCTAGCCCAAGGGGGCATGAATAGACGCAAAGCAGGAGAAGATTTTTATTTCTTACAAAAAATAATTGCTTTAGGAGGTTTTAGCGAGATTTTCACAACCCAAGTAAACCCCTCCCCCCGCAGTTCGTTAAGAGTACCCTTTGGCACAGGCCGAGCTATAGACGAATGGCTGACAGGGGACGATACCATCCGCCTAACCTACGACCCAAATGTTTTTAAAGATTTAAAACAGTTTTTTCAACAGTCCCACCGACTATATCAAAAAAATATAGAGCCAAACTCCCAAGCCTTAAATGAATACTTAGAAGAGGCAAAATTCAGCCAAGCAATGGATAAAATACGCGACAACACAACATCAGCCCAAATGTGCGAAAAAAAGTTTTATCACTGGTTCAACCCCTTTCGCGCTCTTAAGTTTATCCACCATGCAAGTAACCACCACTATAAAAAAATACCCATTGAAAACGCCAGCCAAACTCTTTGGGGGTGGTTAGGGCAAGCAGAACCAAAAAACAGAGATGTTGAAAGCTGGTTGTTGAGCTATCGTAAATTTGAGGTTGAACAGGCCAACAACAAACAATAACAACATCTATTCTCACCCATGGGTACTCAGCAGCCTAAGCCTTACAAATATAGTAGACGATTTCTTACTACTGACCTAATCTTCTAAAGAGTCCCATAGTAGTTTTTTTACAAATCAAAACAACAGCAGATTTATTTATTCCAACTGAGTTATTATTATTGAAAAATGTTAATAAGTTAGCTAGAATGGTTAAACATCAGTATGAAGTTGGGGGTGTACCGGCTTCGACGGGGTGTGGAAAGATCTTTGGAGGCGACTCGGTATTGTACCGCCGTAATGGACAAAAATTGATAATTGCTAACGACGAGCATTACGCTCCGGCACTCGCAGCAGCTTAAACTGTTGTAAGCGCGGGGTCCCGATCTGGGCCCGGCAACAGAAGCCTTAAAGCATGATCAAGCCGGAACTAAACAGGCCGGTCTAAATAAAGGGGTTTCCAGTACTGCGAGGTAACGTAGGTTCCAAGGTCAGCTGGTCGAAGACCAAGGAACTATCAGACCAGCAAAATAGTCGTACATCTTCCGGGTTGAATACATGTTTCGGACGCGGGTTCGACTCCCGCCACCTCCA
>JADGBW010000122.1 GCA_015231305.1 Magnetococcales bacterium | reverse complement strand
TGCGGGTTGCTATTGTACAGGACAACCTTCTTAGCGATCTTGAAATTGAAATTGCGGCCAAAAAGCAGATAAAAGGAAACATCTATCTCGGTAAGGTAAGCCGAGTAGAGCAGTCTCTGCAAGCTGCATTTATCGATTTTGGTCATGGCAGGCAAGGTTTTTTACCTCTTAACGATATTCACGTCAAATATTTCACTGACGATGAACCCGAAGAGGAGCCTAAAGAAACGCCTCGCAAGAAAGGCCGTGGACGTGGCAAAAAAACCCCGAAAGCCCAAGCTCTGCCTAAAGCAGCAGATCCTCAACTTACTAAAAATGTTGATGAATTAGATGCGGACACATCTCAAGAAAAAACCCAAGAGATTACCCCAGATATTAATTTAGGCGATGCCCAAGCTATTGAAAATGCTCCAGCTTCTAATAAAAGCGAAACTGTTGTTAGCACCCATAAACAAACTTATGGTGAAATTGTCGCTCCTAAAGAGAGAGCTGCTATTGCTCCAGCAAGAGACCAAGCTTTTTTCCAACCAGTTGCTGACACATTAAATGAAGATATAGTTAAAGCTAAAGAGCAAGCTGACGATCAAACTATCGCAAGTAGTGTTAGTGACTTAACTAATACAGTAACTGATACAGTTTTAGATCAAACAACTGTAACTAGTTCCAGTGATTCAACTAGTGTGCCTACTGAGCAAGCAACCAATGAAATAACCCCAAGTAGTGAGAATAATCCAACAACCTCAGATGCTGATCAAAGTAACCAGCAACAATCTGAAACCAGCTCTGATGATGCAACTATTTCGACAACTGATCAAAATATCCAACAAAATTCTGAAATTAGTTCTGGCGGTGCAACTACCAAACAAACTAAACCTGAAACAACCCAGAAACCCCTAGCAGAGTTAACAACAGACAATACCCAAGCTGTAGAGCCTCAAGAAGAGCAAAAGGCAGAAACTAATAAACCTACAGCAAGTGAAAAAAAGCCTGCCCCTAAAAAAAGAGCGAAAAAAACAGAGAAAAAACCTCCAGCAGAACGTACACGTCGGCCTGCTCGTCGTCGTCCACCACCAATTCAACAAATTTTAACCCGTGGTCAAACAGTGCTGGTGCAGGTTGTAAAAGAGGCCCGTGGTAATAAGGGTGCTTCACTCACCACCAATATATCATTAGCTGGGCGTTACTCTGTTTTACTGCCTGAAAATTCTGGTGGTGGTGGCATTTCTCGTAAGATAAACAATGGAGAAGCCCGTAAAAACTTAAAAGAGATACTCTCAAGCTTAGATATACCAGAACATGTCAGCCTGATTATCCGCACTGCTGGTTTAAACCGGACCAAGCGAGAAATACTCAGAGACATGAACTACATGCTTCGAGTCTGGAAAAAAATTCAAGAAAAAATGGAAAAAGCGGAGGCTCCCTGCCTTATCCACGAAGAGGGCGACCTTATCACCAGAACTATTCGCGATCTCTACACAAATGATATGGAAGAGATTTTGATAGAAGGCCATGAGTGTTACCGTCGTGGTAAAGATTTTATGCGTCTGCTAATGCCAAGCTACGTAAAAGTTGTGCAACCATACAAAGACTCTATCCCTCTTTTTTCCCGTTATCAGGTAGAAAACCAAATTGAGACAATGCACAACCGCATTGCTCAACTAAAGTCTGGTGGTTATTTGGTGATTGAGAGCACAGAGGCCATGGTCACAATAGATATTAACTCTGGTCGCTCTACCAAAGAAAAAGACATTGAAACCACTGCCTTTAAAACCAACATGTTAGCAGCAGATGAGATAGCAAGGCAGTTGCGTTTAAGAGATTTAGGGGGCTTGGTTGTTATCGACTTTATCGATATGGACGATAAAAAACATAACATAGAGGTGGAAAAACGGGTTAATGAGGCATTTAAACATGACCGAGCCAGGATTCAAATAGGGCGAATTTCCCAGTTCGGACTACTAGAGCTATCCCGACAGCGCATGAAACCAGCCTTTAACGAAGCAACACTTCAAGAGTGCCCACGCTGTAAGGGTTTAGGATCTATTCGTGCTATAGAATCCTCAGCCGTCTATCTCTTCCGCTGCATTGAAGAAGAAATTTCAAAAGGTGAAACTGACCGTTTGGTCTATTATGCGCCACAAGATGTTGTAAATTATATTTTTAACCACAAACGCAGGCAGTTGTTAAACTTAGAAGACGGTAACAACGTTAACATAATAATAAATAGTGACCCTGAGCTGCAAACTCCTGAATTCCGCCGTGAAAAAACAGAGAAAAATAACAACCATGATAAAGGTGGAAATAAAGAGAAAAACGATAAACAAGAACAGGATAAAAATAGAGAAGCTGCCAGTAAAACAGAGGAGAGCACACCCAAACAAACTCAACAAAAAGTGCAGCCTCAAACAAAACCAGAGCAGAGCAATGGAGAACCGGTTTTAGAGCAAAATACAGCTACAAGTACAACTCCAAAAGCAGCAACTGACACACCCGAAACAGAAGAGACACCTCCCCCGAAAAAGAGACGTAGACGTAGGCGCAGGAGAAGGCGCAGCAGCAATACCCCTCAGGGTGAGAATACTCAAACCCAAGCTAATACTGAAACACAACAAGGTTCACCAACTGCTGAGCAAACTACAGGACAACCTGTAACTCAAACTTCAGAGCAACCTTTTGGACAAGTTGCAGGACAGCCTTCAAAACAGCCTGAGAGTCAAACTGCTAAGCAAACTTCTGGGCAATCTGCTAGTCAAACTAACGGGCAACCTACTAGTCAAACTAACAGGCAACCTTCTGGACAATCTGCTAGCCTATCCCCGAAGCTATCTTCAGGACAATCTGTTAGTCAGTCTCTGAAACAATCTTCAGGGCAGTCTGCTAGCCATACAACTAATCAACCTTCAGGGCAATCTACTAGTCAGTCGCAGAACCATCCTTCAGGGCAAAATCCTAGCCAAACTACTGGACAACCTGTAAAACAAACTTCAGGGCAATCTGCTAGTCAAACTCACGGGAAACCTGCTAGTCAAACTCACGGGAAACCTGCTAGTCAAACTGCGAAGCAAATTTCAGAGCAACCTACAAATCCACAAACAAAACAATCTTCAGGACAAACAACAACTCAAACAGCAAGTGAAACTTCAGGACAAGATGTTAGCCAAACTTCAGAACAAACTAACAAAAAACCTTCAAGACAAACTAACAGAAAACCCTCTAGACAAAACAATAGAAGAGCTGCAAAACAGCCTGAATGTCAAATAACAGCCCAATCTAGCAAAAACAGTTCTGAGCAAAAACCTTCATCCCCTACTCCAGCAAATGTTGAAGCAAAAGAGGCTATTCCAACTACAGTGCCAGGATTATATGTCTTACCTGAAGCTCAACCAGCTACCAAAACAACGCAGAGCGATAGTGCTGAGAAGGTAAAAGCAGAAGGCGGAGAACAGACTGCAACACAAGCAGAGCAAACTATAGACCCCTCCTCTACCGAAAAAAGACCTCGTCGTCGCCGTCGTCGCCGTCGTCCAGCAGCAAATAAACCACCAGTAATTGCAGATGGTAATAGCAGCCCTAGTTCAGAGGGTAATAGCTCTGGTTCAGAGGCTAATAGCTCTGGTTCAAATAACAACACAAAACCTAGCAGCCCTAGTGCTGTAAGTAATGCAAAACAAAGCGGTCTTGCAAGTAAAAGTGGCGATGAAAAACCAAGCGGCCCTTCTACTAATGCAGGTAGCGACACAAAACATTAACTACCCAGAACCTGTAGCCAGAACCTGTAGCAGCAATCTTTCTTGCGAATGATCAGGTATTTTAAAGATTCGCAAGCAAGCTTGCACTTACGGTTCATTGGTTAATATTTGACTATGGGAAGTTTTAACTTTGGAACATCAATAACTCCGTCTTTAAACTGTTAAAATGTGAGCAAATACGCCACTCTCATTCATAAAATAGCCCATGGTTAGTGAGCCGAACTCCCACAGTTACCCAATGGTTTTAGATAAAGCATTATGATTATCACCACTTTCATTTTCTAGTGCAGCAATTAAGCGGTCAACTTGTTTTTTTGCTCTTGTAGTATGCTTTTGTTTTAGTGACCTACGGTGGTAGCTTAGAGCATTAATGAGATCGTCAAGATGTTCGTAACACCTACCAATTCTATAGAGTGTAGAGTGATGTGGGCCGTAATTTTCTAAAGAGTGAAAAAAGAATTTTAACGCCTTTTCAGGTTCTTTTAAGACCATTAATACTCTTCCAATATCATAATCAATATCATCGTTTGCACCTAGTAAATAATAATTATCCCAACACTTCTCTATTGCAGCAAGTAAAGCATTGCGTTCATCTCTATTAGCAATTGCAGCAGCGGTTAGTAAAGGCCCTATTAATGGTTTTATCAAAAATAGGTCAAGGTGTGAAGAGTGTAATAGCCCAATTAATTCACAGGGAGTATATGGTTTTTCCTGCTGCTTGGAGGCTCTACGTATGCTAGCTAAGCGTGCGCCTGAACCACACATTCCAGTGCAATTTTCAAAAGCTAAAGAAGTCTCTATGCATTCTCCACCTTGCCCTAGAACAAATGCATAGGTGTCGAAATGACGGCTTGGAGTTGTAGGTATTAATACAACCCCAGATTTATAATTTGTCCACCGAGCAAAAGCGTCTATGTTAACATATGATGCAAAAGGCCCATTTAAGTACATAGGCAGAGAATCTCTACCTTCTAAATGGTTAATATTACTCTCTGCCATATCACTTATAAGTAAAAACAATCTTCCTTTTGACAATTTCTTTAATAACTCTAAATTTCGTAACGTCGTTACAGGAAACTGGAAAGTAGAAGCTGTTAACTCTTCTTTATACTCTTTAAGAATTGCATTAAAAATCGACTCTTTATAATACGGTAAAATTATGGGTAGTTGTTGTTGGTTAAATTGAATTTTTCTAAAAACCTCCTTACTACCCACCAATTCAGGTAAATAATCATCAACATTTACCCCAACCTTTATTTCATGCAATTTATTATCTTCTACCCTAAAGGTATCTACATACACAGAAAAAACATAATTGGCTACCACTACAACTGGGTTACCATTTATGAATGTTTTTAAAGGCTTTTTAGAAACCACCAACTCCGCTTTTTGTGGGCTTTTAACATCTAGAACAGCTAGCTCTAAAATTCCTTTTTCAATAAGTTGCTTTAATTTTGGTTGGTTATGCCAAGTATTAACAATAGACTTGGATATATCGGTCATTAAATAATAAAAAGATGGTAATGAATTTGGTATCAAACCATCGGTAAGCCTTAATAATGCCCTAATTAACTGATAAGCAAACCTACCGCTTCCACCTCCTAACTCTAAAATAACAATCCTATTTATGGTTTTGACGTTGTCATTTGCAATATCCCGCATATATCCACGGATAATTTCAGCATAATTATTTGCAAGCAATGGGTTGCTAGAACTTAAAAAGGGAACTTCACCACTACTAAATGGTTTAACCCCTAATTTTTGGTAATATTCACTTTCGAGTTTCCAATAAATTGATTCTGAAAACCGACACGGGCTTTCAATATTTTGGTTTGATAAATTAGTTGCAGGTTGAGAGGTAGCTTTGTTGATGCCCTTAACCTTTGCACTAGCTTTACTTTTTTTTAGCTTTTAAAGCACCTAATGATATTTTAATACTTGGCACACGAATTATCCTTTGGTGGTTAAGTACAGGTTAAATATGCTTATTATGCCATAGCCATACTATCAATCGTCGTAAAAGCAATATTTAAAATGTATAGATATTTCTAATCAATAACAGGCACTCTACAACCAACAATACGTCTTTCACGCGAAGGCGGAAATCCAGAGAGTTCAACGTTGCTGCCCTAGATTCCCGCCTTCGCGAGAATGTCGAGGGCTTCTTATTGTGAACAGTTTTTGAGTAAAGCCATATAAATAACTATACTATCTATAATTTTAAATGACATACAAGACTCATTATACGTAATTTTAGTTATAGTAATAATTTAGCGTGACAACAAAAAACTATCTATATTACCGCCTTCGTGTGAATTAGCTTATGGTTCTAACCCCCAAACTTTCGTATAAGATGTTTTTTCTAATTGAGTAGTAGTTACTATCTCACTTACAGCCACCCCACCCTGCACAGAATTACCCATTTTTAACTCACATGCTTGGGTTATATCTTCTAGGGTTAAACTTCGCTCTTTAGCCCCAAGCCTGGTTATTTCATTTTTTCTCCAGATGCTCGGTAGTAGGCCATCAGTTATGGGCGGGGTGTACCACTTTGAGCCAATGCGTATAAATATAGCCCTAATAGCCCCTTCAGTTACCCTGCCAATGTTGTTTAAAAATAATACCTCATCAAACCCTGCATCCTTTGCCTTTTTTAATGGATAATCAAAATGTAACCTTCGGGTAGTTTTATGGCGCAATAGATTGTTGTGCCTATCAACCCGGTTATCTGCTAATAAAACCCGCAGGCTTGAAGGTGGGGGAATAAAAGCCCGGCTACTTATAATTATTTCACCATCAATTGCCAACTCTAAACGCATAATTAGTGGTAGTTTTTGGTTTTTTTGCAATATTTTTGCAGTAGCTAAAATATCTCTTTTTATTTTTGCTTTGTTACATCTAAAACCCAGCCTATGAGCAGATATTTCTAATCGTTGTAAATGGTCAGCTAAATTATTTATCTCACAGTTATTATTAAGTAAAAAAGTCTCAATCAAAGAAAAATGCTCAGGTATATTGTTTAAAAAAGCCCCTTTATCTGCAATTTCAGCCCACTCCTCTTTAGGGTTAGAATCTGCAACTATGCCTCCACCCAAACCCATATATGCTGGCCCATTAAGTTTGCTTTGGGTCACACTGCGTATAGCTACATTAAAGGTGTAGTCACCACCTGGTTTAATAACACCTATAGAACCCGTATACACCCCGCGCTTTCTCTGCTCCAGCTCTTTTATAATCTCCATGGTACGGCGTTTTGGTGCTCCCGTAATTGAAGCAGCAGGAAACATAGCAGCCATTACCGTATTTAATTCTATATCAGGCAGTAACTCACCACTTACCCTGCTCTCTAAATGAAATAGAGTTGAGAAATGCCGCAACTCGAATAGATGAGGAACCTCTACCGAGCCTACTTTACAAACCCGCCCCAAATCATTACGAGCCATATCAACTATCATTACATGTTCTGCCCTATCTTTTGCAGACTTTTGTAACATTTTAGCTGCTAATAAATCGTTTATAAAATCCAAAGATCGGGGACGAGTACCTTTAATAGGGGCGGTGGTTATTTTATTGCCCTCTTTTGCGAGAAGTAGCTCTGGAGAAAATGATGCAACTGTCATATTACCGCAGTTTAACCACGAGGCATAATCGAAGCGGTGTTGGGGTTGCAAGGATAAATAAAGGTTAGCTAAATTTATGTTATCAGTTAGTTTGGCAGAGACAGTGTGGTTAACCTGATAACTATCTCCAGCCTGAATATATGCTAATATTTTTGTAAGGTCACAACCATACTTTGCCTGAGTTGTTTGTGGATATGGTATGCATTTATTAATGCTTTCTAGCTGATTAGGGTGGGGATAACAGACATCTTGCACCTGGTCAAATTGGGCAAACCACATTAAAGGCTTAGAGCTATTATTAACCACCGGCAATGAAAACGCCCCTGCTGCTTCATAACATAAATACCCCCCAACCCAACCACCAGCTTTTGCTAATTGAGAAGCCTTACGCAATAGCTCAGGAACCTCATGGGGATTTGAGGTGGTTAATATTTTTTTAGGCTGGCTTAGAAGTTTTGGACTGTCTTGACCAGGAAAATCTACCAGTTGGCAAATTTGCTCGGTTATAAGCTGGGGGGTAAGTTGAGTTCGGGCCATGAATTTTATTGATAATCCATTTATGAACTGCCCTAGAAATTTTATTAATAAGGTAAATTTTAACTGTAATACTGTAGGAGCTAACTTGCTTTTCGAATTTTTTAGTTTTCTCGAAAATTCGCAAGCAAGCTCGCTCCTACAGGTAACACAATAAAGTTTTGCAGCTAGCTAAATATACACTACAACTGACTAGATGTTACGTTTTTTCAATGCAGGAACAGGATCAACATGTAAACGGGCCATGCCCAATGTTGCATCATCTACCCCAAGCGCTATACCCAATAACTGAGCAAAGTTCATTTCTGGCAGATCAATAGATTTTCCCATAACTTTTTCTGCTGGACCCTGATATGCACCCATAGCCATATCACATAGTGTACAAGGCGATATCATCATCTCAGCACCAGAGTCTTTTGCATCTAGACAGTTTTGCCCAACCATGGTGCGCATCTCATTTTTATCAGAGAGCATCACATGAAAGCCGCAACACTTATCTTTACCGTCATACTGCACAGAATTACCACCAATAGCTCTAATCAACTGGTCTAACTGATCAACATTTTCGCCTTTTCGAGCTTCGAATATCTCACCAGGGCGTTGAGAATGGCAGCCATAAAATGGGGCTACGTTCATACCGTTTAGAGGTTTTTTGACCTTACTTTGCAACACTTGCGGGTCAACTTGCTCTGTTACAACCCAAAGCAGATGATGAACCTTAATTGTTGCTTCATAAGGGCGCACACCAGCTTTTTTCAATACACCGTTAATTTGTTCCAGAATTTCTGGTTCATGTTTAAAACGGTAGTTGGCATAGTTAAGTGTTTGCAAGCAGGTGTTACAGATAGTGCATAGATCATGCCCCATCGCTTCTGCCTCAGTAAGAATACGGGCAGCAACCGCAAGAGAAAAAGCTGGTTTGCTCTCACGTAGACTAACCGCACCACAGCATGTAGCCCGTGGCATTGGCTTGAGTGTAATACCCAAAATTTTCGCAACCGCTTCGGCTGAGCTAGCAGCCTCTTTTTGAACCTGTTTAGCGGCACAACCAGGATAATAGGCAAATTCTAGAGACATAGTTATTTCCTTAAACTTAAACAAGCCTTACTCAGGCTCTACCTCGGCGGCCTTGGTTTCAACATCCAAAGGATTCTCTTCAAGGTCTTTGTACATTGCTCTGACCTCTTGGATACCTTCGGCTTTATGTGGGAATGGAGAAGGTATTTTACCTTTCTTCATCAGATGAAAAGCAACACCTAGTTCAGCTATAGAGCCAAAAATACCCACAGAACGGCTTAGCAGAGTAAACTCGTTAAGATCACCAGTATTGGTGATATCATTGTGGAATGCCATAGCATGACGTTGGCCTACACCATCAATGAAACCTTTTTCAATACCACGGGTACGCAGTTTAACAATGGCTTCCATAGGTTTAACATCTTTGGGGCAAGTTGCTACACACTGCACACAGCGTACACAACTCCACATACCGTGGTCTTCGGAGAGGCTTTTAAGCCGCTCAGTTTTTTTGCCCTCACGGGGGTCAGAGACAAAACGAAACGCCTTAGCCAGTGCAGCAGGGCCAAGATAATTTTCACTTACCTCAGACATAGTACAGTCAGAGTAACAGCTACCACACATTATACACTGGGTAACATTGTTAACCTGATCATAAGCCGAAGCTCCCACTTGGGTATCAGATTCTGGACCATCAAGTAGGTAGGGTTTGATCTCTTTAATTTTCTTAAAGAATGGATCAATATCAATAGCCAAATCTTTAAGTACAGGTTGGTTTCTCTGTGGAGAGATAGAAACTAAGCCATTTTCATCAACAACAGACCCAATATGGGTTTTACACGCCAAGCGAGTTCTATCGCCAATCCGCATAGCACAAGAGCCACAAATTGCTGAACGACACGATTGCCGGAAAGTAAGAGAACCATCTTGATAGCCCTTTACACTTTCTAGAAGGGTTAGGATTGTCGTTGTCTCCCCACCTTCAACTGTGAACTCCTGCCACTCAGACGCAATTGAACCATCATCCTGCTTTTGGTTGCGCTGAATACGTAAAGTATATTTTCTTGATTCCATGTCCAACTCCATAATGGAACAGTGATAACGGTGTCGACTTATTCAATTAAATATCGCCAACACCGCCTCTAAAGAAGCCTAAATCAGTATGTACGAACTTTAGGTACATATTCTGGATTGCCAACGGTGCGAACCTCACCATAGGATATATCAACCTTGTTACTGCTTTCATTCCAGGTTGTCAGAGTATGCTTGCGCCAGTTTTCATCATCACGTTCGGTAAAATCTGTACGTGAATGAGCACCACGAGATTCTGTTCTAACTAATGCTCCACGTGCAACGCATTCTGCCAAATCGATCTGGTTGTTAAGCTCCCAAGCACGAAGAAGATCAATGTTGAAAATATCTGATTTATCTTCAACGCTAACCTTTTCATAATCTGCACGCCAACCAGCAATTTCAGTGGAAATTTTGGCTAACCCTTCTGGCTTGCGGAACACACCACAGTTTAGGTTAATTGATGTGGCAACAGTAGAGTGGAGTTTAACTGCTTTTACTCCAGAATCAGGGCGATTTTTCAAATCAGACAAGCCGCTTTTACACTCTTCAATGTCAGACATTGGAAAGTCTGGAACTTTATCTACACCTTTTACGTATTGAGAAACTCTCTCGCCAGTTATTTTGCCAAACACAATGGTATCGAGAAGGGAGTTTCCACCTAAGCGGTTAGCACCATGCACCGAAACACAAGCCACTTCACCAGCAGCAAAAAGGCCAGGAAGAGGTGTCTCACCATATTTGTCGGTACGAATACCACCCATAGAATAGTGCATGGTTGGACGAACCGGGATAGGAGCGTCAATAGGGTCAACACCCTCAAGATCGATAGCCAACTGTCTTATTTGTGGGAGACGCTCAATAATTTTTGGCCCACCAAGGTGGCGTAAATCAAGGAAAATACCGCCATTCTTGCCACGGCCTTCAATAATTTCTGTCTGCTCAGCTCGTGAAACAACATCACGGGAGGCCAGCTCTTTTTTATTGGGAGCATACTTAGACATAAACCGCTCACCATCAGCATTTATGAGTATACCACCCTCACCACGAGCACCCTCTGTAACCAAAACACCAGAGTTTAAAAGCCCGGTTGGATGAAACTGCACAAACTCCATATCTGCAAGAGGAGCACCAGCCCTAAGAGCCAATGCCATACCATCACCAGTGTTAGTAGTAGCATTGGTATTTGATATAAAGACCCGACCGTATCCACCAGTTGCCATAAGAACCGCTTTGGCCCCTACTGGATATATTTCACCAGTTTTTATGTCGTAGAGGACTACACCAGCAACATGACCATCTGAGTTTTTAGAGAGCTTTAAAATACTGCACTCTTCGTAAACCCGCACACCTGATTTTATCAGTTGCTCCCACAGAGTGTGCAATAGCACCATTCCTGTGCGATCAGCAGCGTAGCATGTTCGATCAAAGCTTGCTCCACCAAATGCCCGTTGGGCAATAAGGCCACCGTCTAAACGAGAAAAAGGTGTTCCCCAAGCGTCCATCTCTAAGATACATTCAGGAGCCTCGTTACACATTAGATCAATGGCATCTTCATCGCCAATATAATCTGCACCTTTTACTGTATCGTAGGCGTGTGATTCTCTACTATCGGTAGGGTCAATAGCGGCATTGATTCCACCTTGAGCAGCACAAGAGTGACTGCGAAGGGGGTGAATCTTACTCACAACAGCAACGTTAACACCTGCCTTTACTCCCTCTAAAGCGGCACGCATTCCCGACAAGCCGGCCCCGACTATCACCAGGTCATGGCTATTCATAC
>JADGBW010000029.1 GCA_015231305.1 Magnetococcales bacterium | reverse complement strand
CTTATTTTCGTTAAGGATGTCTTTGTATGCCTAGCGGTATCAAAAAAACCTCTTCTATGCGGCCTAAAATTCTTACTTTACAGCCTGCATCCCAAGATATTTGGGACAGCAAATACCGTCTGAAGGACCAAAAAAATAACCCCATTGATAAAGATATTGATGGAACCTACCAGCGGGTGGCAAAAGCCATTGCTGATGTTGAAACACCGAAGCTAAAAAAAGAGTGGAATGAAAAATTTTTATGGGCCTTGCGTAATGGTGCTATACCTGCGGGTCGAATTGTCTCAAATGCTGGAGCAACCGAGCATAAACCAGCCACCAGCACAATCAACTGTACAGTTTCTGGTACAATAAAAGACTCTATGGTTGACATCCTTGAAATGGTCAAAGAGGCCGGGCTAACACTGAAAGCTGGCTGTGGTATTGGTTATGAGTTCTCCACATTAAGACCAAAAGGAGCCTTGGTTGCAGGGGCAGGAGCTAGTACATCTGGGCCTCTCACATTTATGGATATATTTGATGCTATGTGTCGCACCATTTCATCTGCCGGTGGTCGCCGTGGCGCACAGATGGCTACATTTGATATTGCACACCCTGATATCCGAGATTTTATTTCAGCCAAACGGGAAGATGGTCGCCTAAGACAGTTTAACCTCTCTTGCTTAATAACTGACGATTTTATGCAAGCAGTTAAAAATGATCAGGAGTGGGAGCTACTTTTTCCCGCTAACAACCAAGAGGTTAAAGACCCCAACTGTAAAATAGTCTACCGTAGTTGGGCCAATACTGAAGGCTACGTTACTAACTCTCATAATGAAGTAGCTTGTCGTGTCTACAAAAAAATATCGGCTCGTAGTCTCTGGGATTTAATCATGCGCTCCACCTATGATTTTGCTGAGCCTGGTTTTATTCTCATTGATAAGGTCAATGAGATGAATAACAACTGGTTTTGTGAAGACATTAGAGCCACCAACCCATGTGGAGAGCAACCACTTCCACCCCATGGTGCTTGTCTTCTAGGTTCAGTGAACCTAACCCTTTTTGTTGATGACCCTTTTACTGAAAAAGCGAGTTTTAATTGGGAAAGATATAAAAAAGTGGTTAAAATATTCACTAGAATGATGGATAATGTGGTGGAAATACATGGCCTACCACTGCCAGAACAGGGTGAAGAGATTAATCATAAACGTCGCCACGGAATGGGATTTCTTGGCCTTGGTTCGACCATAATTATGATGGGCATGGAGTATGGTGATAAAAAATCAGTGGAATTTACTGATAAAATCGCCAAAGTGATGGCAATCACTGGCTGGGAAGAAGGTGTTGAGTTGGCAGGAGAAAAAGGACCAGCAGCTATTATGGACCAACCTTTTACTGTAACTGAAGCAATGCTTGCAGCAAGGCCGCAAATGCGTGAAGATGGAATTAGCGAAGGTGATATACTACCTGGCAAGGTTCTACTTGCCAACTATAGTAACTATCTACAAAAATTCCCGGAAAAATTGCGTAAGGATATTGCTGAACAGGGGTGTCGTTTTACCCACCACACCTCTATCGCCCCTACCGGGACCATATCTCTATCGTTAGCTAACAACGCATCTAACGGAATTGAGCCAAGCTTTTCTCATATGTATAGCAGAAACATTATCCGTGAAGGTAAAAAAACCAAAGAGAAGGTAGACGTACTCTCTTATGAGTTGCTCTCCTATCGCGATAAGATAAACCCTAATGCTAGCCCCCAGTCAGAAGATGACGCAAACAAGCTACCTGATAATTTTATTGATACCAACCAAATAACACCAAAAGCCCATGTAGATATTCAAGCAGCAGCACAATATTGGATAGATTCTTCAATATCTAAAACTATAAATGTCCCAACTGACTATCCTTTCGAAAAATTTAAGGAGATATACCACTACGCCTTTCAAAAGGGTCTTAAGGGGTGCACAACCTTTCGTTTTAACCCAGAGGCCTTTCAGGGCGTATTGGTAAAATCAGATGACTTAACATCCACAACCTACCGTTTTACCTTAGATGATGGTGAGATAATTGAGGTTAAGGGTGACGAGACAATCGAATATGATGGAGAAAAACACACCGCAGCCAATCTTTTTGATGCCCTCAAGGAGGGTTATTATGGTAAGTTATAATTTCTCGTTAAGGTAAGCTAAGAGATTATTGCAGTTTCATAGGGTAGTGTATTAATAAACCCTAATATTAGGAATAAGTTTAATAAAATTCCGATATAATAAATATTTACAAAGGTCAAAAGCATGTCAGTTAAAATCGCCAGAAAAATAGTTGATTATCAGGTTGTTACAGATGCACCTGAAATAGAATCAGCCAACCAAAAAAAACCGGACCCCGAAGTTAGCCCCAAGATAATTGGAGCTAACAGCATAGCTGAGGTAATTCAGATTACACCTGTATTGCAACGACCAGAAAACCTGGAAGGGGCAACATATAAAATTAAAACCCCACTATCTGAACATGCCCTATACGTGACCATCAACGATATTACGATTAAAGGTAAGCGACGACCTTTTGAAATATTTATCAACTCAAAAAATATGGAGAACTTTGCCTGGATTGTAGCCTTAACCAGAGTTCTATCAGCGGTTTTTCGTCACGGTGGAGACGCCTCTTTTTTGGTAGAAGAACTACGCTCTGTGGTTGATCCGAGAGGGGGATATTTTAAACCAGGTGGTAAATACATGCCTAGCCTTGTGGCTGAAATTGGCGAATGTATTGAGACCCACTTAAAACGTATTGGTTTAATTAAAGAACCAGAGGTATCTGAAGAACTAAAGGCGAAACGCAAAACAGCTAAGGAATCAGGCATTGTGGGTGCTTCCCAATGCCCAAAATGCAGTCAATACTCTGTAGCAAGGCTTGATGGTTGTGATACCTGCCTTGAGTGTGGTTACTCTAAATGTGGATAAGGACCGAATAAAAAATGGCTGATAGCAAAACTTTTATGCTTATGGCTGCTTTAACTGCCTTGTTTTTGGTAGTAGGGCAGCTTTTAGGTGGTCAAAGTGGCATGACCATGGCCCTACTTTTTGCCGTTGGTATAAATTTTTGGGCATATTGGAACTCCGATACCGCCGTTTTAAATATGTATGGAGCACGCCAAGTAGGAGCTGACGAAGCTCCTCAATTGTATGGAATTGTTGCAGAGTTAGCCCGTAGGGGTAATCTGCCAATGCCGCGAGTTTTTATTATAGATGACTCATCCCCCAACGCCTTTGCCACTGGTAGAGATCCTGAACATGCTGCTGTAGCAGCTACTTCGGGGCTATTGCGTATACTTAATAAAGAGGAACTAGCAGGAGTAATGGCACATGAGCTGGCCCATGTAAAAAACCGTGATATTCTCATAGGTACTATTGCTGCAACCTTTGCTGGAGCCATAACATCTTTAACACAAATGGCTATGTTTTCATCTATGTTTGGTAACAGAGATAATAATGGTGGGGGTATAGGTGGTTTGCTTATGATGATACTTGCTCCCGTTGCAGCAGCGTTAATTCAAATGGCGGTTTCGCGTTCTCGTGAATATGGGGCCGACGAAGTAGGTGCTATGATGTGTGGTAACCCTCTCTTTTTAGCATCAGCCCTCAACAAATTAGAAGTTGGCTCACAAAGAGTACCTATGCAAGAGGCAGAGATGCACCCAGCATCTGCCCATCTTTTTATTGTAAACCCATTAGCACCTGACAATCTTACCCAACTTTTTTCCACCCACCCTCCTATGGGTGAGCGCATTATGCGTCTCCAACAAATGGCAACTAAATTAAAATGATAAAAATAGCCCCTTCAATACTATCAGCAGACTTTTCCCGTTTAGGTGAAGAGATTAAAGCAGTTGAACAAGGTGGAGCTGATTATATCCATGTTGATGTTATGGATGGTCACTTTGTCCCCAACTTAACCATTGGCCCCCTGGTAGTTGCAGGCATAAAAAAGGCTGCCACTAAACCATTGGATGTCCACCTCATGATATCCCCGGTGGATGAGTATATTCCACAATTTGCAAAAGCTGGTGCAGACATAATTACTGTGCACTCTGAGGCAGTTATCCATCTTGACCGTACCTTAAATTTAATACGTGAAAATGGTTGCAGACCAGGTGTAGCCCTTAACCCTGCCACCCCTTTATGTATTTTATCAAACGTACTCCCCTTGGTTGATATGGTCGTGTTGATGAGTGTAAACCCAGGTTTTGGTGGTCAATCATTTATTCCTCATACCCTGCAAAAAATCCAAAGAGTAAGAAAAATGATTACTGACCGAGGGTTGGATGTAGAAATTGAGGTAGATGGTGGCATAAAAAGCGGAAATATTGCCGAAGCAGCTGCAAACGGTGCTGATGTTTTTGTGGCTGGCTCTGCCGTATTCTCACAACCTGAATATGGCCCTATTATATCAGAACTACGCAAAAACGCCCAAGAAGGCGCAGGCTGATCAAATACACAAAAAATGATCAAGAAATATAATTATTAAAACCTAGTTTAAATCTAGGATTATAGAACAATTTCACCTTTCTTTATTGCCAGTATAGAATATTTTTCTTCACCGCAAGTGTACAATTTTACGATAAATTAATATATTTAATCATCAAATCTTGTACAAACCAACTTGCATAAACGAATCTTTCGGGTATAAGATTCGCGGTCTTGTTGATCTTATGTGGTTTTTTTAAAGGTCAAAATCAAAGATCCTTTTTAACTTCTAAAAAAGAGGGAGTCAGAGTAGTGTCTCTTAAGAACTGTAAAAAAATAATTGTTGCTGTCGATTTTTCTAGTGATAGTAAAGTAGCTGTAAACGAAGGTTTATCACTGGCAAAAATGACTGGCGCAGAAGTGACCCTGCACCACGTCGTCCATGATCTTGCTGACCAGCCCGGTTTCTATCACAAAAAGAAGGACAAGAAAAAATCTATCCATCTTATGACTGATGCTGCTACAGATATGATGAAAGAGTTTGTTAAGAAGAGTGGTGCTGACTCTTCGGCGAAAAAAGCTAAGGTCAAGCTTTCTACATCTATCTCTAAAGGTCTACCTCATAATGAGTTGATTAAAATAGCAAAAAAAGCCAAGGCAGACGTTATTGTAGTTGGCACAAGTGGTCAAAGTGGTCTCAAAAAACTTCTCATGGGTTCTACTGCTCAACGTGTTGTACAGATGGCCAAAATTCCTGTAATTGTAGTTAGGAATTAACTCCCTCCTTGAAAATAGTTTTTTTACAACTTTTTTAACAATCCACATGGAGAAAAGAGCTTGTGGTCGGGCTAGTTATTGTCATGCCTGACCCTAAAAGCCTCTCCGTTTTTATATTAAAGTAAGGAGCCTAAAAAGTATGAACATTCTACAAACATCTTGGCTAAAACGGTTTTTACCGATAGCCTTAATTGCTTTAGCTGCCGCTGCAGTTATGGCACCGTGGGCAGCTCAAGCTGGTGGTGGTGCTAAGGGTATTGATGTCTTTACCATTACAATGAAGTTGTTTGGCGGCCTAGCCATCTTCCTCTATGGTATGGAGCGGATGGGTGATGCACTTAAAATTGTAGCTGGCGAGAAAATGAAGCAGATTCTCGGCACGCTGACCACTAACCGTTTTATGGGGCTTATCACTGGTGCCATTGTTACAGCTATTATTCAGTCTAGCTCAGTAACAACGGTTCTTTTGGTGGGCTTTGTTACTGCAGACTTAATGTCTCTGTCACAAGCTATCGGTGTGATTCTTGGTGCTGATATCGGTACCACCATTACAGCCCAGATCGTTGCATTTAAAGTAACCAAATTTGCCTCTTTACTTATCGCTGTTGGTTTTGTGCAAATCTTCACCGCCAAAGATGAGAAGAAAAAGCAGTATGGTTATCTTGTAATGGGTCTTGGTATGATCTTCTTCGGTATGGGCGAGATGAGCAACGCAATGAAACCATTGCGATCTTATGAACCATTTATCGATATGATGAAGAGCGTTGACAACCCTGTTATCGGTATCTTGTTATCCGCAGCCTTTACTGGTTTAATTCAATCTTCCTCTGCTACCATGGGTGTTATCGTTGCTCTTGCTATGCAAGGTTTGATCTCACTTGAAGGTGGTATTGCTCTAGCTTTTGGTGCAAACATTGGTACATGTATGACCGCTGGTCTTGCTGCTATGGGTAAGCCCCGTCCGGCAGTTCGTGTAGCAGTTGCTCACGTTACATTCAAAATTGCTGGTGTTGCCATAGCTGTATGGTTGATCCCACAATTAGCTGATATTGTTCGTGAAATTTCTCCACAATATACTGATTTAGCAGGTCGTGACCGCCTAGCTGCTGAGGTCCCACGTCAGGTAGCCAACGCCCATACCATCTTTAACGTTGTTATGGCATTTGCTTTCTTACCTTTGGGTGGTCTTTTTGTCCGCTGGTGTGAATGGATCGTACCTGTAGGAAAAGATACAGACGTTGTTGATGATGCAATGGCTGGTATTTCTTACACACCAAAATATCTTGATGAAGCGTTGATCTCCACACCTACTTTGGCCTTAAGCCTGGTACGCCGTGAAGTTAACGTTATGTCCGATGTCTTGGAAAAAATGATTGCAGATATTCCAGAAGCTGTTTTCAAAGGCGACCTGGAGAAAATGAAAGAGCTTGCCAAGATGGACGACCGTGTGGATGAAATTCACCAAGCGGTTACTACATACATTGCAAAAATTGGCGGTGCTAACCTATCCGAAGCCGTTGCTGATGAAGTTATGGCTACCATCACTGCTACAAGTGAGATGGAGAACATTGGCGATATCATCGAAAATAATATGACCCATTTGGCAGAAGTATGTGCTAACAACAAAGTTGTATTATCCGATGAAGCTATCAAAACATTGACCGACTACCATGGCAAGATAACTTCTGCTTTCAAAGCATCTGCTACTGCTTTTATTACCGATAACGAAGAGACTGCTCTTGCTGTTATGGCTATGAAAGATGAAATTAGTGACATGGACAATGCTTGTCAAACCAAACAGATGGATGCTCTACAAGGTGAAGGCGAAGCCCCAATGGCAGACCTTACTGCTTACACATTGCAGACTGATATCCGTGAAAACTTAAAGCGGATTTACTACCACACCAAGCGTGTTGCTAAAGTGGTTGCTCGTAGTAAAGAAGCCGTTCTAGCTGCTGCTAAAGCTAGGGCCTAGTATTATCAATTAGCGGCTTTTATAGCACTTTTTAGAATAAAAATTTTAGGGTGAATTTGCAATTAAGCAAATTCACCCTTTTTTTTGATCATCGGTTTTCTCTATGTTACTATCTTGAAAAATTAATGTATGTTTGAATTATATTATTCCTTGGGGGTTTTACCCCAAGTTTCTATTAAACCTAGACTCGACAGTTGTGACCCTACACTACAAACTGCCAACTCTAGGATAATTACTCTTGGGGATATGGATGAGCCAGTTAAAATTACGTGGCAACTTGCTAATAATGTGGGCCTTGGTGCTTCTTATCATTAGTGGCTGTGCTTCCCCCCTTAGAAATATCAACAATGCTTGTGATATTTTTGATGATAAAAGCGGTTGGTATGATAGTACCCGTAGAGTAGAGAAAAAGTGGAAAATACCTATCCATGTACAGTTGGCAATTATCCATCAGGAATCAAAATTTAAACATGACGCAAAGCCTCCAAGAAAAATTCTCTTCTGGTTTATTCCTGGGCCTCGCAAATCTACCGCATTTGGTTATGCTCAGGTTTTAGATGGTACATGGGATTGGTATAAAAAAAGCACTGGTAATAGTGGAGCAGATCGGGATGATTTTGATGATGCTGTCGATTTTATAGGCTGGTATACCAATATAAGCCATAAAAAACTGGGGATATCTCGCTGGAATGCCGAAGCTCAATATCTTGCCTATCATGAAGGCCATGGTGGTTATAAAAAAAGAACCTACCGGAAGAAAAAATGGCTAATGCAAGTTGCAAAAAAGGTAAAACGCAACGCATCTCGCTACCACTCACAACTCAAACAATGTCGCAGTCGCTTTGAAGACAGCTGGAGTTTTTGGCCTTTTTAACCCAGATAATTTATTAATTATCATAGAAACGACAGCTGAAAGTACATATATAGCATAATTGATTGATTTTTCTGGCGTATATTATAGAAATCGAAGTCACCTTGTCGGTGTAATGACTTTCACCATATATTAGATAAACCTTTGACTGAGCTGGAAGCGTGCTTACAACTACTATTTCTAGTATTGTCACTTAAAGATTTGATAAATAAAGCAGAAATAAAGAGATAATATTGGACCAACGAAAAGCCGTGCACAGAGGGGGGGGGAGGCTCAGCTAGACGTTGGTCCATGACAAATGAGCTTAAAGCTCTTTCGCCAATCTAATGATACAGTTTTGTGACTGTATGTTAACTTTGCATTTACAATTTTTACACATTAGACTAATTTCCCCACAAATACAACGATTTTTTTGTAAATTATATTTATTATTATATACTACTTTTTAATTTCTAAAATAAATAAGGATAGCATGGACAATGAGTGATCAGTTTGAGCAAAAAAAGAAAAAAGACAAAAAAAACAAACAGTTTTCTGAACCTGAAATGAAAGACTCTTCTGAAAATGATGAGATGAACTCAAACCCTTACCTTACCAGCCAAGCAGCTGATAGAAAAAAAATTAAAGAGCTTGAAGAACAAGTAAAAAATCTAGAAGCCAGATTTCGCCTATTGGAAGATCTCGTACCCCAAGAGCTAAGCAACCTTTCAGAACAGGTCGCAACAATGGGACAGTTTGTAGGTTTTGATACAGGAGAAAAGAAGTAGTTTTTTAAAAAAAAGTTTAATGCTGATAATAACTGCACAAAAGGCACAACTTTTTTGAAAGGCATGCAGCCCCACAAAATCCCCACACTTATGAAAATTATAATATTTCCTTTTTTAAATGACACTGAAGACTCTTTAACCTAGCCCGGATATATCATGAAGAGTGACCGAAAGGTTGTTCCTGGGGTTGTCAGAACAAGGAGCAGGTTGAATTTTTCAGGTGAGCATACTGTAAGTATGTGATCCTTAAAAATTTATCAAGCAACGCAGTTCTGGCAATCCCAGGGGCAGCATAGCTTCTATTCTTCATGAAATATCCGAGCTAGATCCTGCGAAGGCGGAAATTTTGAGAGACAACGCATATCTCTATCCGAATTTCCGCCTTCATTACTATGACTGGACTGGCTATTATGTATAGCGATTTCAAATCAAAAACAGACACTCTACAACCAACATTACGTTTTTCCAGCGAAGGCTGGAATCCAGAGAGATCAACGTTTTTGACTAAGATTCCCGCCTACGCGGGGATGACGATGGTTTCTTATTGTGTACAGTTTTTAAGTGAAGGCGTTATACCACTTTGAAATTAAAATAAACTATAACAACAACACCTTACGCTACACACAAACCCATATGGGCAAAAATTTTGCTTGGCCTATAGTAATAATAGCTTTTTTTATGAAAAGCAGCATTAGATAGGGTTAGCAACATTATGGAACTTGTGCTCGATATTATATTTTTCGGCAATATGCTCCCCTAACGCCATAACACCAAACATTTCAGTACGGTGATGCCCAGCAGCTATAAAGTTGATTTTCTCTTCTTTGGCGAAATGATAGACAAACTCGGCTGCTTCACCTGTAATAAAAAGGTCTGCCCCTTCCTCTTTAGCCTCACGAATTAATTCTGGTGCACCCCCACTACATATCGCCACTTTTTTAATATTTTTAGGGCCAAAAGCTAAGGATAAAGGAGAACCAGCAAAACATTTTTTTACTTTTTTGGTAAAATCAGCCATGGAGATAGCTTTTGTAGTGCTGCCACAAAATGAGATTGTACCACCCTTATACCGCCCAAAAGGGGCAGGTTTAATTAGGTCTAGCTTGTTTAAAATCTGGGCATTGTTACCAAAAACCGGGTGAGCATCTAGGGGAAGGTGGAAAGCCATAAGGTTTAAATCGTTAGCTAATAACATTTGCAATCTTTTTTTATAACTACCCTTAACCACGCGAGAATCTCTATCCCAAAGAATACCGTGATGCACTAAAAGAAGATCAGCTTGCCAAGCTATAGCTGCTTTTAATAACTCCTGACTAGCTGTAACTCCTGTCATAACTCTTTTAATTTGCCCACGGCCTAAAACCTGAACACCATTTGGGCAATAATCTGAAAAACTATCTACATTTAGCTCTTTATGGAGATATTTCTCCAAAATTTTAATGGTGGTAGCCACTCTAAATTCCTCTTTTTTTTAGATGTTTTTATTAATAACTTTCACTAACCATGCCTAAAGCACCTACAAATGGTGGTTTGCGACCCACCAGACTTTCTAAGAGAACCAACTCAGCATCCTTATGGTTTACCATGGGTGCTTTTTCGATAATGCCAGTTAAACCATGGATAATTCTTGGGGAATCATGATGTATAGTTTTAACAATTTCACTATTTTTTTCTCCATCCAATGCATCAATTTTTACTAAGCCATAACATGTACATATATAACTCTTATCGGCTGAAGCTTCGATATATACACCTGTTCCCCTTACACCAATTTGCGCAGTTGGGGTTCGTAATTTGCGAACTCCAGGAGAAAAAACCGACATAAGAGCCCCTGAATGTAATTTAAAACCAGAAATCTGGGGGAGCTCTTCACCAATCTTTTTAGTTAAAGCAGTTTTTTTATTGGGCACTAAAGTTAAACGACTGTTTTTACGCAGTAAAAAGGCATCTTTACCAACAACAAAAACAGCGGACCCACTCTTCCCTGTAGATACAGTAGCATCTGGTGCTACCAAAACAGCAGCTGATCTTTTTTTTATGTTATCAGCTGAAACAGCTTCTCCATTTATAAATACGTCACCAGAAGATCTTCGCAGGCCAGATACAATCGGTTTTGCACCACAACCAGACAAAAGAGATGAAATTAACCCAGTAGCTCCTATAGCTGATAATGATAACAACACTCTTCTACGATCAAGGTCCAAAAATAATTCCACTAACTTCCTCCAACTTTATTAAATAAATGCATTATTTAGTGTAACAATATTAAATGACTTTCAATAGAACATTATTAAAACTGGATTATAATTTCAGGATTTTACACACTAGTAAAAGTGAAGTTACAGTGTCACAATGTTTGTTGGTGATTATAAATTTAAGTTACCCCTGATTTTTTTCCCACTGTACAATTTAGGTTAAATAAAATGGCTTTTAACAAAATTGAAGAGAGTGCTTGGTCTCGCTCCCCCAAACAGTTTTTTTTGCATTTCTTAGTTGATATTAAGTTATGGTTTTTTTGTCTTGGGCTGCTCTTAATTGGACGACTATTTTATTTAGTTGAACTATCAGAACATCTAGCCCCTGATACCGGGCTTTATGAGATGCTGGTTAGCATGGTATATGGATTGCGGTTTGATGCTAAGGTTGTTACTCGCTGGTTAATTCCACTACTGCTTTTAGACTTTATAGTAGTGCTTCTGCCTATAAGGCGTTTTTTAAAATTTGTTCGCATTATTTGGGGTGGGGTTTTTATTTTCCTTACAGTTACTTTAAGCCAAGTTTCTGTTGATTATTATTTGGAATATGGAGACATATTTAACGAAGAACTATTTGGCTTGATATATGATGATGCCGACGTAATTTTTGTTACTATGGTAAAAAGCTACAATTTAATCCCAAAAATGATAGCAATTACAGCTGTAAGTTTGGCTCTAATCTGGCTCTATAACAAAGCTTTAGAAATTCAGGTTTTTCAATTTTCTGACAAGTTACACTCTCTTTGGAGTGTATGGTGGCGACAACTTCTTACATTTTTACTGGTTTTAGTTCTGCTTGTTATTGCACTGCGTGGCTCTTGGGGTTCCCGCCCGGTCCAAATGAAAGACGCAGGAATATTTACCGACCAATTTCTTAACCTCACCGTTACCAACCCCTTTATAGATTTAAGCGCAGCTATGAAGGTACATAAAGAGCTTGGTTCTAACGTTGCTTTAAAAAGTTTTCAGGCAGATGGAGATATTAGGGCCGCAGTTCGCAACTATTTTAAAACTGATAGCAACTTAGCAACTCTTGATGACTATTTTATAACTAAGGCTGCTGGTCCCAAGGGAGTTGTGCCACGACATATTGTTTTGTTGGTAATGGAGAGTTATGACAGCTGGCCCATGCGGGAGAAATATAACTCCTTGGGCCTTGCCGAGGGGGTAAAAAAGTTAGGTGATGAAGGGCTATTATGGCAATCTTTTCTACCAGCTTCTGTAGGTACAATGCGCTCTCTTGCTACCATTATAACTGGCATACCTGATGTCTACTTACGTACCAACTATCAAACAACTGCTAAAACCACCTATGCTACTGCTTCAGCGGCTATTTTCAAACGCCTTGGTTATAGAACAAACCTTTTTTATGGGGGGTTTCTAACCTGGGAGAATATTGCAGGTTTTGCTAAAGATCAGGGTTTTGAGAATGTCTATGGTGCTTCCCACATGACAAAATGGAACAAAACTGACTGGAGTAACACCAATGAATGGGGAGTAGATGATAAAAACCTATTTGCCTTTGTTGAAGACACTTTAAAAGACGATAAACCGAGTTTTTCTATAGTATTATCAACAACAAATCACCCACCTTACGATTTAGATGTCTATAAGGAGGGGTTTGGCTTGAAAAAAATTCCTGCTGCTTTGGCTGGGGAGCTTAAGAAAAGTAAAACAGAGGAAGGTATACTGAATGAAATGGGCCATTTTTGGTATGCAGACATGGTAGTTAGCAATTTTATTAGATCAACCGAAAAACATTTGCCAAAACCTTTGTTTGTTATAACAGGTGACCATTTTGGCCGTAAACATATGAGCGTAAAAAGACCCCTTTACGATTCCGTCTCTGTACCTCTTGTTCTCTATGGTAAAGATGTACTATCGGGCATAAAACAACCACCAAATGAGGGTGGTAGCCAGATGGATATTGTGCCGACATTACTTGAATTAAGCGCGCCAAAGGGGTTTATATACCACCGTATGGGCCGAGATCTTCTAACCCCTTCTGACACTCCAATAGGCAATGCCTATAAACGGATTATTGGTGCTAATTTTGTTTATGACATTAATTCACAAAAAATTGAACCAATTCCAGGCCGTCCACTTATTGCACCATACAACAAAGATGAGCTAAAAAATATTTACAACTCTCAAAGTGCAGTTGCATGGTGGCGTATTCGTAAAGGAGCTACGCTGCCACCAATAAATAATAAGTAACTAGTATTTCCACTTTATATTGTTTTTAATATTACATACTAAGCAAGAATAACTGTAATTTGAAAACTTTTCAGGATATACTGTCACATTACAAAAAAAATTAAGGGGTATGGACTTAAGACCATATTCTGGCAATGGGGGCGATACAGATTCCAATGGAAAAACTGTTTTTGGAAGAGATTAAGGAGACTAAAATAGAGGGAGGCATCCCATTTCCTAGAAATCTCTCACCGCAACAATTAATAATAACCGGTCCACCAGGTTCAGGTAAAACCACAATTCTTGAAGCCATAAATGGTTGGCCTGAAGAGGGATATGTGGATGTCTCCATGGATGATTGGTGGAGGTCTCCTATTTTAGCCAACAGACCTCGGGAACTACACTTTGGCGTGCCGTTTTTGGGCTACGAAAAGGCTGTTCCAGTTTATGATGTAGACTCTCTAGACGACTCTAGCTATCTAGAGATTGATTTTATGCGGGTTCGCCTACCTCCACCTAAAGGCAACATTATATCGGGAAATTTTCGCAAAAAAATTGTTATAGAATTTATTCTTCTGCCAGCTGAGAAACTCTATAAACTAAGGAAAAAACGTAGCGAAAAAGGTAGCCACCATGTAGATCAAGAGCTAACTCTTCACCAAGTTACCGAGGAGTCTGACTTTTACAGCGCACTGGCTCTCTATTTTCACCAAAGCGGTATGAATGTCTATGTTCGTGATCGCCTTGGTGGACCACCCATGCGGATTAAAGACGAGTCTGAGCAAGACAATCCGTTTGATATGGCTACCAAACAGCAGATTCCTAAAAAGGATATCTACCACCTTCACGATCAACTAAGGCTTAGGCAGCGTATTATGAACCGCTCCTGGAGTGCACGGGGCAACCGGGAACTTATCGATCTTTTTGCTCGTCTTCTTCCAGAAGCAGCTGATGCGGAACGCTGCAATATTTTTCTCAGTAACCCTGGCAAAGAAGATGCTTGGCTTATGTCTGGCACTACACTTGATGATAAACAAATTACTGAGTGCCGAATGTGGCCGCAAGTAAACCAAGTCATATCTAGTGGAGAGTATATGGTCCATGAAAATATGCATAAAAACAAAGAGTTCCAGGCTCCACCTAACTCAAAAGATTCAGATATCGTCTTACGGAACTCTCTGCTAGTGCCAATAAAAAGTGTAATGGGCGACCGCAACACTGGGGCTATTCAGCTTATAAACAAAAACAAAAAACGCCATTTTGTTGAAGAAGACCGCCTGCTTTTAGAAAAAGTTGCTCTACACCTAGAGCTAGCCATAGAAAATGTCTATCTACGGCGAGAAATGATGGACTTTTCAGAGATTTTATCTAACAAAGCTGGAAACTTATCTACTTTATCAAAAATTGCACTAATAGTGCTTTTGTTGGGGCTTATCGCTTCACTTGGTGTTAACTATTATCTGCTAGCTCCCCCTTTTATGGAGCTTTTGAGTATGTTGCCATAATGTTTGCCCGGTGAAAATAATCCACACTGCTGATTGGCATCTAGGACACGAACTCCACGGTTTTAACCGCTATGTTGAGCAAAAATCCTTTTTACAGTGGCTCACCAATACACTCATAACACAAAAAGCTGATGTTTTAATTGTTGCAGGAGATCTGTTTGATACGGTCAATCCTCCTGCAACAGCCCAAAAACTGCTCTATGAGTTTATTAACAACAACCACAAACAAATACCCCACTTACAAACAGTATTTATAGGTGGCAACCACGACTCTGCCAACCGCTTAGAAGCCCCAACCCCCCTTTTACAGCAGTTTTTGGTTCATACTGTTGGCCGTCTACCTACAAATGCTGATAACACTCTAGATTATGAAGAAATTTTAATTCCGCTTAAAAATAGAGATGGTGACGAAAAGGCAATTTTAGCTGCTGTGCCTTATCTTAGACCCAGCGATCTACCTCCGCCTTCTACTATTGATGGTGATCCCTTCATAAATGGAATAAGGGCAGTTTATGATAAAATTATTAAAACTGCCCAACAGCGACTGAAAAAAAACTGTGGCCTAATTTTAACCGGACACTGTTATATGCAAGGGGGTGATATATCTTCTTTAAGCGAGCGGCGAATATTGGGTGGTGGAGAACATGCCCTACCTGTTGATCTATTTTCCAACAGTGTCGATTATGTTGCCTTAGGCCACCTCCACAAAGGACAGATGGTAGGTGGAAGACAAGAGGTACGTTATTCTGGCTCTCCGTATCCCCTCTCAGTGACTGAGCGAGACTATCACCATGCCGTAAGGGTTGTTACATTGGATAATTCTGGACACATAGCACAACAGGAGCCCATTGCTGTTCCACGGGTTGTTGATTATCTAAGGGTTCCAAACAGGGGTGCTTTAAGCTTGGAAGATGCTATTACCGCTTTAGAAAATTTAGCCCTACCAGAAGATGATCCCGGCCTTGATTTTCGGCCATTTTTAGAGTTGGTTATACAACTAACCGGACCTGAACCTGGGCTGCGTAGCCAGATAGATAAAGCCTTAGAGTCAAAAGCTGTGCGTCTTGCTGGCATTCAAGCCTTAACCATGGGCCAAGAAAATTCTCTTGGAGACATAACCCAAGCCCAATCTTTAGACGCAATTAAACCAGAAACAGTTTTTAACAAGTTATTTGAGGAAAAATATCAACAAAAACCTGAACCTGAGCTTACTAAAGCCTTTGATGAAATTATGCAAAATATTTTTGACCACTCAGGAGGTGCAGAGTGAAAATATTAGCAGTTAGGGGGGCTAACCTTGCTAGTTTAGCAGGAGAGTTTGCGATAGACTTTTGTGCTCCTCCCCTAGCTGATACAGGAATATTTGCCATTACTGGTAAAACAGGATCAGGTAAAAGCACCCTTTTAGATGCTATTTCTCTAGCTTTATACAATAAAATTGCTCGTATTCCCAAACGGGAAAAAACCAGGCAAAAATTAACCGAAGAAAACATTTCACCTCCAGCCCATGATGTGCGAACTATCCTTAGAACAGGATCAGTATATGCTTATGCTGAGGTAGATTTTATCGGCACTGACAAAAATAGATACCGAGCAAAATGGCAAGTACGCAGGGCAAGAAGAAAAGCCACAGGTAAACTGCAAAACGTAGAAATTTCGTTGATGGACCTTGCAACAGACAAACAAATTGGTGGTAAAACTACGGAGACACTTGAAAAAATTAAAAAATGTGTTGGCCTGGATTTTGAGCAGTTCAACCGTACAGTTCTTCTATCTCAAGGAGAATTTGATGCCTTCTTAAAAGCTAGAGAGAGTGAACGCAGCCTGCTGTTAGAGGCTCTTACAGGAACAGAAATATATTCTAAAATATCCAAAGCCGTTAACCGTAGATATAGAGAAGAGAACGACCGTCTAGAAGAGATAAAAATTCAACTTGGAGAGAACCAACCTCTATCAGAAGAAGAACGCCAAGAGTGCGAAGTACATGCAGCCACTTTAAAAAATAGTGTTGCTAAAATAAAAACTATAATCAGTAACTTAAATAAGGCTCAAGATTGGTATCAACTACAAAATGAGTTCCAACAAAAGATAGCTGATACTCAAAGCAAACTTGAGTTAGCACAAAAAAAAGAGCTTGAAAACCAACCCCAAAGAGAAAATTTAGAGCTAGTAATAAAAGCCCAAACTCTACGTCCCTATTATAATGCAAAGTTGCAAAGCATAAAGCAGCAGGCAGAATTAAAAATAGAGTTAGATAACCTTAAAAATACTCTACAAGATCTAGAAAAACAGGCCACTACTTCCAAAGCAAACCTAATACAGGCTCAACTTAACTTGCAAGAGAGCAAAAACGCTCTTTTAAACAAGCAAGATGAGCTTAACCAAGCTGCAACCTTGGACACAAAAATTAAGGGTGAAGAGGAAGCCCAAAACAGTGCGTTGATTTTAGCAACTAAAGATCAACAACTGATGGATAGAGTAACAGATGAAAAACAAACATTAATAAAAGAACGAGCTGTAAATTTAGAGAGCTATCAAAAAAATGATCTCTGGCTTTCTCAAAATAGCGCATGGAAAATATTAGAAGAACGCTTTGATGAGATAAAACAGGATATTTTGCAGTTTTCTCAAACCAGCCAGTTAATTGCAGACCAAGATCAAACAATTAGTATTTCTGACAATCAAATTGCCAAAAATGCCGAACAACTTGTACAACTTAACAGAGAAAAAGAGGATATTACAGCTACAATTTTTCAAGATGAAGAGCAACAAAAACCACTATTACAAAGACTAAAAGCAGCACCCAACCCGCAACAACTACTAAAAGAACAGCAAAAAAAGCAAAAACAAGCCCAAGAGCTAAACCAGCTTTTAGCAATAATTGAAGAAGATAGTTCTACCACTATTAAAATAACCCAATTAGAAAAACAATGCATAACAAACAGCCAACAAATAGAACTGTTTACCAAACAACAAGATAATATCGAGCAACAGTTAACTAAAATAACCATACAGTTAGAAGAGGCCCGCCATGGCTCACAACTGGCCCGGGCTTCTGCTGGCAAGGAGGCATTAAGATTACGTGCTCTTCTACAAAAAAATAACCCATGCCCAGTCTGTGGAGCAATTGAACATTTAGTTAATAATGAAGAAAATTTGAGCGAGTTTGCAAAAGCTCAAGAAAAACGGGTGGCAGAGTTGGCAGACAATGAGAAGCAAACTAGGCAACAACAACAAGAACTCATTAAAAATATTCAAAAAAACTTATCAGAAAAACAACACCACAACGAAACAATTAAAACACTGCTAGCAGAGCAAGAAGCTAATAGACAAAAGTGGTTGAGCCTGCACACAGAAGACAGCACAGGAATTTTTTTAGAGTTAACCCTGCCAAACCAACCTACACCCAATAATAAAACAAAAATAAACAGTAGTTTAGAGCAGCTTTATATCTCTATAAATAACAATGGAGATCTACTAAAAACAGTTTATAAAGACCAAGAAGACAATCAATCTCTAGAGAAAAACCTAAGCAAAAACCTTAAACAAAAAGCTAAGATAGAGCAAAATATCATCACTAAACAAGCTGAACTGGAAAGAGAAAAACAGAGCACCCAAGATGCAAGCAGAACCAAAAATCTTTATCAAGAAACCCTAAAAAAACTTGAAAAGAGTCTA
Organism: Magnetococcales bacterium; assembly: GCA_015231305.1. Lineage (GTDB taxonomy): Bacteria > Pseudomonadota > Magnetococcia > Magnetococcales > JADFYX01. The sequence continues at coordinate 14,371 of JADGBW010000029.1, read as the reverse complement.
GAAAAGTATCAGCTTTTAGATACAAACTGGCAAAAGACAATAACAAATAATTCAGATGATGTAATTACAGAATTAGTTGAGAAAAAAGAGAGATGGTTAAAAACAACAGAGCATAATTTAGCCACAACCCAGATTCTTGAGGCCAACGCAAAGAAAATACAAACAATCAATGAGAAGCTTTCAGCTACAAAAGCCACCTACCAACGTTCACAAACCAGATTAGAAGAGATTAAAAAACAGCTTGTGACACTTCAACAAAAACGCAATAAAATGTTGGGTGGCAAAAGCTGCCAAGAGGTACAAAACCAGCTTGAGAGTGCAATTAACAAAGCAGACACTCACCTACAACAAACCACAAACATCCAAGCCCAAGGTCAAAAAGAGATTGCCCATTTTACAGGTAGGCAAGACGGCCTTAACAATCAGATAAAACAGGCAACAATTGCGGGAGAAGCTGCAAAAAATAATCTGCAAGATAAATGTAAAATCAACAACATCTCTCAAGAAGAGCTTGCACAAGGTTTAAACTGGAGTGAAAAACAGATAACTGACGAGAAAAATAGGTTAAACCTCATAAGTCAGGATGTGAACAAACAAAAGCAGCAGTTAGAATATTTACAAAACACCCTAAATGAAGAAACAAAAAATAACCGCCCTGCTCTTGAGCCAGAAATCATAGCTCAGTGCCAAATCCAACAAAAAGAACTACTTACACAAGAAGAAAAACAACTAGGCATTGCCATAGGCAAGCTTCACATAGACAACAACATAAAAAAACGGGCCGCAACCCTAATAGCCAGCCTTACAAAACAGCAAAAACAGACCGATATTTGGGATAAAATGAACTACCTTATTGGCTCTAACAACGGCGATAAATTTCGTAAATTTGCCCAAAGCATAACCCTAGACCGCCTAATAGAGCTAGCCAACCACCACCTAACAGAACTAACCCCTCGCTACCGCCTACAAAGAGCAGAACAAGGGGACCTATCCCTACAAGTTGTTGACCTTGAGATGGGAAGTGAAATAAGAGGTATAGCCAATTTATCAGGGGGAGAACGCTTTTTAACTTCCCTAGCCATGGCACTAGGCTTAGCAGGCATGAGCAGCAACCAAGGCATCCAAGTAGAAAGCCTATTCATAGACGAAGGCTTCGGCGCACTAGACGAAACCAGCCTAAACATGGCAATTTCCGCCCTAGAAGCCCTACAAGCAACGGGAAGAGTAGTAGGAATTATCTCCCACATACCAGCCCTAACCGAAAGAATAGCTGTACAAATACAAATTCAAAGCCAAGGCGGAGGCAGAAGCGAAATAGAGCTGGTGGTGGCTTAGGTAGGGACGACGATATATTTTAGAAATAGAAGAAAAGATTGAATAAAACTAATAAATAATGCTAGCCCGTCTTAAGCGATTAGGCACATTTGAAAAATATATCTTATTTATATCATTAAAACCAACCCCAAAAGGTCGGCACTACAAGCATGTTTTTTAGATTGATTGCAGCTTTATCAAATTTCCCAGTTTGTGTAACTTCTTGCCAAACAGCATTTGGTATCAAAATTTCTTGAAATAACAGTGGAAGAAGGTGCTCTTGATTGCTACGGAAAAGAGATATTATAGGCGAAGCATTTATTACTACACGGTTAATCGACACCGTTTAGTTCCTCGTACAATTCCTTTTCAGTGATCTGAAAAGGTGAGACCTTTTGTATTTTGATGTTTTTTTAATATATATAGTTGAGCTGTGTATTATCTGTTATACCCTATTTTTTTAATTTCAGGGTATAAATATATGAGACAAATATATTTAAGCGATTAAAAACAGTGGGCATCCAAGTGTTCAATATTCCCCACAAAACCTCTCTCTCCAAATCATTTATATAATCCTTTATAGTTTAGATAATTGTATAAACGGGAACATTTTTAAAGCAACACTACCAGTACGCTGCTGGGGTTTTGATGCCTTGGGAGTTTAGAGTTATGTTTCCGTCTCCGGCTTGTCCATTTTGTGGGGTTGCTGTTAAGAGTATGCATGAGGTGTCGCTTGCCACGCAATAAGAGGCACTTATTAGGTAAAAGCCGTCATCTGTTGTAAATTGATCTGCTGCATCTACAGTTAAATTTAGACCTGCACCAGCAACACCTGGCCCTAAGGTATCGATATACTGGTTATTTCGTATCATATATCTCTCTTCTATAGCCATAATCATCATTAGCGCAGCTTTGCCATCTACCCTGCGTGTTTTTGTTACATGCTCTTGATAGGTGGGTAGTGCCACCATTGTTAAAATGCCGACAATACTTATAACAATTAACAATTCAATTAAGCTAAACCCTGATATTATTGAGCTTTTTATTTGCTTTTTACTAAGGTGACGATGAACAAAGGGCATCGGTATTACACTCCTTCCAATAGGTGAGTTTTAATAAATTGGCAAGAGAAATATCAGAGATAGGCTGTTCTGGACCAACCAACACAACAGGCTCACCTCCTGAAGGTAGTAAAATAGATGGTTCAGGGGCAATTCCACCCCGCCTTAAGGTTCTTGATCTATCTTCTTTAACCAAAGTATCTAAATTATCAGGATCTTGGGCAGGGTCTAGATTTGAAACCGGGCTGGCATCGCATATATTCATAAGATAAAATTTACTGACACCTTGTTGTGCTTGGCAGCTTTGTGTATCAGAAGCAATGGGAGTATATGATGTAAACATAAGCCAACTATCAAAAGTTATTGAACTTCCCAATATTTTTTCACCAATATAACCACTAGTTGCCTCTTTTAATTGAACAAACCAGCCGTTAGCAGAAGCAAGTGAAGCTATGGCTGAGGTCTGTTCTACTGTACTACCCTGGCTTATAAGGTTTTCACTTGCATCATAAAGGTTAGCCTCTACCAACTCACTGTAATTTCCTGGGCTATTTGTATCGCGTATCATATAAAAACGGTCATGAATAATAGTATTTAACGGGTGGGAACGATAACCAGATCCAATTGCCAGGGTTAGTTGGTTTCCTGCATTACAGTCTGCTATAACAAGATCTGGCGCATAAAAAAACCGCCTATTGTTGGCTTTTTGAACATCTTCGGATTCCAACATGGTTTCAGCACCTCCCAAACTGGCTATTACCCCACCCTGCACAAGGCTATCTGCTCCACTGTTACCTGTATTATCAATATCAAATCGCCAGATCCTCCCTCCCATATCACCAACATACATTTGATCGGCATAGCCATCTATATCGGTATCTATAACCTTTATATCTGATGGAATACTGCTTAACATTTCAACAAGATTTAGATTTGCTGAGGCGTTGGAAGCCCACCAGACTCGTTCTCCTGTGTGAGCATCAGCCATAAAAATAGCTCTGCCGTTGCTGTCAGCTTGATAGACAGTGGTATTATCTTGGTTGTTATCATAACCACCAGCAAATATGACAACATCCTTGTCCACACCGTTTAATTTTATTTTGGTCACCACAGGCCTAGACCAACTTTCGCCAAGTTCGGCGTAATCACCAGCCACACTGCCATCAATCATCCATTTAAGTACTGGGGCATCCCTATTAGTTACATCCAATGCATAGTAGTTCTCACCACCTCGGCGCATACCAACGTATAAAATAACATGGTCACCATCTGCGGGCTCTACGACCCCATCATTATCCACATCTTTCTGCCAGACCGAGATAGAACCATCCAATCCATAAGGGTGAGCTTCGGAGCTTGCGTTGATATAAAACTTTTTTAGGTTTTTTAAAAGCTCTTGGGGTATAAAAGTAAACACCTCTGCCCCAGGTTCAACCCCATTAACTGCATCGCCATCCACATCAATAGCGTGTAAAAAACCCTCATTAGTACCAAAAAATATAGTTAAGTCATCTGGGCCATAGGTAATGATAACTGGTTTAGAGTGCAAGGGGTCTCCAATATGCTTACGGGACTCGGTGCTGTTACCGTCTCCATCTGCATCTAGAAGGTCCACACCCCTGGCCCAAGAGAGCAAGTTTTCCCTATAATCTCCTGATAGTTTTGGGTCAACTTCAGCGGTGATATCAAGCATATCGGTAGTAATAAGAGTGTTATTTCCCCAAAACCAATACTCTGCAAATTTTAGATCCACATCCACCGGGGTACCGCTGCCGGTATATGTGTACATTTTTCGCAAAGGTAATAATGCATCGGTTATCTCTTCAGCAGCTCCTCCCAAAGCTGCATCGTTACCATCTTGGCTGTCTGACCAAAAGCTCTGGGTGGTATCCTTAAACATGCCTGTAGCACTGTTTATAACTGCATGATCAGCCGGATCTTGGGCCGGTATAGCAGTGGGATCATAAGAGGCTCCAACCAAAACTGCTGGGGAGCCATGGAGTTCGTATCGTTTCAGATTACCAACCCATTCTGGAGTCTCTTTGGGACGAAACATAGAAAAATAGACATCGTTTAAGTGGGTTAAGCGGTTAAATTGGTTTACAGCTACACCAGGTGATACAAAAGAGCTATCTACCTGAAGAATATCTTTAAAAATTGCCTGAAAGGCTGTTAATAACTCGGTTGCACTATTGGCTTCATAAAAACCCCCTCCCCCATGAATTTCGGCCATCTCCCGCATCCAACTACTGGTAAAATTAAAGCCAATGGTGTGTGTTGTTATATTTTGATCTTCATCTAGATTTGATTGATCAACATTTTTAAGAAATGCTACTAACTCATGGCCACACTTGCTGCTTCCTGAACCACTGCAAGCTGCATTTATAAGGCTCTCAACCCTTGTTACTGAAGTATTAACACTAGGTGAGCCATCTGAAAGCAAAACTATATGGTTTTCTTGGCAACTATTGGTAATAGGTGAGGTATAGATAGGAGAACCTGTAATTTCCTCTAGTTTGCAGTTGGTGGAGTCCAACTCTAAATCACTACAACCACTTGGTTGTACTAATGTTCCTCCTGTATAAGATGCAGGATGACTGACACGGGTATATTCAGATCGGCTGCCCTGATTACCTCTTGTGGTTCCATAATCCACCCCTTCTCCTCTAAAATATCGGGCAGCTTCATAAAGACTATCAACAATTGGTGTTCCACTGCGATATTGAATTTCATCTACCAACTCAATCAAACGACTGCGAACTGTTTTCCCGGTGACTTGGCTCTCCACTCCTCCAGAGTAGGTGACTCGCAACTTGGCTGCTGCACCAGTTTCACCGTTGTAGGACTCCACCACCCGTTTACCAGAACCCGTAATAATAAAAGCCATGTTATTGCCGTTAACCCAACCAGCTCTGTTTACTACCTCCTGAACTAAAGAGGTAATATCTGGTGAAATCAGTTTTCCATTCACCCCAGGAGCATCTACCCCATTCCAAGCTACAGATGCAGTAGTGGTGGCTCTGTTAGTGATATTATTACTGCTGCTAGCAAAGGCTAAAGCACTATCTATATTCTCAGCTCGCAGGGTTAAAGAGGTTGCTCCACTAGCAGACTCATCAATTTCAAACTCTAATTGAGCACTAGATATGGTGGCCCCTTGGGGAATGGATAGAGAACGAAAACGCAGGCCGATAGTCTGGGTTGAGTCCTCCTCAACCAACTCTAAATCGGTACTGGTTAGATCCACAGAACCACCAGCTGACTCCTCCGCATCATCACTTGAGGCAGAGATTTGGCTTACCAATGACCGAACAATACAGCCTCCAGCAGTTGCTAGAGAGTCCGGGTCCCAAGAGACACTAAGGGTTGGAGCTAGGCCAGGGCTGGAGTCATATGACTCTGCAGTCCTTTTACCTGGGCCACCTAAACCACTTATAATCAGTGAAAGGGCGTTTCCTCCACACCATCCCCCACGATTTACAATTTCTTGAATTACATTTTTAATATCTCCCGGCTGATAACTTCCACCTACTGTATCCCAGCTTGCAACATTATCCCAAGGGGCAACTGCTGTAGTTAGTGTCCGGCTTGAAATGTCCCCTGAAGTCGTGGTAAAGGTGCTGGAGTTATCTACATCTTCCCCTCTTATAACTAACGAAAGGTTACTATTTTCAGCAGATACTGCTTTAAAATCTAAACTAGCACTGGTGATGGTTACTCCTTGTGGAACCATCAGATTTTGAAAACGCAAACCAACTATCTGATCACCAGCAGATGTACCAGAACCAGTCTCATAGGTAATAACCAATTTGGGGGCTTGCTCACCAGAATTAACCGACTCCACCTCTCTTTTTCCGGTTCCGGTTATAATAAAAACCATATCATTGCCACTTACCCAACCAGCTCGGCCTACAATTTCTTCTACTATACCATTAAGGTTGGGGGTGGTAAGAATTTCATTTGTATTTAAAATGGGTACGCCGTTCCAATTGACTTTAGCTGTGGTTCTTGTTCGCAAGGAGACATTATTGTTGCTATCTGCAAAAGCTGGGGCACTGTCTATATCCTGACCTTCAATTAGCAAATCAGTATCCTGACTCTGGTATTTATCCACCTCAAATTCTATGTGAGCACTAACAATGGTTGCTCCTTGAGGCAGCGCAACATTCTGAAACCGTAAACCAACAGTTTGGTTTCCACTATCATAAACCAGCTCCAAATCACTGCTATCCATATACATAGTACTGTTGGAGCGTTGTTCTACAGCATCATTTTCGCTGCTAATCTGCACTTCAACACTAGCAGTGCCTCCATCAGCAGGCAGAGTAACCATTTCTAAATCACTTTGGGTTAGGCTCATTACCCCGGCTGCACTCTCCTCGGCATCATCGCTACTTTCTCTAATAGAGACCTGAGATGTATTGGCATCTTGAGTAGCTGACACACCAACAATTTGAGATACTTCTTCATCAATTCCAGCTACAGGAAATAGTACCGGTCCACCAGGGTTTGAAAAACGCATCAAACCCACATTAACCCCAGAAGTATCAGCCAAAATACTACGTAGAGCCACCTTCATACGGTCCAACCTAGTTGAGCTGGTCCCGTCATAACTATTCATACTGCTGGAGGTATCCAATACAAAAAGGATATTTGGTTGAATTGTGCCCCCTGCACTCCAATCGCCACCAAAAAAAATCTCAGTATCATCGCCCCTACTAGGAGAACTCCACGCTAATAGGCAAACCAGAGATACTGTAAGAAAAAATCTATTTTTCATAGAAACGTTTCCTTGTTATCCTAGAAACGGTAGTTGGAAGTGCGTGCATAGTGTAATCTATTGATTTATCTGGTGTATCAGTAGAAATCGTGGTCACCTTGTTGGTGATAAGACTTTCTTCTGATATGCTATGTGAATCAATAGGTTGCGCTAGGTGCGCGCTTCCAACTGCTGTTCTAGGGTTATACAACGTCATGGACAGTTTCCAGTCCCTCCCCCTGAAGAGGGGCCAATTTTTTCAACTCCTTGTAGGTTGGTCGTTAGCGCGTTTATTGCTGTTATGGAACCACGACCACGTATTTTAAACTGATGACCGACAAAATTTTGCTTACCAACACCCATACTAAAGCCGGGGATAACCGCTTCACCGTCATAACAAATTAAAGCCTCACTTAATATAGTTGCATCGTTCAGGTCATATCCAACTCCTGATACCGGACGCTCAACCATGGCAACCATTCCATCAACCAATACATTTCCTGCAACAAGTGATCCGTTAGCTTCTTCAACAACTGACTCAATAGCTGACTCTGCCGCTTGAAAGGTGACTCTTTTTTTCTGGGTATTACCAGATATTTTTTCGTTTAAAGTGCTTGTTTTAGAACCACTTATTGCAAAAAATGTTAACAAAAACAGCATGACCAAACTAATTATCAGAACCGATCCTTGTTCACCTTCATATTTTTTGTTTACTTGTTGTTCCATATTGAGCATCTCCAGCTAATAGGGAACCCGGTTGCGTAACACAACGGTGGTAGAGAAAATACGTCGCAACCATCCATCATTAAATGGCCCAACTGGGGCTTCATTTAGCAAACGATGTGATCGCACTTCACTACCACCAACATATTGACCATTGCTAACCAACCAAGCTATACGGACAGTTACAACTCTATCCCAATCAACCACGTTAGAAGCCTCTCTATAAACATTGGCATCGCCATTTAGGGTAGTGTCAGTATCTTCCCCATAGAGAATTTGCATTCTCTCGCAATTTTCTACCAAAGTATAAGTTTGGGTTCCTGATGCTACACTGCCAATACATCGTAATTCTGGAGTGCCTGACCCATTATTTTGAATCAAATATTGATTCTGGGTTATTACCCCACCAGTTAAATCACCACCACAATTAATGGTAGACTCATACTGTATGGTAACACTATCACTACTATTGGCATCTCCACCTTCAGTACCAATTATAGAACTAGCAATATTTGAGCTATCCCGTGGATACCCAGCCATACGCAAATCTGCACTAATAAAGTCAGTTAAAAAACGGCCAGACTCCTGAACCTGCTCTAACCCCTGTTGTAGTAGATAGTTGCTACGCTGACTTTGAAATATCTTTACCGTACCACCAAGTATCAACAGTCCGATGGTCATGGATATCATCAACTCTATTAATGAAAAACCACCATGTTGTTTACCTATTTTTTTTAAAATAACCATCATGGCACTACATTTATTGAGACACATTCGGTATTAACAGGGCAACTGGCATCTGCTGCGAGAGTTTTCCAACCAAAACGTTGCCAGGCAACTTGTATAGTTTGAGCTGATGTTGCTGTGCAAGGAGCAGAACAACTAACAGAAATTTGCAGACCAGGTAGGCTCTGCCCAACACCAGTTGTAGGGTTTTGATACCCCCATGCTTGGCAGTAAACCTGAAAAGTATCAAATTCTGCCATTTGTGTGGTGGTACAGGCCACACCGTTTATGCTGCTACCTACTGAGTTAAGATCATCACTACACAAAGCCGTTGGATACGTTGCAGCTGATAAAACGTCTAAACTTTGGGTACAGTCGATTTGAGAATAAGAAAAAGGTGCAGTTGTACGTTGGGTTAAATCATAAAACTGGCCAACTGCTCCAGTTGGGTTGGCATGCAGACGTTCTGATAACTCCTGTGCTATCGCTGTCGCCTGCCCTCTATAATATGCCTCCTGGCTACTCCGCAATCCATTTAATTGCAACACTCCTAGGCCGAGAAGCCCAATAGAAAGAATTAAAAGAGCAATTAAGTTTTCTATAAGGGTAAAGCCTCTATTATGTAAGAAAACTGTATGGTTTTTTCTCATGGAGTACATGATAATGCCCCAGTGGTTGTAGAGAGACGACCAACAGCACTTATGGTAACAGTGCGAGCATCTGTACCTGCTCCCCTGTCATCACAAAAAACCATGCTACCGCTTTGCAAGCTACCATCAATTTTGCGTATTAAACCATTAGCGTTGTAAGAGATATAGCTCTGTATATTTGCACTACCCCGTATGGTTATATCATTACCAGTTACCCCAGCATTAACTTTAAGCAAAGTATCCCCAGTGTTTAGGGTTCCAGAATCGTCAGCATCGACAAAAATAGCCCAACCCGACTCCCATGTTCCCGTTGTAAGGCAAGTTGTTCCTGTAGTCGATGGACAAATTGTAATACGAGATGAGCGTTTAACGGCTTCACTGCGGGCATAACTTGTTAAACCTATGAAGTTATTTACACGCACGATCATGCGGTTATCCTTGATAATTAAGCTGAAAGTTGGCACAGCCAAGGATATTAGGACAAAGGCGATAGCGATAACAATAAGAAGCTCTAACAGGGTAAAACCTGAATTTACTTTCATAATATGTAAATTATTATCGAAATCAGTTTTCAAAGCAATAAAATACTACTTTTCGACCTAGATTTTACAGTTGAAACAACCAATAAAATAACGTTTTTACAAATATTTATCAATAAACCCAGCCTCATCCAACACATTCACCCCCAACTCCTGGGCCTTTTTTAGTTTTGACCCTGCTTTTTCACCTGCTACTACTAAACCTGTACGTTTAGATACACTGCCAGATACCTTTGCTCCAAGGGATTCTAGACGGGCTTTTGCTTGTTGGCGTGTTAATTTTTCCAGGGTTCCGGTAAGCACTACTGTTACCCCTTCTAAGGGTCTTGCCCCATGGGTTGTGGCGCTCTCTTCTACCTGCCACCAGTTACTATCTTCTATTAACTGTAGCTGGCTTATTACCTCCTGATTGTGGGGTTCTCTAAAAAAGTTTAATAGAGATTCAGCCACAACACTACCTACATCAGCTGCACCTTGCAGAGCTTCTTGGTCGGCTTGGGATAATCTTTCCCAGGTTTTAAAATGGCGCGCTAAGTTTCTTGCGGTGGTCTCCCCAACCTCCTTTATACCAAGGGCAAACAAAAAGTGGCTTAAATCTCGTTTACGGCTGGCATTTATTCCAGCTAGGAGATTATCTACCGATTTTTCGCCCATACGCTCCATTTTAAGAAGTTCGGCTTTTTTTTCTACTAAACTATAAAGGTCTGCAATTGAGCTAATAAAGCCCTTTTCAAGAAGGCTGGCAACTAGCTTATCACCCAAGCCATCAATATCCATGGCTCTTCTGGCGACAAAATGTTTAATTGCACCAAGGCGTTGGGCAGGGCAGCTCAACCCCCCGCTACACCTTGCTACTACCTCACCTTGGGGCCATACAACAGCGGCATCACAAACCGGACAGGTTGTTGGAGGTATAAACTCTTTGGTTACTCTGGGGCGTTTTTCTCTGATAATTCTTACCACTTCAGGTATTACATCACCAGCTCTGCGTACCATAACCCAGTCGCCAACCCGAACCTCTTTTCTGGCTAGTTCTTGGAAATTATGCAGGGTAGCGTTAGTAACCATCACCCCACCCACATTAACCGGAACAAGCCTTGCCACAGGAGTTAAAGCACCAGTTCTACCCACCTGGATATCAATAGCAGATACTGTGGTTGTTACCTCTCTTGCTGCATATTTATGAGCCATGGCCCATCTTGGGGCGCGAGCAACAAAGCCTAATTTTTGTCTGTCTGAAAAATTATCTACCTTATAAACCACCCCATCAATTTCATAGGGCAGGCCATCGCGTTTTGCCTCCAGCTTTTTATAATAAGCAAGGCAACCTGCAACACCAACAACAACTGCTCCCTCTTGGCAAACCGGAATGCGCCACTCCTTTAAAAGATTAGTCAACAAACTATGGCTTTGGGGTTTTGCCTCACCAATCCATTCACCCAGACTATGAAAATAGAATTTTAAGGCTCTTTTTGCGGTTATTTTTGGGTCAAGCTGACGAAGAGAGCCTGCAGCGGCATTTCTAGGGTTAGCAAAAGTTTTTTCACCATTAGCCAAAGCATTTTCGTTAAAAATATTAAACTCTTTTAAGGGGAAAAAAATCTCCCCTCTTATCTCTACCAATTGGGGGTGATTGCTGCCAAAAAGATTAAGGGGCACACTGTTTATGGTTCGCACACCTACTGTTACATCCTCTCCCACCCTACCATCACCACGGGTCACTGCCCGTACAAGTTTGCCTGACTCATAAACTAAACTTACTGCAACACCATCAAGCTTTGGCTCTACGGCATAAACTACATCTTTAGTAGATGCCAGCCCTTCACGCACACGGCGGTCAAACTCTTCTAGTTCGTTATCTGAAAATCCATTCTCCAATGAGAGCATCGGCTCTTTATGAGCACATTTTATAAAACCATCAAGGGGTGTGGCTCCTACCCTTTGTGTGGGAGAGTCTGGGGTTATCAGATCTGGAAACTGTTTTTCTAATTCAAGTAACTGCTTAAATAACTTGTCATATTCTACATCAGCAATGGTTGGGTCATCTAAAACATGGTAGCTGTAGTTGTGCTGTTGTATCTCACTGCGCAACGTGTTTATCTGCTTTAAATGTGTGGGGGTTGGGTTATTCATAATAGAACTTTACCATGTAAATTGAGGACTTTCACCGGACATAGCCCTTTGCAGTTTTTTTACAAATTCGTCTCTGGGAACCTCCCAAGCACCAAACCTAACAAGATGCTCGGTTTTCATTTGGCAATCGATTAGCTCCACACCAAATTTTTGCAAAGCACCAACCAAAGCAACAAATGCTACCTTTGAGGCATCAGGGCGACAGTGAAACATAGACTCACCAAAAAAACAGCGACCCAAAGCCACTCCATAACTACCACCAGCCAGTACAGCCTTACCATCTTCAAGTAACCATGCCTCAACTGAGTGGGCATAACCTAGTCGGTGTAACTCAACATAAGCATCTAACATCTCATCGGTTATCCAAGTGCCTCCCTCTTGTTCATCCCCTCTTGTGGCTAGAGCGCAACCTTTAATTACTTTTTCAAAAGCACAATTAAAAGTCACATGAAACTGAGAACGACGAATGGTCTTCTTAAGGCTTTTTGGAATGTGCAGCCGATCAGGAGTTAAAATTAACCGAGGGTTAGGGCTCCACCATAAATAAGGGTCACCTTTGGAGAACCAGGGAAAAATCCCCTCACTATAGGCTGCTAAAAGCCTTTGTGAAGAGAGATCCCCCCCCACTGCAACCAAACCATTTGGTTCTGCTTGTGATGGTGGAGGAAAAATAGGTTCTTGGGGCAGGTAATATACTGGCATTAATAAATTATCCGAACTTTTTTGCTTTTAAGACAGCAATATCAGGTACAGCCAGATCGTACTCCACCCATTTTCGTTCTTGATAAATCTGCATTGGCTTAAACCTGGATTTGTAACGCATTTTTTTACATCCCTCAACCCAATACCCTAAATAAAGCCACTTATTCCCAAGACTCTGGGCCTCTTTAACTTCCCAAAGTATTGCATAGGTTCCTAAACTACGAGATGAAAAAGCCGGATCAAAAAATGTATAAACGGCAGATAAGCCATCTTCTAAACAGTCTATAACAGCCACCATAAGCAACTTAGTATCCAGGCGAAACTCAACAAACTGGGTTTTACCCCATGAGCAATCTAGAAAACTTAAAAAATCATCAGGGGTGGGGTTTGCCATGGGTCCATCTTCATGGCGATTATTTATATAGTTTTGGTAGAGTTCAAACCGCTCTTGGGTAATGGAAGGCGGAGAAGCTGTAACTGTAAGGTCTTGGTTTTTTTTCCAAACCCTCCGTAAACTTTTACTCAGTTTAAATTTTTCTACTGGCAGGCGTATAGGTATACATTCGTGACAATCTCTACAATAGGGACGATAGACTTGGTCTCCACTTCGACGAAAACCTTGATATAACAAAAACTGATAGGTGCGCATATTCATTTCATAATCAGGGTCAACATACAGAGTAGCAGCAGGTCTATCTTTAAAATATCCGCATTCGTGGTCAGGAGTTAAATAAAGAGTTAAGCGTAGTAGATCATCACTGGATGATGGATCAAAGTTCATATTAAATACCTCACATCAACCGTATATTTTTTTTATATATGGCTTTCGCCTTAACCTTTGATCCAAAAAGGAAATTTTATATAAAGATAAATAAACATCGGTTATAACACTTAAAAAAGTTACTTTGCAAAGCATGTCATTAAATTTAGATTAAACGATAATATCCATTATTCATGGAATATCCGTTTATTTAGGGTATCATGATAGCATACTTGAAAATTAATTGTAAAAAGGCGAAAGATATACATGTTTAAAGGAACCACTATATTATCGGTACGACGGGGAAATTCAGTCGTTTTGGGTGGCGATGGTCAGGTTACTCTTGGCAACATTGTGGTTAAATCCAATGCCAAAAAAGTCAGAACCATGCTCGAAGGCAAAGTATTAGCAGGGTTTGCTGGTTCCACTGCCGATGCCTTTACCCTTTTTGAGCGTTTTGAAGGAAAACTATCTAAACATGGGGGTAATTTAACCAGAGCCGCAGTAGAACTTGCCAAAGATTGGCGTACTGACCGCGCCCTGCGTCGCCTAGAAGCCATGCTTGCTGTAGTAGATGCTTCAGCAAGCCTTTTAATATCAGGCACAGGCGATGTTTTAGAACCAGAAGATGGTATCCTTGCAATAGGTTCAGGTGGTCCTTACGCTCAAGCTGCTGCTAATGCCCTACTTAAAAACACAGAGATGGAACCAAGAAAAATTGTTGAAGAGTCTCTGCGTATTACAGCAGATATCTGCATATACACAAATCATAATTTTGTCATAGAAGAACTATAAATTTTTTTAATTCTAGCAAACTTTAAGAGTTATAAATGTCCGAATATACCCCCCGTGAAACTGTCTCTGAGTTAGACCGCTATATTATCGGTCAAAATGATGCCAAACGTGCTGTATCCATTGCTTTACGTAATCGCTGGCGACGAAGACTGCTAGACCCGGTGATGCGGGAGGAGGTCTACCCAAAAAATATTTTAATGATTGGCCCA
>JADGBW010000232.1 GCA_015231305.1 Magnetococcales bacterium | reverse complement strand
AGCTGGAAGTGCGTGCATAGTGTAATCTATTGATTTATCTGGTGTATCAGGGGAATCATAGGTTGCGATAGCTGCGTGCTTACAACTGCCGTTTCTAGGTTTAATACAGTTCTGCCTGTATCTATGTAGCAGTGCCTACTGCTAATTGATAAAAGCAGGAAATTGGCAAAAAAAGCTAGCTTGATACAAGTCGATAACGGGGTTGCTTTTATGTTGTTCTTTTTATTAACTTGTTAAAATTTAGGCATTTGGCACTTATGAATGGCTTTGTTTACTATAGATTATTGACTTGCTAGTTCTTTGTTTTTGAATTGATTCCATCTATATGTAAGAAGTGTCGCAACTGCTATTGCATAAACGTACGGTTCACCATTTTCATGGGTAGCAGCAAGCCAAAAATGTAGGGCAATTAAAATATTAACTAAATAGACATAACGATGGATTTTTTTCCATTTTTTTTGCCCTAGTTTGCGTCTTTGGTTTTTGGTTGATGTGATGCTTAAAACAATGAGAATTACAAATGCCATTAACCCCAAAATAATAAAGGGCCGCTCGCTAATATCTTGTAAAATACCTTTAACATCAAATAACCATTCAAGCCAAAAATAGGTTAAGACATGGAGAGAAGCATAGAAAAAAGCGTATAGACCGATCATGCGAGAGTACTGCATTAAAAGTTTAACTTTTGATATCTCAGCTATTGGTCTTAAAGCCAATGATAACAGTATAAAGTTAAACGCCCAGTCACCTAGATAACGGTTTATAAAACCGACAGGCATTTGACCAAGAGAAGTACCAGGAGAGATGCCACCAATCATTATTCGTCCTATTAACCAGATAATTGGTAACAGAGAGAACATAAAAATAAGTGGTTTTAAATTAGTACGGCGGGTTTTTAATAGTTTATGATCATGGCTTTCGTCCATTCCGCTTTTAATCAACCATAAAGCATAAAGCATAACCAGTAAGTTACTTGCACCTATGAGAATAAATGGAGCCTGCGGACCAACAGCATCGAAATAATATCCGCCACTCTGCACTAGCATTACCACACCGATACCACTAACTAAAAATAGTACTCCCTGAACTGAGCCTAATACATGTTTAGGTGCTAATTCTGCTGCTAGAATTTTTGGTGCTATCAAACATCCAGCTTGGCCTATTCCTACCAATAATAATGGAAACAACATAGTCAGCCAATCAAATGGGTTGACTACAATCCAACCTAAAAGAATAAAACCAAGTCCAGTTAAAGAAAGGCTGGCTCCTATCGCTGAAATTCGGCTATTTCTCTCCATATACTGTCGCCATAAAGGCATTGAAATGAGAATTACCAGACCAATATAACCCAGCATTAAACCTGCTTGTCCAGCAGCATAAGCGCGAGTTACGTTTACAACATCAGCAAAAGATATAAACCACAACGATAGAAACAGGCTGATAACCAACATATCGGCTCGTACATAAAAGGCAGCAGCAAAACAGAGCTGCATACGAGGGTCGCTAGAAATTAACTCCCAGGCTTGGGCAAAGGGGAGGGGGGTTACGCTGTCATTTACATCTTGTTGAATAGGTAAATGTTTGTTAACAGTATAAGCTCCAGCTACAGCCACAAGAAATGGTAGTAACATTATAGCTGGTATACTGGTAGAAGTTTGGGGGATTTGCATAAGAATAGCGCATATTACTGTACTACCCAAAGCCATCATGGTGATCATGTTTGGTAGTAGTACAGGTTGCTTTTGGAATAGTGTAGCATCACCGCCTAGAGTCGAAAGCTGCATCTGAACGGAGTCTGTGCCCAAAGATACTAAAATTCGCATCATGTAATAGAAGGTTAGTGAGCTAAAGCCAATTACAACCTCTATATTTTTGCTTAAAGGAATTAATAATGCACCTAATGCAGCTATTACAAATCCAAAAAATACCGATTGCAATCTTTTGCTTCTACCTAAAAATGGACCTAGAAAAAAAATTAGAGCTAAACTTATTATCTGTGTAACCACTTGTAGGTGCGCGTTTATTGTACCTTCTTCTTCAAATGGTATTATAATAACTTCATCAAGAAAAAGAGGTTGCAATGCAACTGTAAGTGAAATAACCAAGGTGCTTATTGCAGACACAAGGTAGAATGTAGTCCAGTGTTTTTGCTCCAGCATATTTTGTGGATCTATTGTGTCTTGTTCTTCAATTTTAATATCGTTTAAGTTCAAATGCTCACTCCTCTTTATGAAGCAAGGCTGCGCCTGGCTCCCAAAGTCCGGTCATGTGTCTGTTACGTAGTTCGCACAGATGACCGTTGACGGATATAGTTTTAACATATTGCATTTGAGGATTTATCTGACCTATCTCTTTGTAAGCGGTTCCTTTTACAAAGAGACCTTGTTGCACACCACAATCAATTTTATGTAAAAACCAAAATGGGGCAAGATTATACCAAGCTGCTTTACTGAAACCGTTGTCGATTAAGACATTGAGGTTTTCCCTGCCTGAAACAACAGTTTTTGTCACTACTCTTATAATTCTACCCTGAAAACGTGTGATGCTAAATCTTTCGTGGGCCTCTTTTCCCATTGTTGGGTCTGGTCGCGGTATTAAAGGTATGCGTTGGGCTACTGCAATGGATTTAGCCTGTACTCGTGTTTGTACAACTTTTTTGGGTGTGCTTCTGGCAGTAATTTTATGACAATTTGTACATAGTTGTTTATCTCTTGCATCACCATGAGGAGAAACAGCATTACGAGTAATATATGGTACAACCTTTGAGCGACCAGAAAGTGTAGGTGAGATTATTTCATGGCAACTTGAGCAGACCATTTTTTGTCGCCCAGCTCTATGGGGTGAAGGAACACCTGCTGCAATAGGTGGAACATTGTCATAGACGTGGTCCTCCCATGGGTCATTCTTGACAACAGATAGCAGCAATAGGCCTATGCCAAAAACTATTCCGACTGCCATAATCCATTCGGCAATATTCAATGTAACTACTCATCCATCCAATACAAAAAAGGTCTATACAATGACACCCCTATATTGCCCTACAAAAGCGTATAGACCGATCATGCGAGAGTACTGCATTAAAAGTTTAACTTTTGAT
>JADGBW010000121.1 GCA_015231305.1 Magnetococcales bacterium | reverse complement strand
AATAAAAAATATACTCATTAAGACCAAATAACATACAACCATTGATAAAGGTACTACAAGATCCTTTAATTCTATGTCTATATCTAGTAGACCTTCATCAATTTCTTCCATATCCATTTAAAATATCCATGAGTAAGCTAAATATGTACAAGGTTAATGATAACTACCGAAATGTTATCATCTTGTTAGCAGGTAATTTGTAAAATATGGAGAAGCTATATGTTATTCTGTAGCAGCAGCTTTCTCTTCAAGAAAAATTACACCAGCTTGCAGGCGGGATATGGTTTTTAGTCTCCCTAACATAAATACCGTCTCATAAATTCCTGGTGATGTTGCGGTTGCAGTTAGTGCAACTCTTACTGGTTGGGCTAGTTTAACCATTTTAATTTCATACGCATCTAAAACAGACTTAAATACCTTCTCAATACTATCAATATCCCACTCTGGGCAACTCTCCAAACGTTTTGTTAATTCAGACAATGGGTCAATAGCTGCTATTTTCATATGTTTTTTTGCTGCACTTGGCTCATATTCTGGTAGCTCATCTACAAATAAGAACGAAACCTTTTGCGCCATTTCTACCATGGTTTTAGAGCGTTCTTGAAATTCAGGAATAATCTCAATGAGTCTTTTTTTATCAACATCTTCAATATTAATAAGTTTTAACTGATAGATTAACTCATCTACAAGATCTTCTGGTTGGGCATCCATAATATGGTGAGAGTTTATCCAGAGCAGTTTATCGCTGTTAAAAATAGCTGCTGAGCGTCCAACTTCACAAATATCAAACAGCTCTTCCATCTCCTTGGTGGTGAAAATTTCTTGATCCCCATGAGACCAGCCAAGACGAACTAAATAGTTATTAACCGCTGATGCTAAAAACCCTTCTTCTCTAAACGAAAGCACAGATACCGCGCCGTGGCGTTTAGAAAGCTTTGCACCATCTTCACCATGTAGCAGTGGCATATGAGCATAGTCAGGAACATCCCAAGCCAACGCTTCAAAAAGCTGAATCTGCCTAGGAGTATTGCTGAGATGATCCTCGCCACGAATTACCAGATTTATTCCCATGTTGTGGTCATCAACAACAACAGCCAAATTGTAGGTTGGCGTTCCATCAGAACGAACTAGAATTAGATCGTCAAGTTCATCGTTACGAACCCTCACCTCTCCTTGGATCTTATCTTGCCAGATAACTTCACCAACTTTAGGGCGACGAAAACGAATAACAAATGGAGCATCAGGAGATGGAGCAGATTTAAGCTTGCTACAACGACCATCATAACGTGGTTTTAGTCCACTAGCGCGCTGTTCATCTCGCATTTGATCAAGAACTTCTTTACTGCAATAACAGCGATATGCCTGTTCTGCAATCAGTAGTTGATCGGCAATATCAAGGTGCTTTTGAGAATTAGCCGATTGATAATATGGTCCTTCGTCTGGTTCTAAACCCAACCAACGCATACCCTCCAAAATTGCCTCTACAGCCTCTTGTTTGGTGCGCTCAATGTCTGTATCTTCAACCCTTAAAATGGTTGTTCCACCATAATGTCGTGTATGCAAGTGACAAAATAGAGCTGTTCTTGCTCCGCCAATATGTAAAAATCCGGTAGGTGAAGGGGCAAATCTGGTACGCAAGGTCATGTTTTTTGGTCCATTAATACTAAGTTGATTGGTTTAACTTTCTTTAAATAAAACAGCATGCCATAATTTTAATCGACACTCCATGTCTTTCCTCACTAGCGTATATCTTGTTGTTGATTTAGTATAGAGGGGTTTCATAATATTAATGTATATAAAACCTATCATTCCAAAATAGTTAAGGAGCCGTAACTGTGGGTTCTACCAAAGATCTTAACCAACCAGAAGTTTTTGCTGAAGCACTTGTCCACGCCACTCTATTGCACGATAGAGAAAAATTAGCTGCTTGGCTGGCCGAAGATGAAAATGTTACCGATAATCCATTCTGGCCTTGGTTTGCCTATTTTGCAGATCGTTTAATCGACATGGCTCCGCAACCAGAGCACGGCTTTCAATCCCGCCCTACAAGAACAGTGGCTGCCCCAAAAATTGGTCGTAACGATCCCTGCCCTTGTCAATCTGGTAAAAAATTTAAGCAATGCCATATGGATAAAGAGGAATCTGTTGACTGGAAGCTTGGCTCCCCTACACCTGCAATTAAAGCCATGGCTGTATCACGGATTATTCAAGCATCACCAGTTGAAGTGCTAGATAAAGTACCCCATGAGATGGCTTCAGATGTAGTTTTAACCGAGATTGCTGCTGCATATCATAACGGGGGTAAATTAGAAGATGCCCTTGGCATAATTAAAAAAGTTCTAGATGGCGACAGAGAAGATCCACACATTCTCTGGGACTACTGGATTGCCCGTTATGCTGAATGGCTTGTTGAGGCTGACAAAACCACAGAGAGCGAACAGTTCTTGATGGATGAATATGATGCTCCTCGCAAAGTAGCTGCTTGGCAGGTTGCACAAAAACTTGCTGCTTATTATGTTGACCAAGGCGACACTGAAAATGCAGAAACCTGGGTTGATACTGCCTTGGAAGGAAACAATGAAAACCCTTTCAACCACTATTTAAAAGGTCTGTTACTCCACTCATTATCAAATTGGGAAGAAGCCGAAGCATCCTATAGTATGGCACTGAAAATGAGCGAAAACTTCCGTGAAGAAGAGAGAGCCTATATGACTCCTTTGGTTGAAGAAGCTCTTAAGCAAGTGAAAAATAAAGAGCCTCTTGATGTGGAAGAGATAGAAGAGGAAGAGGCTTAATAGAACTAGATGTTATTTATAAACCCCTGCTAAGCATTCTGTAGATGCCCAAGGTTTAACAAATAGATTTTAAACCTTGGGTACTGCTCCTCATCCATTTGAGAAATTTTTCTTAAATCTGCAATATTATTCTAGATATTCTTATTTCAAATCTCATAGGATGATATTTTTTTTCGTTGAGTCATGAATTAATTAACCATTTAGCAGGTAAAGGATAGTTACAGTATGTAAAAAACCCATAATCAGGTTTTTTCATACTGTATTTTAATATATTAACCGGGACTTTAAAATCCGGCTTAACGTACAAAACTATAAGCTTTGCCCAAACTCCTAGGGAAATAAACCCTCTGGAACCCCAATAAAAAAGGCTTATCTTATCAATTAATATAGGCCAATGTACTAGGAAAACAAATTATGAAGCGCAGCCACTATTGTAACGATGTTAGAGAAGAACAAATTGGAGATAGAATCACCCTTTTCGGCTGGGTCAACCGTCGTCGGGATCACGGTGGAGTTATTTTTATTGATCTACGGGACCGTAGCGGTATCGTACAGGTGGTTTTCAGCCCCGAACGCAATGTTGAAGTTCACCAACAAGCCCACGGCTTACGTAACGAATATGTTCTTGAAATTTCAGGTACTGTCTCTGCCCGCCCTAAAGAGACTGAAAACCCTAAGATGGATACTGGTTTAATTGAGGTGGAGGTTGATGAGTTTAAAATATTAAACGAATCTAAAACCTTACCATTTCTGTTAGATGATGAAGATCTTGGTGAAAATACAAGACTTACATATCGTTTTCTAGATTTGCGTCGCCCAACTATGCAGCACAATCTCTCATTTCGTCATAGGGTAAACCATACAATACGTAATGTTCTGGATGAAGCAGGGTTTTTAGATATTGAAACACCGATGTTAACTCGCTCCACCCCAGAAGGTGCAAGAGATTATCTAGTTCCTTCTCGAGTTAACCCTGGTCAATTCTACGCACTGCCACAATCTCCACAACTATTCAAACAGCTGCTTATGATATCAGGCTACGACCGTTATTTTCAAATCACACGTTGCTTTCGTGATGAAGATCTGCGTGCTGATCGGCAACCAGAATTTACCCAAATCGATTTGGAGATGGCATTTGTTGATGAGAGCGATGTTATGGGTATTACTGAATCCATCATCAAAAAAAGCTTTACAACTGCTCTAGGAATTGAAGTAAATTCTCCCATTCCTACAATTACCTATGCCGATGCCATGGACAAATATGGTCTGGATGCACCTGATATACGCAATCCGCTTATACTTACCGACATTACCCAGCAGATGAAAAATACCAGCTTTAAAGTATTTGCCTCGCAATCTTCATTTAAGGGTGCTGGTGGTGTTAGGGGTGCAGTGAAAGTTCTTAGAGTTCCTGGTGGAGCAAAGCTAACCAGAAAGCAGATTGATAATTATACTAAATTTGTTGAAATATACGGTGCAAAAGGTCTAGCCTGGATAAAAATTAACGGTCCTTGGCAAGAAGATAACTGGCAATCACCTATTGTTAAATTTTTCTCGGATGAAGAAAAAGAGGCCATTGTTACTGCTACTGGAGCAGAAACTGGAGATATTCTCTTTTTTGGTGCCGACAAATTATCAGTAGTTAATGAAGCGTTGGGAAGGTTGCGCGTTGCTGTTGGCAACGATATGGAAATGGTAGACCAAGATGCATTTGGCTTTGTCTGGGTAACTGAGTTTCCTCTATTAATGTGGGATGCCGAAGCAAAACGCTTTGATGCAGTTCACCACCCATTCACCGCCCCCATGGAAGAAGACCTCCACTTTATGGACGCTGAAGAAGAAGAAGGCGTAAAACCCCTCCACAAAATCCGTTCAAGAGCTTATGATCTAGTGCTAAACGGTACTGAAATTGGTGGTGGTTCCATCCGTATACACAACCCTGAAATGCAGCTTAAAATGTTGTCCTTACTCAATATTGACACAGAAGAAGCCGACGATAAATTTGGTTTTCTTCTTAAAGCCCTGGAGTTTGGCGCACCGCCCCATGGTGGCTTAGCTTTGGGTATGGATCGCCTTATTGCTATCATGCTTAAAACTGAGTCAATACGTGATGTTATTGCTTTTCCAAAAACCCAAAAAGCAGGCTGCGTACTAACCCAATCTCCCGCAGCGGTTGACCATACCCAACTACGAGACCTATATTTACGCAGTACCTTTAAACCTAAAACATAAATAAAACTCAAAATAACAAACAAAAAAAGTCCCGATAAATTTATTTTTATCGGGACTTTTTTTTGATTGCAAAAAACCTATAGTCGTTCCGAATATAAACTTCCCATAATCAACTATTAATCGAAGAACTATAAATTTCTGGGAATTATTGAAATTATTTACGGGCTCTCCACCCTATCAAAGCAGCGCAGGCGATAAAGCTCTCGTTTTGGCCCTTCAGCTAGGTCTTTGAATGCCTTGCGAGTATGCAGAACATTATTACTTATTAAGCCTAAACCGTGCTCTAAGCGACCACGGATAATATATGGAGATGGAGTGTTCATAATTCTGGTTAAAGCATTATTTGCTGCTTTTACTTCTGGAGAGTCTTTCCATTTAATGCTTATTGTGCGCGCAGTATAACGCATATGCAGGTTGCCACCCTTAACAGAAAAAACTGGCCCTGTACGATCTGGTCTAGCCACTTTATCCCCATCCATACGAGCTGGAATGGTCATTACTTCTGGGTCCATAAAAGTTTTTATAAACTCTGGATTTTCATCTCTTAATTTAATATATGCAATTTCATGATCAAGGAGTTCATTTTCTCCCCCCTCATGAGAAGAACGCTCACAATATAAAGCTAACGCCTGCACCTGCCTATCGTTGGGATTATAATAACCATCGGTATGCCAGCCTATTTGGGCTTGACGATAGGGAATATAATTTGCAAAAGGTCCATGGGCTGCCCCCCCAGGTGAAAGCTTTGATAATCCACTATCACTAGCTCCCAAATTATAATCAATATCTGTTACACCCAGCTGCTTTAAAAGAGCTGGTAGGGGGTTATCTTTAATTGTACCCGGTTTTTGAACAGCATAAACCACCATATTACTTTTTGCACAAACCTTTAATATTGCAATACGTTCATTAAGGGTTAACGAAGTTGGGTCTTGAATTTCAACTAGTAACTCAGCCAATGATTGTGGATATCCAGCAAGTTTTGCATCTCGCCACACTTGGTAAGCCTTATCATCGCCTAGGTTGAAAACCGCACTGTTTGACATAATTATTTCCCTGTAACTAATAGTTAGGAGTGCAAAAAAAAAAGCTGGAAATCTATTTGATTCCCAGCCAAATTATTTCACTACATACTAAACTAGTTAACAAATAACTTTGTACTATTGCAACCTTTTACAGATCCATTCCATTCTGGACATATACTTAAAAACAGGCTTTGAGGCATACATAGCAACCGTTTCAACGGGTAAAATTTGTATGCATAATACGACCTTTAGGACGTTTTTAAATACGTTCAATTGCTTCTTTTGAACAGTAAATACGAGTTTCGGTATTATTTTCCCATTTTAACACAGGCATAATTTGCCCCAACAAGCTAAAAATAGTTAATGAAATATCCATGATCTACAGTTAACAGGTTATTATAAATACAAAATAATTACATATATTTGTTTGGCAGCTACTTTGCAGACTACCTACCAATGCACAAGATTGTTTGTCTTAAATTACTTTATTAGATTTTAGATAAATAAATTTAGATTTTATTGGAGAGCTTTAATGAAAATTCCCGGATTGGAACAAATAGCCCCCGGTTTAATGGTATCAAATTTTTTTGATACTCCCTTACAAGATACAGACAACAGCCAAACAGAAGAGGATTCAACTCCAACTAAATCTACAACACAAAACCCAGATGCATTTATAACCCTGCTTGATGATGGAGTAAGGTTAGATAGTATTGATTTACAAGGTCAGACCCCACTAATGTGGGCAGCACTAAACGGGGAGCTGAAAATTGCAACTCACCTTTTAAATGCAGGTGCAGATGTAAATGCTGCAGACTGGTGGGGAAGAACAGCCTTAACTTTTGCTTTGACTTACAACCATAAAGAAATTGTTGCTCTACTTATTGACCACAAAGCTGAGTGGGAATAAACATCGACTATATGTTTTATGGTTTTTGTAAAATCTTCTCAATAATTATTGGGATTGATTTTGAATCGCGATCATAAACAGCTTGGCGGATACGGTCGAAACCATCACCAAAGTGGGTTTCATAGCCAACACACTGATTGCTAAGTGACTCACACAGTGCAACTATTTTACTTGATTCAAATAGCGGAAGCTTAGCAATTTCATGAAGTCCGGCCACCATTTTTTGGGCTAAATCAGCTGGAAGTGGTGGTCGACTTTTTTCATTTAATCCAGAATTATTTTCTTCTTCATGGGTTCCTAAATATTTTTTCAAAATTGGCATTAGAAGATCAAGATCTAATGGTTTTGTGAGAAAATGTGAAATACCTGCCTCTTCAGCTTGTCCTTCACGCTCTACAAAGGCATCTGCTGATAGGCCAATAATTGGTAAGTGGGCTATTGTTGGAGTTTTCCTTATCTCTCTTGCAGCACCAAGACCATCTAATACAGGCATATGGAGATCCATTAAAATTAGGTCTGGTTTCCATGATATAGCCATATCCACCCCTACTCTACCATTTTCAGCAATTCTTGCTCTCAAGCCTACGTCTTCTAATACTGCCATCAACATCTCCTGGTTCATTAAATTATCTTCCACCAGCAGAATTTTCACATCATTTCTAAATTTATAGTGCCGCCAATTAACTGGTTCAACCTCTGCCTCTATCACCCCAACATTTAACAGAGGCAGCTTTACAATAAAAGTAGACCCCACCCCCAGTTCACTTTTAGCTAAGACCGACCCCCCCATAACATCGGTTAAACTTTTAACAATAGCCAACCCCAAGCCAGTGCCTCCATACTGTCTCGTGGTAGAGCCATCGGCCTGCTCAAAATGGTTGAAAATTGCGTTTAAACGATCTTCGGGTATGCCGATTCCTTCATCAGAAATTTTAACCACCATCTCCTTACCGTCACGCAATACGTTGATATTTACCTGCCCCCCTTTTGCGGTAAACTTAACAGCATTATCCATTAGGTTCATCAAAACTTGGTTTAACCGAGTGCGATCTATAAGAATTTTTTTCGGCAAGGCGGGGTCTACATCATAACCAACTATAACCCCTTTTTCTGCTGCCCTATCTTTCATAATTTGGTATAAGCTCTGTACCAAAAGGCGGATATCAACATCCTCCTCTTCCATCTCAACCTTGCCAGCTTCAATTTTTGCCAAATCCAAAACATTGTTGATAATTTCTGTAAGACTTACACCACTAACCCTTATATTCTCAAGATATTGCAAAAAACGTGGGGAAATTTGACTTCGATGTTTTAGTAATAAGCGTGAAAACCCAACAATTGCGTTTAATGGAGTGCGAATTTCGTGGCTTACATTTGCCAAAAATGAGGTTTTTGCTAAACTTGCACTCTCTGCCTCATCTTTAGCATTTTTTAAAGCATCCTCAACCTGTTTTCGCTCAATTAAACCTGCAAGAATATTACTTATTGAATGCAGAAAATCTTCCTCCTCTGGGTCATATATATGATTTTCGGTAAGGTATAGCGTTAATACCCCCAAGAGACGGTCTTCTAACATAATTGGGTAACAGTAGTGACCATGGGGCTGAATGCCTTCGTAGAGAACTTCATGGCACTCATCAATTGAGCTTGCAAAAACTGGTTTTTTATTTTTAGCAGCACGACCACACAGACAATAACCAGAAGCAACTATGGAACAAGATTCCAAGAGGTGTTCTGATATATTGCGATGTACCGCCATTTTTAAAGAGCCATCGGGCTGGGCTAAAAACACCAACCCTCTAGATTGTACCGATAGCCAAGGTACAGCAAATATAAGATCTAACGCTTTACCTAGCTGTTCATTAAGAGAAATTGATTGCAAAGAAGTTTGCATCAACTCACAGCTAACAGCTCTTGCTTGGCTAGCCCTTTGAGTCCTTATTTTTAGTTGTTCAAGCTCTTGGTTAAGCTTTACAACCTCAGCTTTTAAGAGTTTCTTTTCTTCATCATCTTCTATATTTACACTGTTTAGTAAAGAGTCTTTACATTTAGTTAGAGCTTTAAATGAAACCACACCAACAAATGAATTTTTATCGTAAACAGGTAGTGCTGGTCGAGAAGTTTCTTGCAACCTAGCCAACACATCATCAACAGACTCACCAAGCTGTGCCTTTGGCTCTAACAGAGGTTTAGGCGGTGCATTTTTTTCTTGTAATGAACAGACACCTGCAAGCTTTCCATTGTTAAAAGCCACCACGTATCCGTCTCGATAAAAGTCAGAAGAAATAGTTAAAAGTTCATCTAAACTATCTACTCTTGGAAATGACTCTTTGACGAAACAATCAATTCGCATCATTATCTCCCCCTCGTACCCAGCCTTTTATTATATAAATAGAATAATGCTGGGTTGACTACTTGTAGGCTGAAACAACAAGTAGTTTGTCACATTTAGCCTACAATTGTAACAATAATCGGTTTTATTTTTATGCTTAATATTGAAAAAATTGACAAATATTTTGGTCAGAACTGCCTTTTTAAAGATGCAAGCCTGCTTATCCACCCTAATGAAAAGATTGGTTTTGTAGGACCTAATGGTTCGGGCAAAACCACTTTGTTTCGTTTAATTGAGGGAACCCAAGAGGTGGATAGCGGTAAGTTTGAAATTGTCGGCAATATAAGAATTGGGGTTTTAAGGCAGGAGCTTGAGGAGTCTGACCGCAATATACTTTTTGAGACAATTGAAGGGGACCCAGAGCTTACTCAACTGCGTTTAGAACAAAATGAGCTGCAAAAAACTTTGGAAGATGGAACAACCCCACCCCAAGCTATAACAAATCGCATGGGGGAGATAGACCACCGTTTAGAAGAGATTGATGCTTTTAAAGCAGAAAGTCGGGCTGGCTCTATACTGTTGGGTTTGGGTTTTAAAAAAGAGGACCTTGATAAACCACTATCAGATTTTTCTGGTGGTTGGCGAATGCGAGTTGCTTTAGCAAGGCTGCTATTTTCTCGGGCTGATTTGTTACTGCTCGATGAACCTACAAACCACCTAGATTTAGAGTCAGTTGCATGGCTGGAAAAACATCTGGCCAATATGGCCGGAACCATATTGCTTATATCCCATGATCGGGGTTTTTTAAACCGTGTTAGCAAAATTACCATCGCTTTAGAAAACCACGCCTTAGTCCGTTATGTAGGTTCCTTTGATAGCTACGAAAAACAACGTGATGAACGCAGAAGACTGTTAATAAAAAGCGCAGAAAAGCAGGACCAAGAGATAGAGCAGATTGAAAAATTTATCAATCGCTTTCGTGCTCAAGCCAATAAAGCCAAACAGGTGCAGAGCCGTATTAAACATTTAGAAAAAATAGTTAGGGTTGAGAGGCCGGATAGAGACCCAGTGGCCCCGGTTATCCGTCTGCCAGACCCACCACCATGTGCTTATGAGGTTCTTAATTTACGCGGTATTAGTAAACAGTTTGGGGATAATGTTCTTTTCAAAAAACAGAGTTTAACCTTAGAGAAAGGCAAAAAAATTGGCCTTCTCGGACCCAATGGAGCAGGTAAAAGCTCGCTGTTAAAAATAATAACCGCTTCTCTTACACCAGATGAGGGATCTGTTATTGTTGGTGATAGAGTAAAAATTGCACATTTTGCCCAACATACGTTGGAGTCTTTAAACCCAGAACATACAATTATGGAATCTGCCGATGAGTCTGCCCCAGCTAAATGTAATGAAAGGCAGCTACGCACAATTTTAGGGGGGTTTCTCTTTTCTGGTGAAACAGTTTTTAAGTCAGTTTCTGTTCTATCCGGTGGGGAAAAAGCCCGTTTAGCACTAGCAAGAATGTTTTTATCTGGGGCCAATGTTCTGCTGTTAGATGAACCTACCAACCATCTCGATATGGGAGCAAGAGCAGCCTTACAAAAAGCGTTAGAGTCTTATAGTGGAACCCTGATTATCATAACCCATGACCGTGATTTAATGGAGGGAGTTTGTGATAACTTTTGGATAGTTGGCAATGAAAAAGTCACAATTTGGGAGTCGGACCTTAAAAACTACCTAGAACAAGTAACCCAGGTAGAGGGCGAAACAAAAACCGCCAATCAAGCCAATAAAGCGGGAGAAAAAACCAGCCCAAAAATGGGTAATAAGGAGCTTCGCAAAGAGACCGCCCGCATAAGACAAACCTTAAGCCAAGCTACACAAAAAGCCAAGAAGAGAACAAAAATTTTAGAAAAAGAGATACAAAACTTGGAGGCATCACTTAAAGAGGTAGAGATAAAACTTGCTGATCCTGAAATACACAACAACCCCGATAAAACAGAGCTAAAAGATCTAGTAACCCAAAGTGGTCGCTTAAACTCATCATTAATAGAAAATATGGCTGAATGGGAGGATCTATCTTTTGAGATAGAAGAACATGAAGAAAAAGCAAAAACTGCCTTGGCAGAGTTAAAATAACAAAAAGCCCCGTTAGAAATAATAACGGGGCTTTTTTTATTTTTACAGCATTTTTTATTTACAAACTATAAAAGGTAAAATAGTTTTTTAATATTTTATTAGACAGTTGTTCATGCTTTTCTGGCACAACCTCTTTATTCACCTAACAAAACAGAACAACCTCATAACCTAATCAAGGTTTCTATCAATATTGCTGATTCACCAAACAAATAGTTGCACCATTAAACCACACTCAGCTGCTGTTTCTAGGTTACAAGAAAAAACTATTTAATAGAGAGCAATTCAACTTCAAATATAAGAGTAGCATCAGGGCCAATGACTTTGCCAGCCCCGCGGGAACCATAAGCTAGTTGTGAAGGTATAAACAGTCTGTATTTAGAGCCAACATTCATCAACTGCACACCTTCTGTCCAACCCTTAATTACCCCATTAAGAGGAAAAGTAGTAGGCTTGTTGCGCTTATAAGAGCTATCAAACTCCTTTCCACTCAACAGTGTGCCACGGTAGTTAACAGTAACTGTGTCCATAACAGTTGGGCGAGGGCCAGAACCTTTTTTTAGAATTTTATATTGCAATCCACTAGAG
>JADGBW010000028.1 GCA_015231305.1 Magnetococcales bacterium | reverse complement strand
ACACTTATCACAAAGCCATGCAATGTGCACGCCAACATTTAGATGTAAACAGTTAATTTTTTTAAGTTTTGTGAAGGTTTTGTGATATTTATTAGAATATGTCACAAAATATTAAATGAGTTCTGATGTTAACTATCATGTTGCGGTAAAAAGCTCTATTACCCCTAATAACTCAGCTGCCCGGTAAGGCTTTCGCAAATAGCCGTTCATCCCTGATGCTAGATATACATCTACTTCTGTTTGAATATCTCTAGCGGTAATGGCAACAATGGGGATTTGAGGGTCGCAATTTTTCACTTTGCCATCTCTAATATGTCTTGAGGCTTCATAGCCATCCATTTCGGGCATATGGACATCCATCAAAATAAGGTCATATTTATCTACTGCTAAAGCCTTTAAAGCTTTGTAACCGTTCTCGGCACAAATAACAGTATGACCTACTTTTTCTAACGTACTAATTGCTAATTTTTGGTTGTTTATAAGATCCTCAACCAACAATATTCGCAAAGGAGTTATATTTTTATTATGAGGTATCGATAGTGGGATATTTTCACTAATTTTTAATGGAGTTAAATTTATAATTTTATCTATTTTGTTTAGTAGAGAGTAGAGTTTTACAGGTTTTTTTATGGTGGCTATATCTTGATAGTTAGTATTTGCAACAAGTTCTCTAGCCTTAACATGGGGGGGTAACATAGCTATAATTTTATTTGTCTCAAACAAATCCTCAGCGTCTATTAGCTCAGGCAAGAGCATAGCTTTATCCAAAATTACGACATTGGGATAATCGTTTTTGGAATTTTGTAGAGCGGCAATAAGTTGGCTAACACTATTAACATCAGTAACATTTGCTCCAAAGCGGTTAAGCATATCTTTTACAATTTTGCGCCCGGTTTCATTTGCATCTGCTATTAATATATTTACACCACTAAGATGAGTAGACTCCATTTGAGTTGAATGTTTTTCTAGGTGGTGTTTAGACTCAATAGCTGCGCTATTTGCAACAGGAAAACTAGCGGTAAAATGGAAAACAGTTCCTTTGCCAACTTCACTATTTACCCAAATATTACCATTCATCATCTTCACAAGATGTCTGGATATAGTTAAACCAAGTCCACTGCCACCATATTTACGTTTTATAGAACTATCTAGCTGGGTGAATCTTTTAAATATAACAGTGAGGCGATCTTGAGAAATACCAATGCCTGTATCTGCAACCCAAAAATGTAATGAAACATTTTTTCCATCTACATCGATATTTGGCAATATCTCTACACGTACTACAATTTCGCCTTGGTCTGTAAACTTTATTGCATTGTTAACTAAATTTATTAGTACCTGATTAAGACGTAAAGGGTCACCAATTACAGCAGGTATTCTTGGTGCTATATCACAATACATTTCTAGGTTTTTTTTATAACAAGCAATAGCCAAACTTTCGCAGCAGTTTTCTATCTGTTTTCGTAACTCAAAAGGTATGGACTCAATCTTAAGGCGACCTGCTTCTATTTTAGAAAAGTCCATAAGATCATTTATAAGACCCATAAGGTTAATTGAAGAATTTTGGGCAATTTCCAAATTTTCCCGTTGATCTGACGTTATTTTTGACGCTAAAACAAGCTCTACCATGCCCATTATTGCGTTCATAGGGCTGCGTATTTCATGGCCCATATTAGCCAAAAATTCACTTTTTGCTTTGTTAGACTCTTCAGCTATTTCTAGTGTTTCACTAAGAGATTTTATTAACTGTTTATGGTCGGTAATATCTTGTAGAAATACTGTGACATGGCGTTTTTGGTCTCTGGTTGTCTCTACCATACCAACCTCAAGATCAACTATTTTATTGTCTGAACGCACCCCAGATAGTTTAAACCTTTTTTTAATTATCCTAGAATCATCAACCCAATCACCGTCTGCACTTAGATATTGTAGCCCCTTTTTATTTTGGTAACTATTAATATCTGGAAGCACAAAAAGAGTTGTAACATCCTTACCCAAAACCGCATCTCTTGTATAGCCAAAAAGATCTTGGGCAGCAGGGTTAAACTCTTCAATAATATTATTCTCATCAACAGTGATAATTGCATCTAATGCGTTATCTAAAATAGATCTTAAGTGAGCCTCCTTACCTTTTAGATCTGATGATTGTGTTATTAATTGGGCGTTATTATTTTCAAGATCTCCTACGACATCAGATAAATGGTCATTACTTTTTTGTAGTGCTAATTTTTGCAGCCTATGTACAATATGCGTATTAACCCTATGCTTTAGTTTTAAAGGGTGTATAGGTTTTATGAAATAATCTACTGCACCTAATTCAAATCCTATAATTTCATTATCAACATTATCTTCTCTTGATATAATAATAACGGGAATGTCTTTAGTAACATCAATTAGTTTTAACTGTTTACATACCGCAAAACCATCCATTTCTGGCAAGGTTATATCCAACAAAATAAGATCTGGAGGAGCTGACGCTGCTTTTTCTAAAGCGTCTTTATAGTTACTTACAACTGAAATATCGTAATCATTTTCCATCTCGCAAGACAAAGGTAAGATACTATTTACTTCATTATCTACTAACAATATTTTGGGGTTTTGCTTACTAGCATCCATCACTTTTTATCCTTAAGACCTCTGTCATCCTTATCTATAGCATATAGTCGTGCAACATCATTTAAGCTCCTATTTTTTATAAGAGATTAGCCATAGAATTGCCCTCACCTCTGGTTATACATCTAGCATACCAGATTTTTATAATAGATATGTTATAAGGTTGGGGATAAAATGTATAATGATTTCACATCAAAAACAGACACTCTACAACCAACATTACATCTTTAATGCAATTACGGGAAGCCAGAGAGTCAACGTTGCTACCCTAGCCCAGATATTTACATGAAGAGTGGCCGAAAGGTTGTTCCAGGGGTTGTCAGAACAAGGCACAGGTTGAATTTTTCAGGTGAGCATACTACAAGCATGTGATCCTTAAAATTTATCCTGCAACGCAGTTCTGGCAATCCCTGGGGCAGCATAGCGGCTATTCTTAATAAAATATCCGGTCTAGATTCACGCCTACGCTGGAAATACGGTGGTTTCTTATTGTGTACAGTTTTTAAGTAAAGCTATTATTTATGTAAAGCACAATAGAGCGAAGGATTTTAGAAAATCTTGGTAAAATTGACAGAATTTTTTTGGAATATTTAAGTACATATCACTTTTGCTTTTTTACCCTATCAACAACGTATACTGCTATATTTATGCAATATATTTATTTATACAAGCTTGAACTTCTTCCACTTCAAAAGGTTTGGCGATATAGCCAACCCCGCCTACTTCTAACCCTTTTAATTTATCTTGTGCGTACTCCAATGCACTTATAAATATTATGGGAATTTCTGCAGTTTTAGGATTATTTTTCAATATTTTACAAACCTCATAACCACTCATGTCTGGCATTATGATATCCATTAAAATTAGGTCTGGTTTATATTTTTCGCACAAGTTTATTGCATCAGGTCCGTTTAAAGAAAAAAGTATTTGAAATTTATTTTGAAGTATCTCATTTAAAATTGAAATATTGTTTGCCTCGTCATCTACAACTAAAATGGTTTGTAAAGCTTGCTTTTGGGATAAAGCATTATCCATTTTCTATCCTTTTTTTAGAGTCTATGGATATACTTAACTTATTAGCAACAATTGCTAATAAATGTGAAGCATTATTAAAGTCAAACCCTTTAATATATTTTGTTAAATCGTCCATCTCTTGCTGAAGATATTGCCCCTGTAGTTTAGCTTTTAATAAATTCAACTTATTAATTGCCCTCATATCGTTGATATCAAGCGCACTGTGTAACTCTTCTATCAACTTTGTTATTGTTGGTGTATCAATTTCACCCACATCTTTTTTCTGCTTTTCACCCTGTTTTATTATTGTATCTTCAATTATTTTAGCAGACTTTAAAACAGGATATAATCTACTTTTAAAGTTCTTCAATGCAACATTTATTTTACCTTTATTACCGTCTTTTATAGCTTGCTCTAACTCCTTAGCAGAGTTTGACAGATCCCATGCCCCTATATTACCAGAACTGCCCTTAAGTGTGTGAATTAGTTGCAGTGCTAACTCTTCGTTATTTGCTAACAAAGCCTTTTCAGCTTTGTTAAAAACATCTTTTTCTCTGTGTTTGAAAGTTGTTATAAGATCACCAAACAACAATTTATTGCCTTTTATGCGCTGCAAAGCATCTTTAACATCTATACCTTCTAGGTTATCTGGTATTAAGAGACCCTCACCTTTCGCTTTTAAGTGTGGAGAAAAAATTTTGGTATTTTCAACAGCACGAGGCTTTATCCATCTAGATAAACATTTATAAAGCCGTTCAAGCTCTATTGGCTTTGCCACATGGTCATTCATACCTACCCTTAAACATTTTTCCCTATCACCAACCATAGCGTGAGAGGTCATGGCAATAATTGGAATTTTATTAATAGCAGGGTCTTCTCGTATTAGCTTAGTGGCCTCATAACCATCCATCTCTGGCATCTGTAGATCCATAAAAACCAGTTCATATTCTTGTATATTTTGTTGTATATATTTCACAGCTTTTCGGCCATTGTCTACAACATCAACTATCAGACCAAGATCTTCTAAAATTTCTTTAGCTACCTGTTGATTTATAGGGTTATCATCCGCCAACAAAACTTTTGCACCTGATAGTGTTGAGCGTAATTCTATTTCTTGTTGGCTGCTAGATTGATGAAACGAAATTATCTCTTTAGGTTGGCCCTCAAACTGCTGAGAAATAGTTTTTAGTAATAATGATGGGTTTACGGGTTTTGTAAGAAAAACATCCAAACCAACCTCGTTAGCACGTTCTACTACTTCATCATTTGAGTGTGATTTAACCATAATTATGGTTGGTATATTTGCAGAGTATGATTGTTTTTTTATACGTTTAATAGTCTCAATACCATCTAATTCTGGCATCTGTGAATCAATCAAAATAAGCTCATATGGCTGTTCATCACTGTTATGAACACGGGATAGTTCCCCAAGAGCTGCCAAACCAGAGTCTAAAGGAGTAACAGTAAACGAGTAAGAGGTTAGCAGGTCTTGTAAAATGTCTAATGAAGAGGCGTTATCATCAACTACCATAATACGCAAATTTCGATAATCGGCCTTTTTAGTTTGGTTATGTTGAGCTGTTTTAATCTGTTTTTTAAATGAGGCGGCAAAAGAAAATGAGCTTCCTTTACCAAGCTCACTATCAACGGTTATTTTACCACCCATCATTCCGACTAATCGTTCACAAATTGTCAGCCCCAACCCTGTGCCACCATATTTTCTTGTTGTAGAGGCATCAGCCTGACTAAAAGCCTTAAATAGATTTTGCTTTTGCTCGGCCGTCAAGCCAATACCTGTATCTTGAACCGTAAACTTCATCCATACAAAACTTGTAGTTTGGTGAATAGGTTCAACAGATACAACTATCTCTCCAGATTCAGTAAATTTAACCGCATTGTTTGCAAGGTTAACCAACACTTGACCAAGTCGCGTAGGATCACCAATTAAGTTTAACGGTGTATCATGGCTACAATAGTTTAATAATTCAATACCTTTAGCCTCAGCTTTAGAAACAACCAAATCAGCCACATAGCTAAGGGTATCTTCTAAATTAAACTCAATTTCTTCTAAAAGAAGTTTATTTGCCTCTATTTTGGAAAAGTCTAAAATATCATTTAATATTCCAAGAAGTGATCGAGTCGCACCTTGAATTTTATTTAAATAATCACCTTGTTTAGGGGTGAGTTCTGTTTTTGATAACAGATGTCCCATACCCATAATAGCATTCATTGGCGTACGTATTTCGTGACTCATATTCGCCAAAAATTCACTTTTTGACCTATTTGCTAAATCAGCAGCTTCTCTAGCAATGTTAAGAGCTTCCGTACGTTGCTCTACCACTTTAAACATGCGCTCCAGCTCTTTGTTTGAAGAAGATAGGCTCTCTATCTTTTTCATGTCACGGTAAGAACGCAGAGCAGAAGTAACAGATGAGATAAGTTTGGTTGCTGTTAGGTCGGTTTTTTCTCGGTAATCGTTAATATCATAATTTTTTATAACTTCATTTTCAGGAACTTTTCCAGTTTGACCAGTACGCAAGATAATTCGTACATATATATTTTTTAATATCTCTCTAACATATCGCACAACTTCCAGACCAGCATGTTCTGTCTCCATGACCACATCTAACAATATAACAGCCACATCTGGGTTTGCTTTTAAAATATCAAGGCTCTCTTGACCAGAATATGCAGATATAAATTCTAGTGCGGAATCCTCAAAAACCATACCCCTTAGCACCATTTTTGTTAGCTTATGGATATCTTTATCATCATCTACAATTAAAATCTTCCAAGATTGCTGCACCACAGAAGATAAAGATGATGACCCATCTTTTTCTTCACAAAATTGAAATTCATCAATTATCAGAGACATAATTTCAAATCCTGAAATGGGATTATAAATGTAAGAGTATCTATTTTACTTATCATCAAAAAATGTCTCATTATTTAGTAATTATGATAAATAATTCATTCTTAACTATCTAATAATACTAAAAACAGCAGCTGTAAACACGCACTATGGTTTATCTATTGACTCAATTAAAATATCAGTGAAAAACCTTATAGCCAACAAGGTTACTAGCTTTTCCCCTTAAACTCTAGATAAACCATAGAATACACTTTAAACTGCAAATTTTAGGATAATACAACAGTTACTACTATGAATGTTAAAAATCTTCAGTCTTTGTTAAATTTTCCACAAAATAAAGTGTTGTTTAAAGATTTATTAGAAATTTTATATTCACAAATAAATTACAGTTGAATAAAAACATTTTGAAAAGGTAAAAGGTGAATGTCTTATAGGGTTTTACTAGTTTTACTACCGATATTGTCTAGCTGCCTTGGTCCATCATATTATTATCAATCTATCAACGGACATTTAGATCTATTAAATAAAAGAGTACCAATTATACAGTTAATAAATGACAACAAGACCCCAAAAAAATTAAAAGAACAGCTTAAAAAAACTTCAAAATATCGTGAATTTGCAGCCAAAACCCTGTTTTTACCAACCAAAGGTACATATAAAACATATGCAGATTTAAAACGTCACGAAGCTACCTGGGTAGTGTTTGCATCTCACCCCTATAAACTATCCCCTAAAAAATGGTGTTTTCCTGTTACTGGGTGTTTAAATTATTTAGGATATTTCAAAAAGGCAGATGCTAAAAAGCATGCCGAAAAGCTAAAAAAACTTGGAATGGAAGTATATATAAATGGCTCTCCTGCATATTCAACTCTTGGTTGGTTTGATGACCCTTTATTAAATACATTTATCAATTTTTCAGATGAAAAATTGCAAGCTTTGATATATCACGAACTCGCCCATAAAAAACTATATTTTGCTGACACCCCAACTCTAAACGAATCTTACGCTGAAGCTGTCAGTCAAATTGGTGTACGGTTATGGTTTGAGGCTCAAAATAACCATGCTCAATTGCAACGTATTTATAAGAAACAAAAACAAGAACTAGAATTTATTAAAAACGTGCAAACTGTACGTAAACTTTTAGCTAAACTTTATGCTTTACCATTAGATAAAACCCAAATGCAGAGAAAAAAAGATATTATATTGCAACAAGCAGCTAAAAATTATGTTAATTCATGGCCTAAAGGGTGGTTTTCTGAAGGTTTAAACAATGCCAAACTTAACTCTGCAAACACTTATAGTCGCTTAGTTCCGCAGTTTCTAGCTATTTTTGCCAAAGAGGGTAGAGATATAAATAGGTTCCACAAAATAGTAGAAAAAATTTCAAAGGTTGATCCAAAAAACAGAGAAAAAATGTTGAATAAATTTGCAAATATATCTAATGATTAACTCTACTAAAAAAACAGTAATAATGGTACATGGCCTATGGATGACTGGCTGGGAAATGGGCTGGCTTGCTCGTAACTTTATAAAGCTAGACTATGAGGTAATATTTTTTCGTTATCCTACTGTTAAAATTGATCTAACTAAAAATATTGAAAGACTTGCCATACTACTTAACAAAACCAAGAGACCATATTTTCTGTTTTGCCATAGCCTTGGTGGCTTACTTGCTCTACACACTCTACATAACAACCAAGAAATTAAAAAAATTCGCATAATAGCTGCTGGAACTCCTTTTATGGGGTCTCATACAGCAAGAAAAATTGCAAAAATTCCATGGATTGGGTCAAAGTTATTAGGAGGATCAATGGATCAAGCTCTCCTTCATGGTGGCCCCAAATCTATACCCAATAATGTTGAGTTAGGTATAATTGCAGGTAACAATTGTGTTGGGGTATCTCGCTTATTTTTTTCTCCTCCTTTGCCAAATGATGGTACAGTAGCAGTAGCAGAGACAAAATTAGACACAGCACATCATATTGAGGTAAACAACAACCATATGGGTTTGGTTTTCTCTCAAGAAGTAGTTGAATTATCTCATAAATTTTTTACGTATGGTAATTTTAATAAATAGGCTAAATACCTTGTTCTTGTAAAAATTTTGGAAGTGCAGCACAAATATCTTTTAATTTGTCCTCTTTAATGCGCTCTATAGCTTGTGGAATGCCTAACCACGCCCTATCACGAAAATCTTCATCCCATTGCTCAAGAAGTTGGGTAACTTCTAATACAAATACTTCTGCCTTACATGTTCCGCCCCATTTTTCATAAGTGTAATTTCCAATTGCCTTATCATGGGTTTTGCCTTTTATTCCCCCCTCCTCTAAAGCTTCTTTAGCAGCGGAATCAGCAGCACTAAGATGATCTTCTATGATTCCCTTAGGGATGATCCAACGTTTTTTCTTTCGAGAGGTGATCAATAAAATTTGCAGGCTGTCGCCGTTTCTTCTAAATGGTATAACTGCTGATTGTTTATAGTAATAACTTGGTTTTTCTTCCATAAAAAGCTCCATAATAATACTCTAAATAATTGGCTGGCATAAAAATATTTTTGCCAAAATTGGTATATTTTATCTCTTTTGTTAATAAAAATAAATGAACGCCAAGTTAACTTTTTTGCTTTTGCTCAATTCTAATTTATCCGATAAGCATATCAAAGGTGGCTTTTTATTTAAGCTTGTGTATCTACACTTTAATGAGAGGATGAGAAAAAAAAATGTTGAACTCAATACAAACCAATAACCACTTACCTCACCTCAACGGTGTGGTAGATAAATACAACAATGCAAAGTTCGACCCCAACGCAGGGAAAGTTCCCCCTGTTGTAGACGAGAACAACGGACCAGGATTTGCTGGCGATGCATTTAAAAAAGCGATTGATAATAAAATTAACGATCTTTTTAGTCGTTATCCAAATGGTGGGGTCGAGCAGAAATCTCACGCACTTGGAATTGACGTACTAACCTAGATATTTACACCTGTTGAAATAACAGGCTAGAGGTTTGTCACGAACATATGGTGACAAACCTAAGATTATGCGTAAATTTTTGTGGATAAATTGCTATGCGGCTAAGTTGCGGTATGTGTAGATTTAATATTACTACTCTCTACATTTCCAAGACCAGGCCATAACAATTTGGGTCTTCTTTAAAGAGCTTTTTTAGTTTTATAAGAGCTGCTGCTTCTATTTGTCTTACGCGCTCTTTGCTTATTGAGTATTTTTCAGAGAGAGACTCTAATGTTTCAACTTTATCTGCCAGAAACCTACTTGAGATAATCGTCTTCTCACGGGGGTTAAGTTTATCCAAACCCTTACTAATAAACTGCTGCATCTTAGTCTGCTCATCAGATGAAATGACTGATGCTTCTTGGTTTGGTCGTTGATCTTCTATTAAGTTTATCATTTCACCACTACCATCCAATAGAGGTTGATTTAGTGATGTGTCGGAACCACTCATACGGCTATCTACTTCTAATATAGTTTGAGTATCAGTACCAAATTTTTTTGATAGCTCTTCGGCTTCTATAGCCGTAAGCAAAGCAGAGGAATCTTTAGCTTGGCGAAGCTTAAAAAAGAGCTGCCTTTTTAGTTGGGTTGTAGCAATTTTAACCATACGCCATGAACGCAATATATAGTCGTGTATCGCTGCTCTAATCCACCATATTGCATAAGTAGATAGCCTGTTCCCCCTATCAGGATCATACTTTTTAACCGCCTGCATCAGGCCTACTGTACCCTCTTGAACAACATCTGCTAAGTTTAAATTATAGTTGCTGTATTCTCTTGCAATTTTAACTACATAACGTAGATAAGAGTTAATCAAGTTATGGGCTGCGTCTAAGTCGTTATAATCACGTAGCCTTGTGGCATAGTCATACTCTTGCTCCTGGGTGAGCATTGGAGCCTGATATGCAGTTTTAAGAAACTTTTGAAATCCGGAGTCACCACCGTATACAGATGAATTTGTGGGAGCATAAATAGCTACATTACTGTCCGACATTATAAGTTCTCCAAAATTAATTATTTCTTTAAATAGTAGTTTATCTATCAAAAATCAGACGTTTGCCTATTGTTACTATAATAGATGGCAACGACCATATTAAGTTTCAAGAGCATTTATTAATTTTTTTTCATCTCAAGCAAAAATTTACCAATATACTTATCATTCAGCACTTATTTTAAATGTTCAAAAATTTAATTTTACATATTTTTTTCTTTTATATCATGCAGTTTGTAAAATAATTTATCTATACTCTTGAAATCAAAATCCACATCCCTATCTAGTCAGCAACGTGATCGAAAACATAGCGATCATAAAACAAATTATTTAATAAATTAATTATTTAGGAGAAGTACAATGTCAAGAGTTATCACTTATGATCCATTCCGCAATTTTCACTCAATACAAGGTGAAATAAACCGCCTTTTTGAACGGGGTGTTAATAGTTCTTGCGATCAAATGGCGCAGCAAACCATGAATGTAGATATTCGTGAAGATGAAAACCAGATAATCATTAAAGCAGATGTTCCAGGTATGGAACAAGATGATATAAACATTAATATTGATAACAACCTATTAACTATATCTGGAGAGCGTAAATTTACTGATGAGCAACATAAAGACAAATACCATAGGGTTGAGAGAAGCTATGGTCGTTTTAGTCGCTCTTTTCAGTTAAACAACACAACTGATGTAAAAAAAATAACAGCTGCTTATAATAGTGGGGTGTTAGAGGTAGCATTACCAAAACTAGAAGAGGCAAAACCCCGTTCTATCCAAGTGCAAGTTAACTAAAAAATTCATACATACGCAAATTTATGAATTGCATTCCACGGTGCAAGTTGATTCGCAACTAATTAGTAGATTAAGTAGATAAGATTAAAAATTTGATCAACATTTTGATTGTTGGTCGTATTTTTACAAACAAAAAGCCCCTGATTTTTCAGGGGCTTTTTGTTTTAATTGTTCAGCAATTTTATTATTATATCATTATTATTTAACAGTTATTTTAGGTTTTTTATATTAATTTGTAATTGACAAAAATTATCAGTTGAAAAAAAGGCTTTAATCGTTGTAAAAAGATAAGGAGTAATAAAAAAGTAAATTATATAGTCATTTGTGATGTGCATTTGGTTTGATTTATGACAACGTCTGATAAAATTGAGAAGTTCTTCAAGAATTTCGGTCTCTTCGCCTTTACCACCTGCCTACTGCTGGTTGTTTTAGAGACCGTGTCTACTTTGGCACTGTATTATTATAACATAAACCCCAAAAAATATGAATACAACCAGATACTTTCTGGTTATCATGTATTTAAAAATACTCCTGGTGCTCCACTTTGGAACGAAGTTAAGAAAAACCCCAACGACCCCCCTTCTATAGTAGATGGAAATGGTTTTATTTCTGATAATCCAATTTATGTGAAAAAACCTGATGATGTCATCAGAATTTTTGTCATGGGTGGCTCGGCAGTCTTTGGGGTAGGGCAATTTCCACCATTTGCAGTTGTGCACCCGTACCACCTTGGCAATTTATCCTACTCTTTGGGTTTAGCAGGCCAATTAGAAAGCTACCTTTCTTCACAGAGGCCTGGTTTAAAGTTTGAGGTTATTAACGCTGCTGCAACTGATCGTATGCTCCATCAGTCTATGATCTATTATCAAGAGACAATATCACGTTTTTCCCCAGATATTATAATAAATCTAGATGGTTATAACGACCTTCATTATGGCATTATGTCTGGCAGGCCATATTCTGAGATGGAGTCAAGAATTCCCAGCTATTTAAATTTATTGGATAATTCTCGTTTATATCAGCCAAATTTCATGACTTTTTTAAATATGGGCTATTATAAATTTTTTCGAGATATGGTCGGCGAACAGTTAAAACAGCAATTTTTTTTACAAGATGATATGGACCAAGAAAAATATTCATTCAATCAGTATAAAAAATTTGAGAACTCTTTTATAGCTACCTCCCAAAGGTTTTTACAGATTTTAGACCATTATACAGCGGTATTAAATGCTGATAAAGTTGATTTTATTTTTGCAATTCAGCCAATGCTCTACCGTCAAATAAATAAGGAGTGGTCAAAAATTGAAAATCAAATGCGCCGAGAAGTGTTTGGCGTAGGGCCAAACTTACCCAAGGAAGTTGTCGATAGATTTATTTTAATGAGCAAATACTTTTTTGATGAATATCTTGCAAAAGCTAGCCAAGAAAGAGTAGAAAAAAGCGGGTATCGTTTTTTAGACCTCAACCAAGAAATACGCCATTTAAAATCTGACTTTGAGCTTTACGTAGACTATTGCCACTTTACCATTGGAGGCAGTAGAATTTTAGCTGAAATTTTAGGCAAAGAGGTTTTAAAACGTTTTCCTGTGGGTTCTTAAAAACAAATATATAGTATTGTATTTCATAATGATTTTTTATATATTTGGTTTGTTATACATTTAATTTCAAAAATTTAGGGTAAAAAAATAACCTCATTTTTATGGAGTAAGGTGCATGAAAGTTTTGGTATGTGATGAATGCAACGGAACAGGTGAAGTGACTTGTGTTCATTGCGAGGGTACTGGCCTAATAGACAACATTAACTGCCCAAATTGTGATGGGGAAAAATTGGAGTCATGTAACTCTTGCTGGGGATCTGGAGATCTAGAACCAGCTTATGAAAATGAAGAAGAGAATGATCGCAAGATACGCAGAAAAGATGGCTGGGACTAGATAGATTTTTTAAATATTTTTATCTATTCCCAACTATACATAACCTAACCAGCTATGATACCAACCACTGCGCCTGTCATACATGTTGCTAAAGTGCCAGTAATTAAGGAGCGAGTCCCAAGTTCTATAATCTCCTTTCTTCTTTCTGGCACTATACCTCCAATGCCACCAATCATAATACCGAGGCTGCCTAAATTTGCAAAACCACACATGGCGTAAATCATTATTAATCGGCTTTTATCACTAAGATTATCGACGGGTATATTTACTAAATCCATATAAGCGATAAACTCATTAAGTACTGTTTTTGTGCCCATAAGCGCACCAGCAATATGAGCTTCAGACCATGGAACCCCAATAAGCCAGACCACAGGGGCCATTATCCAACCCAACACCCTCTGTAGTGTAATAGGAGCATCATTTAATAAGGGTAGAAGTGATAAAATTTGGTTGACCAACTCTACCAATGCAATCAAAACAACCATCATAGCAATAACTTGAACCAAAAGCTGGACACCGTCTGTGGTTCCTTTATGAATAGCATCCATTGCACCTGTTGCTTGTGATGGCGGAAAATTGTTACCTGCTGTACCACCCTCTTTGGTTTCTGGTATCATTATCAAAGACAACACCAAAGCAGCAGGTGCACTTATTATGGAAGCTGTAAGTAGGTGGCCTAAGGCATCAGGAAAAAATTTACCTAAAATAGTTGCATAAAGAACCATAACAGTACCGGCTATGGTGGCCATTCCACATGTCATAACAGCAAACATTTCGCTGCGGGTCATAGTTTTAAGGTAGGGGCGGATGGTTATTGGGGCTTCTATCATTCCTACAAAAATATTCATGGCTGCACCAAAGCCCAATGCTCCACCAATACCGATACTTTTTTGCAATAAAACAGAAAACCAACCTACAATTAATGGTAATATTTTCCAATAATATAGCAGTGCAGATAGAGCACTCATTAATAAAATAAG
This sequence comes from Magnetococcales bacterium, assembly GCA_015231305.1. GTDB lineage: Bacteria > Pseudomonadota > Magnetococcia > Magnetococcales > JADFYX01. The sequence continues at coordinate 18,812 of JADGBW010000028.1, read as the reverse complement.
AGGCAGAGCTTGAAAAGCAAAAAGAAAACTAGCACCAGGATAAGTTTCTACAAAAGGCAGCTCTCCCCCGCCTAAATAACCAAATATTACACTTGTACCAGCTTTGCTTGCCTCTTGAAGAGAGAGAACTGTAGAGTTTAAGAGCAGAAAAAAATCTTTGAATATAGTGAATTTTAATAAAAGTATAGCAAGTATAAACTGCAAACCAATGCCAATGATAATTGCACGCCATTTAATTGATTTTTTGTTTTCACTCATAGCCCAAGCCAGAAGAGTTAGAACAAATATTCCCAATATACCCTGCCCCATGTCTCACTCCATTTTGTGCCTACTTAATTGTAAAAATTACAACATTCCCCCAGCAAAAGCTGCTAAAACAACCACTAACCAAGGTGGTATTTTCCAAAACATCAGGGCAGCAAATGCAGCTAAGCCCATGGCAAAATCGGTTGTTGATAGTATACCACTAGTCCACACAGGGTTATAAAGTGCAGCTATCAGAAGCCCTACTACAGCAGCATTTATACCCCTTAAAATAGACTGCGCCCCTGGCTTTACCCGAAATTCATCCCAAAAAGGCAACATACCAGCCAGCAAAAGAAACGAAGGTAAAAATACTGCCACTAGTGCCAGCATAGCTCCACCCCACCCAGACGGGCCATACTCCATAGCCCCACCAAGGTATGCAGCAAAAGTAAAAAGTGGGCCAGGGACAGCTTGAGCAGCACCATAACCTGCTAAAAATAGTTCATTGTTCAACCAACCAGATGGAACAACCTCAGCTTGCAAAAGAGGCAACACCACATGCCCACCACCAAAAACAAGAGAACCAGTACGGTAAAAGCTATCAAAAATATGAACTGTAGGGTTTAAAGAAGAGCCTGCAACAAGTGGTAGAAGTAAAAGAAGTAAAGCAAAACAGACTAGAAGCACAGCTCCTGTGCGACGAGATAGAGATATACTTAACCTCTCTCCGGTTTGTTCTCCGGTAATATTAAGAAATTTCCAACCAAAAAGCCCACCCAAAACAATTGCAGTTACTTGCCCCAAAGCAGTAGGCCAAACAACAACTAAAATAGCTGCAAAAATAGCCAATGTAGCACGAGTACGGTCAGGACAAAGAGAACGGGCCATACCCCAAACAGCTTGGGCTACAACAGCAACTGCCACAACCTTTAAACCATGAAGCCACCCTCCATGAGATGCCAAATTAAAATTGGTGACACCCAAAGCAAACAGGGCCATGGCTACAGCAGAAGGTAGGGTAAAACCTAACCAAGCTGCCAAAGCACCAGGAAAACCAGCTCGCAATAGCCCTAACCCCATACCAACTTGGCTACTAGCAGGGCCAGGAAGAAACTGGCACATTGCCACTAGATCCGCATAAGAATTTTCAGCCAGCCATTTGCGTTTTACCACAAACTCGTCTCTGAAATATCCAATATGGGCAACAGGCCCACCAAAAGAGGTTAAGCCAAGCTTAAAAAACACAGCTAGTACTTCAAAAAAACTACCTTTTTGAACACTGCCACTGTTGTTATCATCCAGCTTAGTCATGGTTTTCTCCATTAGCTACAATAATGATATTTTACAAATCAATTGTTATATCAGCAGCAAACACAATATTTAGGATTATACTATCTTCACCTTCAAATGACACACAAGACTATTTAAACATCACTCTTTCGAAGGCAAAAATCTAAGGCAACCACGCATAATCATCTTAATTCTCACCTTCGTGGGAATGTCTGTGGTGGTTATTATATGCGCCAATTTGAAGTGCTATGAAGGGTAATGTGTTTATGACACTTAAATGATTTTTAAAAGATCACATAGATATTTTTCAATTATATGAAGAAAAAAAAGCTTAGTAAAATAAAAGCAAAATGGGAACCATTAGGTTCCCATTTTTTATAGTTCTATAAGGAGAAAAAATGACTACATGTGGATTGCCATATTATCTACTGCCATTGCAGACTCTTTAACCGCCTCACCTAAGCTAGGGTGAGAGTGGCAGGTACGTGCTATATCTTCTGCTGAAATATCAGCCTCCATAGCCAGCACAATTTCAGCTAATAGATCCCCTGCTCCTGGTCCTATGATATGAGCACCTAAAATAAGGTCACTCTCTTTATGAGCTAAAATTTTAACAAAGCCATCAGTGTCACCTATTGCTTTAGCCCGAGAGTTGGCTCCAAAAGGAAACTTACCTACCTTATAGGGTATATCATCCGCTTTTAAAGAGTCTTCACTACGTCCCACCGCTGCAATTTCTGGGTGGGTATATACTACACCTGGTATAGCCTTATAGTTTACATGGCCTTTTTGTCCAGCCAACGTTTCTGCAACACAAATTCCCTCTTCTTCGGCCTTATGGGCTAGCATCATACCGCCAATAACATCGCCTATGGCAAATATACCTGGCACATTGGTTTGTAGGTTTTCATCAACAGTTATAAAGCCCTTGTCATCAATATTTATGCCTACATTTTCTAAACCTAGGTTTTGTGTATAGGGGTTACGCCCTACAGCTACCAATACCACATCTGCATTTAAAATCTCTTGCTCACCTGATTTAACAGATTCAATTGAAAGCATGGCCTTGTTGTTCATAACCGAAGCACCAGTAACTTTGGTTGCAAGGCGGAAGTTAATACCCTGCTTTGCTAGAATCAACTTTGAACGTTGCCTTATCTCTTTATCCATACCTGGTAAAATAGCATCCAGATACTCTACTACAGTTACTTCAGAACCCAAACGTCGCCAGACCGAGCCTAGCTCTAACCCTATAACCCCAGCACCAATAACCACTAGTTTTTTGGGGACTGTATCCAGACTCAACGCACCAGTTGAAGATACTATACACTTTTCATCAACGTCTACTCCTGGAAGAGTTGAGCTTTTAGAACCAGTAGCAATGAGAATATTATCTGTGGTTAACTCCTTATTACTGCCATCTTCTAAAGCTATACCTACCGTATCAGAAGCTGTAATTGTAGCAGTGCCACAAAAATGGTCTACCCGGTTTTTTTTAAATAAAAAGGCAATACCCTTGGTTAAGTCATCAACAACTGTGTCCTTACGTTGCATCATGGTAGCAAGATCAACTGAAACTCGCCCAGTCTTGACCCCATGAGCCGCCATTTCATGTTTTGCCATCTCTAAATGGTGAGATGATTGCAACAAAGCTTTACTAGGTATACAACCAACATTTAGACAGGTTCCACCTAGGGTCTGTCTTTTTTCTACACAGGCTACTTTCTGTCCAAGTTGGGCAGCACGTATGGCTGCAACATATCCTCCTGGGCCACCACCAATAACTACTAAATCGTAGATATCACTCATCTTTTTTCTTATTCCTTCTTATGGTTTTTTCAAACTTTTTCTAGGTTTATTTATTAAGCGTCCAACATTATTCTTGCGGGATCTTCCAAACACTCTTTTACCCGCACCAAGAAAGATACTGCCTCTTTACCATCAACAATGCGATGGTCATAAGATAGGGCCAAATACATCATTGGGCGAGCTTGAATGCTACCATCAGGCATTACCATGGCCCGTTGCTGAATTTTATGCATACCTAAAATACCAGACTGGGGATAGTTTAAAATTGGGGTAGATAATAGTGAACCAAAAATCCCACCATTGGTGATGGTAAAGGTTCCCCCTTGCAGCTCTTCAAGGGCAAGTTTGCCATCTCTGGCTCGGCGACCTAAATCGTTTATTGTAGATTCTATCTGGCTTAAAGATAAGTGGTCGGCATCCCTAACCATAGGTACTACCAAACCGTGTTCAGTACCAACAGCTACTCCGATATCATAATAGTTTTTGTAGACTATCTCATCACCCTGGATCTCTGCATTTACACCGGGATAGCTCTGTAAAGCTGAGACACAAGCCTTGGTGAAAAATGACATAAAACCAAGGCGCACACCATGGCGTTTTTCAAAATTATCTTTGTACTGTTTACGCAACTCCATAACCGCTGTCATGTCAACCTCGTTAAATGTGGTTAACATTGCTGCGGTATTCTGTGCCTCTTTTAATTTCTCTGCAACACGCTTACGCAGACGAGACATCCGCACCCGTTCCTCACGTGGCCCTGCTACCCCAGGAGGAAATTTTGCTCCTAATTCTACAACAGGTGCTGGCTTAGGATCTGCAACTGGTTTTGCTGGCTTAGGAGCAGGCGTTGCTTTAGGTGGTGTGGCTACAGGAGCAGCTGTTTCTTTAGGTGGTGCAGCAACAGGAGCAGCTGTTGCATTATTCTGCATATAGGCCATTACATCTGCTTTAGTAAGACGACCTTTGGCTCCTGTGGCAGTTATCGCACTGGCATCAAGGTTGTTTTCTGCCAAAAGCTTACGTACAGCAGGTGAAAGCAAAGAGCTTTCATTATCAGCAGTAGGTGCTTCTTGAGCTGGAGGCGGTTCAGACTGTTGGGGGGGTTGTTCCTGTTTCTCTGCTGCTGGAGGAGCTAAAGCAGCTGCTGTAGCCCCCTCTTCAACTATTGCAAGCAGAGCACCCACTTCAACATCACTTCCTTCATCAGCTATAATTTGAGTCAACACCCCAGCCACTGGCGATGGAACTTCCATAGCCACCTTATCGGTCTCTACCTCAAATAAAAGTTCGTCGACGGCTACGGACTCCCCAACTTTTTTTAGCCATTTTATAACGGTAGCTTCGGTTATTGATTCGCCCAATGTCGGAACCCTGATCTCAGTTGCCATATTATCCTCGAACTTTTCCTATAGAAATTATAATACCAATTTTATTGCCTGTCTTTGCATGGATAAAAACCATGCACCGAATATTTAAACGACTGAAAAACTTTACTATTTTTTCTCAGACATAGGAGTCAATCTGGTAAACGGTCTTATCAGATCTTCCTTTTTCCAAGTTAACGCCTGTTCAACTAGTAATTTTTGCTCTTTGGCATGAACACTAGCCATACCTGTAGCTGGTGAAGCTGATGCTTTGCGTCCTGCATATATAGCCCGAATCTGTTTTTTCTCTAACATCTCAAGTATATATTCTAAGCGAGGATAGACAAACATCCAGGCTCCCATATTTGCTGGCTCCTCTTGACACCAGAATAGCTCAGCATTTTTATATCGCCTAATAGTTTTGACAATAGTATCTCTAGGCCATGGATAGAGTTGTTCAACCCTAACAATAGCCACATCATCAATTTTGTTATCACGTCTAGATTGCAGTAGATCATAATAGACCTTACCAGTGCATAAAATAACCCTACGCACCTTCTTATCTGCTACTAACTCATCACTCTCACCTATAACTCTCTGTAACTCATTATTAGGTTCAAATTCTTCTAGTTTTGAGACACACAACTTGTGCCGCAACAAAGATTTAGGCGTAAAAATTACCAACGGTTTTCTAAAGTTACGCCGTAGCTGTCGACGCAGCGCATGAAAATAATTAGCTGGTGTTGTTAAGTTACAGACCTGAATATTATCTTCAGCACACAACTGTAAAAACCGTTCTGGACGAGCTGAAGAGTGTTCCGGTCCTTGTCCCTCAAAACCATGGGGCAGAAGTAGCACCAAACCATTTAGACGCAACCATTTGGACTCACCAGAGCTCAAAAACTGATCAATAATCATCTGCGCGCCGTTAACAAAATCTCCAAACTGCGCTTCCCACATTGTCAAACATTGAGGGTCAGCAGAAGAGACTCCATATTCAAATCCCATAACTGATGCTTCAGCCAATGGACTGTCCACAACCTCATAGGTCCCTTGACCGGGACAGATATTATTTAAAGGGCGATATTTAGCTTCGTTCTCTTGGTCAACCAGCACTGAATGCCTTTGAGAAAAAGTACCCCTTCCGCAATCTTGACCAGAAAGCCGAACCGGATGCCCTTCTTTTAGCAGAGTACCAAAGGCTAGGGCTTCACCTGTTGCCCAGTCGATCCCCTCACCGCTGCTAAACATCTTAGCCTTATTTTTCAACTGCCGGATAATTTTACGGTTGACGTTAAAATGCTTGGGAGGGGTAGATATTGCTCGACCAACCTCAAGTAGAGCATCCTTGGCAACACCAGTCTTAAACTCCTTGGCCTCTTCTTCGCCATCTAACTGTACCAATCCTTCCCAGTATCCTTCCAGCCAATCTGCACTATCTGGTTTATATGAAGTCGATGCCTTGAATTCATCCTCAAGCTCTGCATTAAACGCCTTCATTAAGTTATGTGGTAAATCTTCACTACAGACCCCTTCACGCACCAATTTATCAGCATAGATCTGCCGAGTGGTTGGGTGGTTAGCTATGGTCTTATACATAAGTGGCTGGGTGAAAGCAGGTTCATCTCCTTCATTATGACCATGACGACGATAGCAGAACATATCTATTACCACATCTTGGGAGAACTCCTGACGGTATTCAGTTGCAATTCTGGCAACATGCACAACTGCTTCAGGATCGTCACCATTAACATGAAATATTGGTGCCTGAATCATTTTTGCTACATCAGATGGATAAGGTGAAGAGCGCGAATAGGAAGGGTTTGTTGTGAAACCAATCTGATTGTTTACAATAATGTGGATAGTTCCACCTGTGCGATATCCTTTCAATTCTGATAAAGCCAAGCTCTCAGGAACAATACCTTGTCCAGGAAATGCTGCATCGCCATGAAGAAGAATAGCCATTACCTTTTTGCGTTTCCAATCACCTGTTAAAGCCTGCCGCGCCCGCACTTTACCCAGCACTACCGGGTTAACTATTTCAAGGTGTGAAGGGTTGGGGTTTAGTGAAAGGTGAATGGTATGACCATCAAAAATCCTATCTGCAGAAGTACCAAGATGGTAGCGCACATCACCAGATCCTTGAACATCTTCAGGTCTATCCGAACCACCTTGAAATTCTGAAAAAACCGCTTTAAAGGGTTTGTGCATGACATTGGCAAGCACATTCAACCTACCCCGGTGAGCCATGCCTAAAACACACTCTGTAACCCCTAGTTGCCCACCACGTTTTAAAATTTGTTCCAGGGCAGGGATAAGAGACTCACCCCCATCCAAGCCAAACCGTTTAGCCCCGGTATATTTGAGCTGTAGAAATTTTTCAAACCCTTCAGCTTGGGTTAAACGGGTTAGGATAGTCTCCTTACCTAGTTTAGAAAATGTGGTCTGATTGGTTATTCCTTCAATACGGCGTTGTATCCAAGCCTTTTGATCAGGTTCCTGGATATGCATAAATTCCACACCAATATTGTTGCAATATGTCGCTTTTAAGACCTTAATTATCTCGTTTAAGGTTGCACTTTCTAACCCCAAAACATGATCAATAAAAATTGGCCTATCCATATCGGCAGTGGTAAAGCCATAGTTGGATGGGTCTAGTTCTGGGTGGTTACCATGCCCTTCTATACCTAAAGGGTCAAAGCTGGCATTCAAGTGTCCACGCACCCTATAAGTGCGAATCAACATCAATGCACGAATAGAGTCCAATGTTGCCTGCTGCAAACGTTTAGGGTCTTTCCAAGAACATTCAGACTCCCCAGAATTAAAGCCTATATCGTCTAAGGGAACATCCTTACCGATAATTCCTGCCTCAGCTCTAGACCAACTAGCACCTGACAATTTTTCTAGAGTTTCGCTTTCATCTGTCTCCAATCCAGAAAAAAATTCTGCCCATTGGCTATCTACAGAGCTTGGGTCATCCTTAAAACGAGCGTAAAGCTCAGATACATAAATCGCATTGGTTCCGTTGAGGAACGAATCCGTCTCAATTGACATATTCCACCTTGATATAATAATCCTTAAACACAGTTCTTAGTAGTTTGATAATTTCCCACATACAAATAACAGAGCTTTATCTTTTTTATAAAAGTAGTTATAGAAGCAATTTCAAAGAGTGAAATATATTTAAAATTGCCAATCCAAAAAAAATTCAACAGCTTTTAAACTGTATTATTCTCGTTTCGCCATAAATCTTTTAATGGGGTCATCGTCACTACTGTTCCTAACACTTGTTGTAACATCGTTCAATGAGTGATCTGCAATTTGTGAAAATAAATATTTAAACTGATATCAAACAATATCATAATTAGTATATTTACAAGTTTTAAAGATTTATTATATCAACGATTAAGCATTAATAATTGTTTGAAATCTTATCACAAGTTATCTTGCCACAAACTATATTAGCACCTGCTAAAAGAGCAGCATCTTTTTTAATTGCATCCTTGTACCCCAAATTTGCTAACTTAAGCACATATGGAAAAGTAGCATTAGTTAAAGCTTGTGTAGAAGTAACCGGAACAATGCCAGGCATGTTGGTTACACAATAGTGCAAAACTCCATCAACGCTGTATACAGGATCTTGATGAGTAGTAGCCCTAGATGTTGCCAAAGAACCCCCTTGATCAATAGCTACATCTACTATTACAGATCCGGTTTTCATGCTTGATACCATATCTCTTGTTACCAAACATGGAGCATGAGAGCCTGGTATCAACACTCCACTAATAACCAGGTCAGCATCTAGCAATAATTTATTAATGTTATAGGGGTTTGACATTATAGTAGTGACATTATCTGGCATAATTTCACTTAAATAACGTAGCCTATCAAGCGATATATCCACCACAGTTACTTGTGCCCCCATACCCGCAGCAATAGTGGCAGCTTGAGTTCCCACAACACCACCACCTAACACCACAACATTTGCAGGGGCCACCCCCGGCACACCACCCATTAAAACACCTGCACCACCATTAGTTTTTTCCATATATTTTGCCCCTTGTTGCACAGCCAACCGCCCGGCAACTTCACTCATTGGGGTTAATAGTGGCAGTTGTCCATTTTCTAGTGTTACGGACTCATAAGCGATAGCCACACAACCAGACCTCTTAACAGCCATGGTTAGCTCTTTACTTGCCGCAAAATGAAAAAAGGTAAATACAATTTGTCCATTTTTAAGCTGTTCTATTTCATGAGGTTGTGGCTCTTTTACTTTAACTATCATTTCAGCTTGTGCAAAAATATCTTCAGGTTGTGCTAAAATTTTTGCTCCAGCTTGTATATACTCTTCATCACTAAAACCACTACCTACCCCAGCTCCACACTCCACCAAAACTTGATGCCCGTTTGCACATAATGTTTCAACTCCACCTGGTGTTAGAGATACCCTAAATTCACTATTTTTAATCTCTTTTGGTAGACCCACAATCATTATTTTCTCCTCGCTGTTATTGATGAAGTGGTTATCATATTTTAATCATGTAGACTTTAGAGGGTCTACAAGGCAAAATGGTTTCTTGGCAGGGTGCTAATTTATTTATTTTGTGCCAAGTAAAATGGAGAACCTTAAAACAGTGACTCAACATGATTATTTAGCTATATCACAACTATTAAATGACAACCTTTTAGATGAAGCTAGAGAACTGCTAGATATATCTTTAAAAAAAGATCCCTCAAATTCTCAACTACTTGTTCTCACAAAAAAATACAGCCAACTTAGTGGTAACTTACAATATGCAGCTGCGGTTTTTAAAAATGCAATTGCCTTAAATGAAATGTGCATAGATGCAAACCTCTACCTAAGCCAAACCCTTTTACAACTAAACAAACCCCAGGAAACAATAAAATATTGCAGCCTGCTTTTATGTATAAATAGCAACAATATTGATGCCCATATTACCATTGGCAAAGCCTATTTACATATAGACCAACTAGATAGTGCTTTACGCCATTTACAAAGGGCTGAAAAAGCTCAACCAGAAGATGCTGCTACCCAACAATTATTGGGAATTATCTTAAGAAAAAAAAGAGATTTTTTAGGTGCATACAAACATTTACAAAAAGCTCTTAAATTGCAACCAGACAATGCAACACTATACAATATCACTGGGTTAACACTTCACAATTTAGGTAAAGCAAATAAGGCTGTAGACTGTTTTGAAGCTGGGCTAAAGCTTTTCCCTAGTGATGTTAATATACTTACTAACTGTGGTTTTGCACTACGTAATATGGGTAACTTTACAAAAGCAGAAAAATTTTTCCGAAATGCTATAAAATATGATGTAAAATGTTGTGCTGCATACAGTGGCTTAGCAAATATAAAAAAATATAAAACCGATGACTCCCAAGACATAATAGCAATGCAGGATCTTCTCGCAGATAAAAGGCTTAGCAATAACAACATATCAATGCTTAATTTTGCTTTGGGAAAAGCTTATGATGACTGTAAAAAATATGACGCTGCCTTTGAACACTATACAATTGCCAACAGATTAAACAGCACGCAAAACCCATATGATGCAAAAGGAGAAACCATATGGCATAGGGAGTTAATAAAGCAGTTTAATGCTGACTATTTCATCACCCAGCCTCAACTACCCATAACACAACAAAAAAGAGTCATTTTTATTGTCGGTTTTTATCGTTCTGGCACTACCATGCTAGAGCAAATTTTGCTATCTCATAGTAAGGTTACAGGAAAAGGAGAAACACCTTTTTTAACCCAAGCCCTAGCTATGACAGCCCAACTAAATAGAGAAAACTTACCCTACCCCCAAGGCATTAAAAACCTAAAACAAACTGAACTTAAAAAAATTGCTGATGAATACAGAAAAAATATTGAAGCAGATATAGATACAAACGTTGAATTAATTATAGATAAACAGCTAATAAACTATCAACACTTAGGCATCGTTTCTCAACTATTTCCCGATGCTATGATAATCCACTGTAAACGCCACCCCATTGATACCTGCCTCTCAGTATTTTTTCATAGCTTTGATAAAAACATAACCTTTGCCCACGAGCTAAAAAACATAGGACACTATTACCTACACTACAAAAAAACAATGGAGCATTGGCGCAAAGTTTTACCAACACCTATCTATGAAAGTTCATACGAATCATTGGTAGCCCAACCTGATAACAAGATACCCGCGCTGTTTGATTTTTTAGGTTTAGAATGGGAGTCTGCTGCATTAAAATTTTACAAACAAAAAGAAAAAGCAGTACAAACTGCCAGTGCTTGGCAGGTAAGACAACCAATTTATAAAAAATCTGTAGCTCGGTGGCATAATTATGCCCAACAGCTAGAGGATTTACGTAAACAGCTTGGGGTAGATAATTAATTGTAATTTAGTTGCTAATACTTGTTATATAATCTCATCCATTTCAATAATAAATTAAATGATAGTATATGTACCATTTAATAATGCTTATTTACATACAGCATCAAGTAAAACGCTTATCCTAGCCAACTACCATTTCTAGGTTAAAGCGTGGACACTTTTCATCTATTTATTTCTTGCACACCAAAGCCACCACCACCAGGAGTTTTTATCTCTAGGCGGTCGCCGGCTTTTACATTTTTTTGAAAACTGCCACCCAGAAGTTGAGGGTTATTTTCTCCATTTTGGAAGAGTAGGTTTTCTCCACTTTTTCCTGGCTCTCCTCCTTGGCAACCATATGGTTGAAGCTTGCGCCTTTGCGATAGGATTGTAACACTTAGAGGAGTGTTAAAATAAAAGGTGCGTACAACCCCGTCACCACCTTGCCATTTTCCCTTGCCTCCTGATCCTTTTCTTAGAGAAAACCTCTCTAGCATTATTTGTGGGAAACGGTGCTCTAGTACTTCTGGGTCGGTCATGCGGGTGTTGGTCATATGCACTTGCACTCCACCTGCTCCATTATGACCTTTTATTGCTCCTGAACCTCCAGCTATAGTTTCGTAATATTGACTACCAGAACCATCAATATTACCAAACAAAAAGTTGTTCATGGTTCCTTGGGATGCTGCTGCTATACCTAATGCTCCATAAAGTACATCTACTACTCTTTGAGATGTCTCAACATTACCACCAGCAACTGCACTATTAGCTGGGGGATTAAGCAGGCAATTTTGTGGAATTTTTATGGTTATTGGCTGTAAGCAGCCGTCATTTAGTGGAATATTTTGGCTTATTAGTGTTCTAAAAACATATAACACTGCTGCTTGGCAAATAGCTGTGGGAGCATTTAAATTACCTTTGTTAGGTGGTGAAGTACCTCTAAAGTCAATATCTGCATGGGGTGCACCGCTTTTTGTACGATATATTTTAATATAAACTGCTATTTTTTCACCACCATCTAGGTGGTCTTCAAAACTGCCTTGCCATGAAGGTTTGCCAGCTAAAAATTGAGCTAAAACTTTCTCCATAGCGTGAGTGGCATTTGCTCGCATATAGCCCATGTAGTTTATTACTATATCATCACCATATGTATCGCACATTGCAGACAGCTCTTGCATGCCCCGCTCACCAGCAGCTACCATGGAGTGTAAATCTGATAGACGTTCCGGAATATTACGGGCTGGATATGGTGGTTTACTTAAAGCTTTTACAATTTGCTCTTGGCAAAATTGTCCTTTATTAACCAATAGCTCGTTACTTAATACAACCCCTTCCTCCATCAATGTTTTAGCAAAAGGTGGCATCGAACCAGGAGAGATACCACCGATATCTGCATGATGACCACGAGATGCTACAAAAAACCGTAATATACCGGTGCGAAAAATAGGGGTAATTACCGTAATATCTGGTAGGTGGGAACCACCTTTACTGGGATCATTTGATACATAAACTTGACCGGGTTTAATGTTTATTGATCTGTCATTTAACAAAGCACAAACCGTTGCTCCCATAGCTCCAAGATGTACAGGAACATGGGGTGCGTTAGCCACAAGTTGACCTTTTTCATCAAACAGTGCGCAAGAAAAATCAAGTCTCTCTTTAATATTAACAGAGTGAGCGGTACGAACTAGAGTTTCACCCATTCGTGCAGCTATACCAGAAAAACGGTGGTTGAATAACTCTAATAAGGTGGGATCAAGCTGTTTTTTTACTGACTCTTTATTTAGCTTTTCCATTGATAAATTGAGAAGACCATCAGGTGAAATTTCAGCTATAAAACCTGGTTCTACTACCGTTATAGAGTGTGGCTCAGCAATAAGAGCTGGCCCTGCAATTGGTATTTTCGGTATTATATTTTTACGTAAATAAAGCGGGGTTACAGTAGCATTTTCTTCATAAAACCATACTTTAACTTGCTTTTCTGGCAAATTTTTATTTGTTGATTGATAGCTTTTTTCAGCATTCGTTGTGCTATTATTTTTATTTTTTTCTATCACTTCAATACGCAAATTTAATAGCTCTAATGAAGTTACATGAGGGGTAAAACCATAATATTGCTGATGTTGTTTTAAAAATTCTTTCTCAATATATTTTAAATCAGGGTTATAGGCTACACTCAAGGGGGAGTCTGTCCCCGGCAAACGTAGATCAAGAGTAATTTTGTTACTAAAAATTATCTCAGTGGAGTTACTCAACTCCGTTTTAAGTTGCAATACAAGCTTTTCTATAACCTCATCACAGCGTAATTTAACCTGTTTTAAATTGGCAAAATCTAAAAGAGATAAAATTGTCTCAACATGGGTTCTGCCATGAACAGCCATGGCAATACCATAAGCAGATAGCACCCCTGCTAGTGGGTGAAGTCTAATTTTTTTAATGTTAAGGGCGCCAGCTATACCACAACCATGTTGCCCCCCTGCTCCACCAAAACATATCAATGCATGGTCCCGCAGATCATATCCTTTGGCTACTGATAAATTTTTAATAGGTCGGCCCATGGTTTCATTGGCAATACGAATATATCCCAATGCCAGTGATTCTATTGTGTAGTTTTGATCTGTCTTATTATTAACCTCTTTAACCAGAGCTGAAAACCCAGCTCTGGCTGCCTGTATATCTAGAGGTCCATCTCTATTGGGACCAAAAAGTTTGGGGAAAAAATCTGCAACAACTCGCCCTACAACCAAGTTGGCATCAGTTATGGTCACAGGTCCACCTAAACCATAACAGGCTGGGCCGGGTTGGGAGCCTGCGGAATCGGGACCGACACTTAGTTTTTGACCATCAAAGTGGAGTATTGATCCACCACCAGCAGCTACAGTTTCAACGTTTAACATAGGAGCATGATAACGTATAGAAGCGGTTTCGGCCTCCAGAACTTTTTCAAATTCTCCGGCATATCGGCAGACATCTGTAGATGTTCCACCCATATCAAAACCAATTACTTGCTTATCACCACTTTGGTTGGCAATAGCCCCTACCCCGGTTACACCTCCAGCAGGACCAGATAAAATAGCATCTTTTCCGGTAAACCCTTGGGGGACCAATAGCCCGCCAGCACTACTCATAAAATGTAGTGGAATGTCCCCTGTCCAGCGTTTTACTTGATCAATATAGTGCTGTAAAACTGGTGTTAGATAGGCATCAATAAGGGTAGTTCTACCCCGGCCAATTATTTGAATAATAGAGATAGTTTTATGGGAGAGTGAAATATGTTTAAAGCCTATTTCTTGAGCAACTTTGGCTGCTTCTATTTCATGCTGGGGGTTTTTCCAGGCATGAAGAAATAATATAGCCAGTGATGTAACACCACTATCTTTTAATGCTTGCAGAGCTTTTTTAGTTTTCGCAATGTTAAGAGGTTTAAGTTGCAACCCTGTAGCAAGCATACGCTCATCGGCCTCTTCAACACTTTTATATAACAGCTGTGGACGGCTAATACCCAATGCAAAAAGATCTGGTCTACGGGCTGAACCTATCTCTAAAATATCCAAAAAACCTTGGGTAACTAACAATCCAACGTCGGCTCCCTTTCTCTCTAAAAGTGCATTGGTTGCAACAGTGGTACCAAGCCTTATCCATGCAACCCTATTTTGTGGGAGCTTTTCTCCAACTCTAGTACCTAAAAAACGTCTAATACCCTCAATTGCTGCATCGTCATAAATAGAACTTTTTGAGAGTAGCTTAGCCCCATGAACTTTTCCTACAGGATCAATTGCAACAATATCGGTAAATGTTCCCCCCCTGTCCACAGCAAATCGCCAGCGGTTATATGGGTCTGGAGCCATAGCTTGCCAAGTATATTGTGTCATTTTAGTGATACTTTCTTTTTTTATACAAAAAAATCGTCTGAAATAATTAGGCTATTATCCATTATTTAACCTAACAACGGCAAATTTTGTCATAAATTAGGCAGCTTTCATCTACATAATATCAACAATAAAGCTGTAACTATATGATTTTACAGAATACATAAATTGGCATTTATAATGCAGTATTTAACGTAACCTTACATAGCTAGGGGATATAAACTCTATTGAGCAATCTTTTTAAAAAAAGAGGTGTTTAGAGAAATGAAACAACAAGAACGCATTGCTAGATCGGTAGCCAAAAGAAAAGCTAAAAAGCTTTTTAAACATTGGCGACCGGATGAAATAAACTGTTATGTAGAATCACACTACTGTGACTATCTTACATTAGCTTCTAACTCAATAAACCACGTCCACCACAAAAGCTTTATGACCTTTTTGGCCTCTCCCATTTTCCTATTCTTCACCAGCCTATCTAGGGCTGTCTCAATTTTTGTCTGGCGTATTTTCCGTTAGGCTCTGCATAAGCTATAATAACGTATGCGCTTAGTGAAGTGCATAGATTTTTAGATATGATTCTCAGGAAATTGTTTTTGGAGTCAAATTCATTGGCAAAAGAGCTTCAAATTCATCAATAGACTCTATTTTGGGCAGTTCTGTGAACACTTGGTACAGATATCGGTACGGTTCATGTCCATTTGCTTTGGCTGTCTCGATCATGCTGTAGAGATTGGCGGAAGCATCAGCACCACGAGTTGCACTTGAGAATAGCCATCCTTTTCTCCCCACAACAAAAGGTCGGATAGCATTTTCCACCCCGTTATTATCAATTTCCAGACGTCCATCTTCAAGGTAGCAGACTAATCTAGGCCATAACTTATCAGTATATCCCAACGCCATACCTAAAGCAGATTTTGGAGGTACTTCTGGTAGAGCCTTATCCAACCAAATTTTAAATTTATCTAAAATTGGTAGGGCATGTTCTCGCCGGAACTTAAACCGCTCATCTGGAGTCATTTTTTTAGCCAGTCGTTCGATCTGGTAAAGGCTCTGTATAAAAGCTAGTCCTTTTTGCGCTCTGCCAGGTTTAAGTTTGCCTTTTTTACCTAATGCCTTAACAGCTTCATCAAATTTTCGTCTTGCATGTGCCCAACAAGAAAATAATATGATGGAATCCTGAGAACCAACAAGATTGTACCCAGCGTAGCCGTCAGTTTGTAGATAACCAGAAAATCCCTCTAGCAACCGTTTTGGCACTTCCTGTTTCCTAGTTGGATCATAATCAAAAAGAATTATGTTGCCCTTTGTTGAGAATGAGCGTTGAACCCACATATAAGATTTACTGGTTGCAGGCCGATCCTTCTCATTGAGAACTTGTACTGTTGTTTCATCCATCTGGATATACCCAGATTCCAATAGGTGATCTCGTAATAGATTAATAAGGGGTTGGATTAAAATTCCAAGCTTTATCATCCACTGGGAAAGTGTCGAACGGGATAACTCCATACCGATCCGTTGGAGCATATTTGTCTGTCGGTATAAAGGCAGACCATCAACATACTTGGAGGTTACAATGTAGGCAAGCAAACCAGGAGCAGCCATACTTTTGGGTATTGCTTGTGGTGGCATTGCTGCGGTTTTTATTCCCTTGTGACAATGAGGACAGCCATATTTGATGCGAATATTTCGAATGACTTTTATTTGTGCTGGAATGATCTCCAGTTGCTCGCTGATCTCCTGACCAACTTCTTCCAAATCAGATCCATCAATGCTACAGATTTTCTCTTCAACAGGAAGGTCGTGAACAACCTCTTCACGTGGTAATCCTTTAGGAAGAGGTTTGCGTTTTGGTTTTTGCCGGGTATGGGCAGGAACTTCGATGGTTTCTGGTGTTTCAGATTCAGCACTCTCATGGTCATCTTCTGCCTCATCAAACTGACCGGAAATATCGATGGTTTGTTTTTCACTTGATGGGCCAAACCGTTTAGCGAGCAAAACATTAACTTGCTCTTGAAGTACCCCGATATCACCTTTAAGCTTCTCAATTTCTGAGAGCTTTTCGGCTAGCAATTCCTTTAGTAAAACGGGATCTTCAGGAAGATTTTTAATGACTGAATCCATGGTGGGATTATACCACAAAACATCACATAACACCCTATAAAATAGAAGAATAATTAAGTTTTTTATGTGGTTTCATGGCATTCAAATTATACCCACTCAACAGCCAGTTTAGCTGCTGCCCAGTAATTGTAGTAACGGTATGGATAGATACTTTTAACCAGTGGAACCGCTCTTTTTCCAGACGTTGTAGGGTCGGGAACTGGCGCGTCAACTGTAGGGGATGGTAGCTTGAATCCATATAGCTTTCGCCATGGGCTTAAATCCATCTCCCGTATTCACGTTTCCAACTCCCGCCACGTCGAACGCAGCTTGCGGTTTTCCCGCACTACGCTCTCCTATTGCCTTCACCACAAAATTTATGAGACCTATCTGCTAGTCGTGCTTTTAGGTTGGTAATAAACTACTCTGTAATCACTGAATAGGCCCAGTGATTTATATAACCAATCCCTACTCCACCGGTTCCAGCCGAAACCTTGGCGTACTCTGGCTCTCATCAAGTGACGGCGCATCTTTCGCTCAACCCAGTTGCGAACAAAATTGAATGATCGGCTGGCATTACCAATCCGAAAGTAGTTCACCCAACCCCTAAGAATTGGGTTGATAGTGTTTACTACCCATTCTGTTGGCTGGGAACGAAGATGCTTAAACACCTCCTTGAGCCTTCCCAGCAAACTTGTTCGCGCCTTCATGCGAGGGATGCATAAAATCCCTTGCTTACCCTGGAGAGTCATTCGCCGTCGAATATTGAAACCAAGGAAAGTAAAGTCTTCTCCTCGGGTCAAATCCACCACACGAGTCTTCTCCAAGTTGAGTTGAACTTTTAATTTGGCTAATTCCTCATTAAGACGTTGGTATACCTTTTGTGCAAAGCCGTTCCACTTGGGGTGGCCATCCACAAGAATCACCAGATCATCTGCAAAACGGGCATACTCTATATGCGTGTATTTCCCTTTTCGGGTGACTTCCTTGGCCTTTTCCAGCATCTTGTCTACCTCATTGAGATAGAGATTGCTGATCAAAGGGGAAATCACACCTCCTTGGGGAACACCCCGTTTTCCACTGGTCTTGAAAATGAGCTTAAGAAGACGCATAACCTGATCATCATTAACCCGTTTCGCCACTTTCCGAAGTGCTAGATCGTGTCGAACAGTATCAAAGTATGATTTCAGATCAGCATCAATAACCTGCGTCTTCCCTTGGGCTATGGCTATAGCAACACGATTTACCGCTTGATGAGCCATCCGTTTCGGACGGTATCCATAGGATCCAGATTGAAAATCAGCCTCAAAGATGGGTTCCAGGATTAACTTCAGCGCCCCTTGGACCACTCGATCACGGATCGACGGAATCCCAAGAACACGTTCTTTGCCGTCGCCTTTTGGAATCACTTTCCTGCGATTCTTTAAAGGACGATAGCTCCCTGAAACCAACTCTGCCCTTACTTCACCAAGAAACCTCTCAACACCGCTTTCTTCGATAGCCTCAAACGTAACCCCATCAATTCCTGGAGAACCTTTGTTCTTCCTCGCCATCTCATAAGCCGTACTGAGTGTTTCCGGCTTGCAAACATGATGATACAACCCCCAAAATCGCCAAGATTTGTCAATCTTCGCTTTGCGGTATATCTTCTTTCTCAGATCCTGCAGTCCAATAGACGTTTTTATCATTTCGTCTCTGCCTCTCGTTTGTCAGAAAAATACCAATAGTAGGGTTCCTTCGCTCGACAG
>JADGBW010000120.1 GCA_015231305.1 Magnetococcales bacterium | reverse complement strand
CTGATTTGGACCGGATAAGCTTGTTGCCAGCACCTTCATGAAATATCCGGGCTAGTAAATTTCTGTTATATCAAACACTTAGTGTGTTGTTGTAATTTACACCCTTAAATAATTAATAAATAATTATCTTTTATTGAAATTTCTAACTTGCGATAATGAAAGCATATAGGTTATGATGTTAATGTAAGTTGAAATCATATTAATGGGGGTTTAATTAAATGTCGTATTTAGTGCTATTTCTTCTATCAGCAGTAATTGCAATAGCTTGGCTGGAATATTCCCTTAACAACACTATAGCGGACAACAAGCCATCTACTGGTCACCAATCGTTATTGGCTATTATTGTTGGTTGTATGGATAGAGCCATTAACTGATAGTCTCTGTTTTAAAAATTAAAAACACAACTTTCAAGCAGTTTAAAATACCCTAAACACTATTATGAAAAAATAAATGCATGTAAGCAGACCGTTTACACATTCATTTTGTCTTTTATTGCTAAGTATTAAGACACCTTTAGAGCATTCTTGCCAATATAGTTTTGTTTTATAAGTGTTTAATAATTCAAATGTAGGCCACTATTTTAATTTTGGTTTGATAGATTTCTTAAACTCTGTGATAATATAGTGCAAGTAAAACTTTTAAAAGGAGAAGATAAAATGAAACATATTAAAAATACCTTGTATATAGTTGCAGCAATGATGCTAGCAATATCTCTAACAAGTTGTTCCTCTACGGCACACAATAGAGGCAATGGTATGGAAAAGTATAAAAACAATACGGCTGGTTCTCCATATACACCACAAGGATACCAAGAGCCAGTTTTTGTACCCATACAATAATAGTAGCCTTTGCTATTAAAAAACTCTGGATTACTGAGTGATATTATTTTATAAATTAGTCAGCACTTCTAATGTATAGTTGCGCATAGAATTTGGTTGTAACTAGTAAAATTTGATATTGCGAGAATTACCATGGAAGCAAAAAAAAGTTCTGAGTCTATTTACGCTCAAAAATTGATTCTTGAAGATGTCTTGTTAAAAATAGTGAAAATCATTTTTTTTATCTGGGCAGTGTTATATCTTTCTGGACAATTTCAAAAAGTGGGATAATAGATTTATTTCTATAAGTTTTTTTGGCACTAAAAATTTCTTTAGTAAGCCTATGCTTTCTGCTGAACTTGTGTCTACCTACTTAAAAACACCAAAACTTTCAGGTTAAATCTGCATAACCCCACCAAATACACAGCAAAAAATTTCAGATTTTCAAATGTCTGTTTCTATTAACACTCTTTGCTTTAAAATCACAGTTATTACTAGACTTTTTTGGAGTATTTTTAACTTATTATGCGGCAATCTATTTTTTTAAATTTTATAGCTATTTGCACTCTGTTTTTAGTCTCGTGTGTCTCACGACCCCAACCACCAGAGATACCAATTGTTATTGCCTCTGCAACTCTTAATAAATTGCAAGATAGAGCTGTTGAATTACAGCACCAACGACAGTTGCAGCTTACTGAAGTTTGGCACAGACTAACCCAGGCTAATGCATCGTTTTGTGGTGGTAGTGTTAAAGGTAGTTTAGGTATTGGTTTAGGATATAGTGCTCTTTATGCTAAACCTTTTCAAAAAAGTTACCAACATCTTTTTGGTGTTGGAGTTGAACCTCAAATAATATACCTGCACCCTAACGGCCCTGCCGATAGAGCCGGGCTTAAAAAAGGTGATCAAATTGTTGGGATTAACACTTCTAAGTTAACCATGCAAACTGATAAAAATGTAGATGCATGGGTTAAAAGTGAGTTGTTGCCAACTATAAATAAAAAAAAACAGGTTACACTAACTGTTAAAAACCAACGTGGTGAACTCTCCAATGTTGTTGTAAACCCTGAACCAATCTGCAGGCATCCTATTTCGCTGTATACTGTGAACTCTATTAGTGCAGCAGAAGTAGATAATTTACGGGTTTATATAACCACTGGTATGTTACGGTTTTTAAAAAATGACGACCAGCTCGCTTGGATATTAGGCCATGAACTTGCCCATATATCTTTACGTTCCAAAGGGTCAAATAAAGAAAGTGAACATTCAGCAGACTATGTCGGCTCTTATTTTACCGCACGAGCTGGTTATGATCCTGATAAAATAATTGATTTTTGGCAAAGGTGGGCAGCTGAAGACCCGCCAACTATTGCTCTTGAAGGATATAAAACCCACCCTTCTATCGCTGTTAGAATTGCAAAAATTAAGTCTACCAATCAAGAGATTGCGAAAAAACGCTTGCAAAACAAAGAGCTAATCCCTAACCTGAAATAATATTTAGCTTTTCTATGTAATATTTGTTTTTACTCTTTATCTGCCCAAACATCTTTCAAATGCAGTATTTCATCTTTAATATCAAGAAAGTAAGTTGCAAGCTTAGGGTCAAAGTGTATTCCGGCTTCTTGTTTAATAGTTGCAAAGGCTTTTTCAGTACTCCAAGGTTCTTTATAAGGACGTTTCATGGTAAGAGCGTCAAATACATCAGCAACAGCTGCTATGCGGGCTGATTCTGGTATTTCTTCACCTTTTAAACCTTGGGGATAACCGCTTCCGTTCCACTTTTCATGGTGACCATAGGCTATCTCTGCTGCTGTTTTAAATAGAGGGGTATCGCTACTAATACTTAGAATTCTAGCTCCAATTGATGAATGCTTTTTCATCTCATTGAACTCTTCTTCAGTTAATTTGCGCGGTGCTTTTAATATTGAGTCGGATATCCCGATTTTTCCCGAATCGTGCATAGCAGCAGCCATTTCCAACCATAGTGCATCTCTTACTGACCATCCAGCAGCACGAGCTAGTGCTCCAGCATAAGCAGCCATACGCCAGATATGTACTCCTGTATCACTATCGTTATAGTGTCCTGCCTCTCCTAACATACGTATTGCAGCTCTTTGGCTTTTTTGCAGCTCTTTGGTGCGTATTTCAACCATTAACTCACAGGCCCGTTGTTGATCGGCCATAGCAATATGGGTGCGGACCCTAGCTTGTACTATACTGGGGTTTACTGGCTTAGTGATATAATCGACACCTCCCACATCAAAACCTTTTTTTTCATCTACGGTTTCCGACATGGCAGTTACGAAAATTATTGGTATACTAGCAGTTTTAATATTGGATTTAAGTCTTCTGCACACATCATAACCATCCATTTCTGGCATCATGATATCGAGAAGAATTAGGGAAGGATTTTGTTCTTCAGCAATTTTAATTGCCATCTTTCCGTTTATAGCTGCTTTTACCTTGAACTCAGGTATAAGAATACCCTTAATAATATCAAGGTTTTCTGGGGTATCATCTACTGCTAAAATTGTTTTTCTTTGCTCTATTTGATTCATTTTAAGCTACAACCTTACAGTACCACCCCCCTACTCTCTTAATATATATTATTTTTGCAATTCAACCAAGGTAATATCATCTATTTGAATACTATCTTTACCGAAATTTATAATATGTTGGATGACATCATTAAAATTAATATCACCTGAAGCAGTTTGGATTAGCAATTTCTCCAGCCTTTCAACACCGAACATCTCAGCATTATTATTCATAGGCTCTACCAAACCATCAGAGTATAGATAAAGTTTGGTATCATTCTGGAAATTTACCCAGTCACAATCATTTATAATAAGCTTGTCAGTAACACCAAGTGGAGTCATATTAGAGATAAAATGTGTTGCGATATTTTCTCCATCATTTATCAATAATTGAGCGGGAAGAGCGGCGTTCCAAAGTTTTATTTTATCTCTTTTTGGTGTTACCTCAACAAAAACAGCAGCCATAAACGTGCTGGCTGGTAGTTGGTTGTAGAGAGTTGTATTAATCTCTTTTAATATATCCAAACTGCTAATGCCATCTAAAGTTCGCAGATAAAAAAAGGTAGCAACTAGAGGACCACCTACAGCAGCTTGCAATCCGTGTCCGGTAAAATCACCCAATAGTATGTGTTGAGTACCATCTGGTTTAAATGCAGAAAAAAACACATCACCGTTAGTTTTTTCTAGTGGTTCAGCTACAAAGCGGATATTACGAGGGTCAAAATGTGGGTTGTTATGTAGTTTTTTTACAATATTTTCAACTAGGTCACGTTCAAACTGCAAGTAGTTATTTTTTATCTGTAATTCTCGTTGTGCCTGTACTAAAGCTATTTGTGAAGAAACTCTCGCTTTTAATATAGATTGAGATATAGGTTTTGTGACATAGTCTACTGCCCCCAAAGCAAACCCCTTTATTTCATCACTCTCTCCATCCATGGCTGTGACAAAAATAATAGGAATATCTTTAGTGGTATCATGCTCTTTTAGCTCTTTACAAACCTCATAACCATCCATGTCTGGCATCATGATGTCTAGAAGTATTAGGTCTGGAGGCTGTTTTTTTGCAATTTTCAGGGCTATCATGCCATTAATAGCAGATTTTACTCGATATTCTGGCACTAAAATACCTTTGATAACATCCAGGTTCTCTGGTACATCATCAACAGCTAGAATTGTCATAATTTCTTGGTTAGGTTTATCCATTATCTAACTGTATAAAGGGTCTAAGTACTTAAAGCCCCTACTCCTTTTAAACAATATTTTTTGCTACTAGTGTCTCAAGAGCTTCACTTGCACTATCAAAATCGTACTGTCCCACATATTTTTGCACTTCTTGAAGGCTGTTATTAAGAGATGAACTTAAATTTAACCCCATAAGCTCATCGATAGCCTCTTCAGTTTCAGAGTCATATTCCAAAATCATATCTTTAATCTTGTTAATATGGCTAATAATCTCTTGTGATGGTGGCAACTCAACATCTTGTGGCTGCTGGTTAGAATCATGGTTTTTTGGTACAAGGCTGTAATTGATATTGGCTATGAGTGTCGCTAAACCATCTGCAACAGCAATTAACTGGGATTGCTCAGGGTCACCTTGATCTGTAATTAGCTTTAACTCCAGATCTTTAGCTATGTTTGATAGCTCCATTGCCCCTATACTTGCTGTAGTGCCTTTTAGGGTGTGGGCTAAGCGTATTGCCAATTCACGATCGCCTTCTTGCAAGGCTACTTGAATTTTATTAACAGCGTGTTCTTGGTTTGTGGCAAACTTTTGCAAAAGCTTTAAGTAAGAAGCTCTGTTGCCTCCCAGACGGGCAACACCAGCATTCATATCAACACCAGGTAGTTGTGGTAACGGTATGGTTGCTAACTCAGTTGCTTGCTCTCTAACTAAAAACTCTTTCGGAATATCCCGCTCTCCGGGTTTAATCCATTTTGCCAGTGCTTCAAATAGTTTTTTGGGGTTAATTGGTTTAGCTACATGATCAACCATACCTGTAGCCAAAGCTTTTTCTCGGTCACCTGCCATAGCATTAGCGGTCATGGCTATTATAGGTAATGAATCAAATTGTTTATCAAGACGAATTTTTCTGGTTGCAGCATAACCATCCATTACAGGCATTTGAATATCCATAAGAACTGCATCAAATTTTTCTGATTTTATTTTTTCAATACCTAGATGACCGTTGTTAGCTACAACCACTATAAATGGGATCATCT
The DNA here is from genome assembly GCA_015231305.1 of Magnetococcales bacterium. Taxonomy (GTDB): domain Bacteria; phylum Pseudomonadota; class Magnetococcia; order Magnetococcales; family JADFYX01. The sequence goes on along the minus strand of JADGBW010000120.1, from coordinate 6,564 downwards.
CCAACAGCTCTTTTGCAATCTGTTGATTTATTTCATTATCTTCTACTAATAAAATTTTAGCTCCCCTAATATTATTTACAATTTCAGGTTCGTAAGATAACTCCTCTAGATCAGCAGATTGAGAGTTTTCATATAGATGATCGTTATAACCCATTGTAACCATGGACATATCTAATAAAGAGGATGATGTGACCGGTTTTGTTAAAAAGCCATCTATTTTAAAATTATCTTTACTACGTAGAATAGTCTCTGCCTCATAAGCGGATACCATAATTATTTTTGGGGTCTTACTTAAGCTACTATCACTCTGTATTTTTATTGAGGCATCAACTCCATTCATTTCCGGCATTTTCCAGTCCATAAAAACAATTTTAAATGGATTGTTAGAACTGTCTCTATTTTTAACAAAATTTATTGCCTCTAACCCACTTGAGGCGGTTTCAACACAAAATGATAAACTAGTAGCTAGCTGCCGCATTATCTCCAAAAAAGTTGGGCTATCGTCAACAACCAGCACATTTAAGCCGCGTATATTTTCAGTTGGAATACTGCATAGAGATTTAATTTCTGTAGATATGGAAAAAACTGAAGTGAAAAAGAAAGTGCTACCAACACCAATTTTGCTCTCTACCCATATTTTACCACCCATCAACTCTGTTAACTGTTTACAGATAGTTAACCCAAGTCCGGTTCCACCATATTTTCTAGTTGTAGATGCGTCTGCTTGACTGAATGATTGAAAAAGTTTAGCAACCTGTTTTTGGGTAAGGCCTATACCTGTATCTGTTACCGAAAACTTTAAAACAAGCTTATTTCCGTCAGCCTTTTTAATTCTTACCCTTATAACAATCTCTCCAACATCAGTAAATTTAATTGCATTATTACCAAGGTTGGTAAGAACCTGCCCCAAACGTAAAGGGTCACCAATTAACCCATGAGGTACTAGTGGATCTACATCTAATAACAGCTCTAAATCTTTGTCGCGGGCCTTAACTGTAATAAGGTCAGAGACACTATCTAGTACATCACTCAAGCGGAATGGAGTGTTCTCCATTTCCAGTTTTCCAGCTTCCATTTTAGAAAAGTCGAGAATGTCATTTATAATACCAAGCAGTGAATTTGCAGCGTTGTATATTTTGTTTATATAATCTTTCTGCTTTCGGTTTAAGTCAGTATGTAAGGCTAGGTGACTCATTCCGATAATTGCATTCATGGGAGTTCGGATTTCATGGCTCATGTTAGCCAAGAAGTCACTTTTTGTCTTGCTGGCATCCATTGCGCTATCTCTAGCAGCGTTAAGTTCTTCTTCAATCTGTTTTTGGGCAATAACCAAAGATAAAATTGCTGTGACAGACTCTAAAAACTCCTGTAATGCTTTCTCTTTCTTTGTGCCCTCTTTTATTTCAACATTAAGAACCCCAAGAAGCTTACCCTCGTTGGTAATTGGTAAACAGTAGTGACCATGTGGGGGCATGTCATCAAAACGAATATCATGTTGATCATCAACACAGTTGATAAATATAGCCTTTTTGTTTTTAGCTACACGTCCACAAATACATTTTCCAAAAGGCAGAACAGAACATTCGGTCAAGCGAGGAACATGTAAATTTTTATGTGCTACCATGTTTAGTTCTTCGCTGTTGTTATCAGCAAGAAATATAGAACCTTTTGGCAATAAAAATGTTTCAAGGTTGTCAGAAAGTATAATTTCCAATACTCGGTTTAAATATTCATCCAAGGTTATTGGTAACATACCCATCTCCATTATTTCTCTTAAAATATCGGAGACTTTCTGCTGTTTTTGCATTTTTTTACTGGACGAAATGAGTTTTTCAGCCTGATCTTTTTTATCGGTTATATCAGTGCGGATTGATATATAGGTGTGAGGTTTGCCGTTCTCGTTCATTAGTGGCAAAATGGTTGCGCGAACCCAATAATGGCCCCCATTCTTTTTTTTATTTTTTAGTTCACCATGCCATGTTTCACCTTTAGATATTGTCTTCCATAGATCCTTATACATTTCGACAGGATGCTCGTCAGATTTTATAAGGTTATGGTTTTTTCCTATTAACTCTTCTCGTGAATAGCCACATATAGAGACAAACTTATCATTAACATAGAGAATATTGCCTCTTACGTCTGTAGTGCTGACGATTGCATGTTCGTCTAAAGCAAATTTTTGAAAATTTAACTCTTCTACCAGAGAGCCAACTTGTTGAGTCATTTTATTAAACGTATGACCTAACAAACCAAGCTCATCGTTTGCAGTTTGCTTAATTCTTATAGACCAATCGCCTTTGGATATATGATCAGCAACATGTGTTAAACGGTTGATACGACTTATTATGCTTCGGGATATAAACCAGACAAACCCAAAAGCAGCAATAATAATAAGCAGAGTTAAAATTATATTAAGCCTAACAGTATGCCATGCTATGACGTTTAACTCATGAACTTTAGCCATAAACATCTTAGCAGTCTGGTCTGTTACTTCAGTCATTAGTTGAATACCAGCAGTGGCAATTCTAAACCACTGATGTACATCAATCCCAATATTATCTACTGAAACATCGGTTCCACCATTTAGGGTAGTCTCTAAAACCCTATCTATATTTATAAAAACTGGCGAAGAAATTTTTCTTTGATATAAAGCTTTTAGGTTGGTAGAAGAAATATCGAGAAATTGTTGTAAAAAAAGTTGCCTTTCAGCCTCAACAGCACTGACAAAACGAAACTCCTGCTGATCAAATTCTTTCTCCAACAGCACTAAGCTTATTATTGCCCGTAAAAGACCAAGTCTTTCAGTGCTTTCAAGAATGTTACGAAATGAAGAGCCTAAACGTGCTATCTCTATGTTGGGGCTTATACTGGTAATATGATAAACCAAACTTAAAACCGACTTATTCACAGACGTATAAAGATCAAGTACATCTATAGGGGTGCTGGTAAACCCAGATACAGCCTTACGAATAACAAGTACTTTTTCCAAGTTACTCTGAATTAATTCCTGATATTCTTGATAACCAAGAAAATCAATCTTCTTACTTTCAAAACGTAGCAATGTGCTTTTGTAGGTTTTTATAAGTGCATCAGTAGATTCTCTCTGTGAAAACATCTCTTTTTTAAATTTTGTGCCTTCACTACTAATATAAGCAACCGATAAACCTCTTTCTTTTTGGATTTCATAGACCATGTTTACAGCAACCGCAGCTATCTCAGTCAACTGTTTGAGGTTATCCATTCTATTGGATGTTTTTGCTTTATCTATTACTAAATAAAGGGAGAAAGAGACCATGCCTAAAATGGGAAAAACTAGTAACAGCAGAAGTTTCTGGCGCATTTCCAAGGAGTCTAGGAAATTAGTAACACAAGAAACAAATGTGATATCATCTTTAACAGAACATAGATTATTGATTTGAGACATTATTTATGGTTTGCCACTCATGTTTTGTAAAAATCTTCTCATTTGAGCATATTCTATCACTTATTTATGTGTAAAATATAGTGTTTTCATATGCAAAAATAATAGTAAATAATTTCTTAAAATAAATATTAGCAATTTTTGAGTTTACTATATTTAAACCTGCAATTCGTTATAATACCATGTTAGAGTGGAGTATTATAAATACCATTAACAACAATGGCTAACCTAATCAATGTCCACATCAATAGAACATTTAAGCTTTAACAAACACAAAGATCTCAGGTTCAGTTCTATTGATTGTTACCCTCTGGCAAAAAATATTACAATTAACCCTATTTATCACTTTGAAATAATCCAACTTTCTCGTTATTTTCCCATAGTTTTTCCTGGCCCTACCACTACTACAACAAAGTTACCAATAGCTCTTTTCGCTTTATCTGCTAAAGATAAAAATCGTTTTGTAGATAATAACGGAGTATGGATTTATGATTATATCCCTGCCCGTATACGTTGCTACCCTTTTGGTTTAACGAAAATAAATGCTGAAAGTAAAGAGTCCCTTTTAGTGGATATTGAAGCTCCACACTTTAAAAAAACAGAAGGTTTACCATTGTTTAATGAAGATGGGTCTCCAACAGAGCTATTACAAGATAAAATTGATTTTTTTTCAAACTTAAAACGAGAAGAGCAAAAAACTGAGCTATTTGTTAAGCTGTTGGATGATGCTGGGTTGTTAGTGCCAAAGAAAGTTTTAAGCAATAAACATAGTGAAAAGTGTTTTACAGGTTTTTATATTGTTGATAAACAAAAATTTGCCACCCTAGATGCTGAGGTCTTTATTAGTTTTCGTCAAAAAAATATTCTGCCTTTGATATATGCTCATTTAGCTTCCCTAGATCGATTTGAAAACTTGGCAACACATAAAGAAACACCCCATCCTACCATTAATCCTGAAACAGTAAATATTGGAGCGGATAAAGATAAAGAAAAGCCAAATATAGCAGATATACCCACCCCTAAACCAAACGCTATAATTTACCAAAAGCTACAAACCACCGCTTCTCACATGTTAACAGCATTAATTGGCGCAGTTGTAGTTTTATGGCTAATAAAACCAAACCAGCCCACTGTTTTAAAAATACAAAAAGCAGAAAAAGCAGAAATTGCTATACCTAATACCAACAAGCAAAAAATAGTAGAAACTGCAAAAATTGATGTAGCAAAAATTGAGGTGGTAGAGTCAAACAGTAACAACACTACAAAAAAAGTTGAAACTCCTATATTATCAAGCCAAATTAAAATTGAAAATAATACAAAAAAGAGAGTTGATACGAAAACAGTTAATGCTATAACCAAAACCAAAACAAAAGAACAGTTACCAGTAGTTATTACTGACAAAACAACTAACAGTACAATACAAAAACTACCAACAAACATTTCTAGGTTAAACCTTGAAAAAGTAATTGGTAACGTAGTAAATACACAGCCTGCTACTTTACCCAATACACCTATTAAAGCAAACAATAACGAAATTATTGTTGAGAAAAACCTAGAAACACAAAACAAACCAATTAAGCAGCCAAGTGACCTAAATAAAGCTATTAACAACGAAAAAATAGCTGAGATAAATATTAATAATCCAAAAGAACTTATAGAGCATGCAAGTGACCTTAATAAAACTGATATCGCACTATTAAAGGCAGCAAATAATGATATTATTGCTAGACGCTTAACGCGGCCTATTGGTAAAAATGCTATAGAAAAAATCAACTTGGTATTAGAGAAACACCCCAACAACCCTCAAGCAAAAAAATTGTTAAAAAAAGTTATAGATCGTTTTGTGGGGTTGGTTAAAATTGATATTTCTAACAATCGTCTTTCAAGCCCTGTTGGTAATAATGCACTACATAAAATTAATAATATTCGCTCTTTAGATAAATACAATAGTGTAGCAACAAGTTTACAAATTAACGTAGCAGAAAAATATGCTAGTTTAGCTGAAGGTTATTTAATTACCAACAAACCCAAGGGGAGAAAAATGTTAATTAAAGCCATTAAACTTGCCCCTAAAAGCGATAAAATTAAAGAAGTATATAACTTATACAAATAGTTTTTTTAACAAAGCAAAATTTTAAGTTATGGAAAACCAAAATTTTTTTGGAATGATTATTAATGAGTAAAACCGCAACCAAAATAATAACAATTTTTACCTTCATTATTCTTTATTATGCTTTTTCCATAGGTATGGTCCAAGCTCAAAAAAATGTAGATGATATTCCAAATATAAAGGTTGCGTATTGCCTAGATTGTGTCCCTTTTCAATTTCAGAATAAACAAGGTAAACCATCAGGTATAATTATTGATCTTTGGCATCTTTGGTCTAAAAAAAACGATATAAAAGTCGAGTTTAAACCTTACACATGGGATGAAAGCTTAAAAAAAGTAGCTAAAGGAGAAGCCCATACTCATGCTGGCCTTTTTTATAATAAAGAGCGTGATAAATTTTTAGATTATGGCCAGTCTCTAAGCCGTACTAGCACCCATATATTTCTACATAAAGCCCTACCTACAATTAACACTTTAACCGATGTTGCAGCATACAGGGTTGGAGTATTAAATGGTGATTTTGTTGAAGGTTATTTAAAAAAAAAATTACCCCCAGAAACTATAGTCTCTTACCCAAGTTATGATGAAATAATAGTTGCTTTAAAGTCTGGTAAATTGCGTGCATTTGCTGCTGACACACCAACAGGTATCTATCATCTACAAAAAGCTAATCTTTTAAATAAATATAGAATAAAACCATCGCAGCTGCTCTATGCAAACGATTGGTTTGTGGCTGTAAAAGATGGTGACAAAGACAGGTTACAACAGATAAATGCTGGCTTTGATAAAATATCTACCAAAGAGAGGCTGCATATCACCAGGAGTTGGACATCCCAAGGTAATAAAAAAGCTTTAATAGTTGCTATAAACCGTGACTATCCCCCCTTATCCAAAATGACATCATTTGGTGAGCCAGCAGGTATGGTGGTTGATTTTTGGCGAGCATGGGCAAAAAAAACCGGTCATGAAATACGCTTTTATATGAGGGACGGGCTTGTTGACATTAAAGTTATAAAACAGCTTTCACCTGATGT
>JADGBW010000027.1 GCA_015231305.1 Magnetococcales bacterium | reverse complement strand
CTTAAATCAAATATTATGCCTGCTGATTTCTCTTTGTCGGCTTTTATTTCGGTTAAGAAAAAAAGCAATTTTGGCGCACCGATCTGGGAAAAAAAGTCTGTAAAGTCAGCTTCTTCATCTGATGCCATAGAACTTCTTTGCGCAACTAAAGCACGAAATTTAACCAGATAATCATCTCCCTCTACTCCCTCGGATACAACTTCATACCTTTGAAAATAGTTACTGGAACTACGGGTCATATTGTTACCCGCTTTTTTTTGCTTGCGAATGGCTTTTCTATAAGCGTCCATCAAAGCCTGCTTACGGGCAAGTTTTTTGCCAGAAACTGCGGATGCCTTACCCTCAACCTCTATCCAGGTTGAGTCTTGCTTTGTAACCACTGCTCCACTTGATGCAACCGTGACACTGCGGTTTGCTGATGCAACTGTTGTGATCATCTGTGAGACACCATCGGCAATTGCTAAGTTTAATGCATTTGTAGCCAAGGTTGGGTCACTGCCACCAGCAGCACCAAACCCTAAAGATTGAGACACAGTACGCTTGGCTTCACCTATACCTCGTACTGATGAGACAATTTCATTTGTTGAGGCATCTTTTAGCTGTAGGTCAATCTGCACCTTAGCAATTTGAGTTTTATTTTTATTAAAAGCACTGGCTTGGAAGTCCCAGCGTTCACCATAGGAACTAACACTACCAACTAAAAAATAATCGTTTAATAGGACATCTTTTAGTTCACGACGCTGTTTTTTATCTGATACAACATCTGACCACTGAAGATTACGGCGAAATAGAACTTGTTTTAAGCGGTTCCAGTCTATTACCCTGAAACCTCCATGGCTCACCATAGAGCTTGCTGTCATGCTCCGCACCACATCTTGTTTAAACATTAATTTGGCAGATGGATGACCAAGGGTTATCTCAGCCACAGCTACTGTACCTAAATATGGAACATCCATTTTTTTGCTAACAGGGGCAGATGGGGAGCTTTTAGCTGTATCTAATGTTGTAGGAGGTTGAGTAGGAGTAGAGCTACATCCTGCTAAGGTCATTATAAACAAAAGCAGTGAAATTAAAGGGTATTTTTTCAAATAGCTTGTATACATTATATCTCCTGATTAATTATATTTAATTTCGATTATCCAGGTGTTGCGGTAATTTCTATTGCCGAATCAAATAGTGAATCACCAATTGATACAGAAACTGGACCTTGGGGCAGTGAAGTTAACAGTCTATCAGCCAAAGCCATAGCAGCCTCTTTCATATCACCGCCACCTTTTACCAAGGCCACATCTAGTAAAGCATTAATAGGATCAATAGCAAACCTGCGTTTGGCGATACGTTCCTGTACTGCCCACCATATTACTTTACCTTGAGGATCTTGTAACTTTAACGAGCAAGAGTAAACATAGGCATTATAAACTCCGGCATGTTGGGTAGAGGCTTGTTCCACAGCACCAGATAGAAAAGCGTCTGCTTGTACAATTTTATTTAACTGAGCAAATGAGAGCAGACCTATTTGCCCTGCATGAGAAACACCAACTTTGTTTAGACCTTTATCGATTAAATTTTCATCGACCAAAGTGAAACCTTTTGTCTGTAGCCTATCGATTATTCGCATACGGAAATGGTGCTGAATATCTCCAGTTACAGTTAAGTTTTCCATTGGTAAAACTGCAATTACAAACTGAGATTTATTCTTTAAACTATTAAGAAAAGATTGCTCAACCCCTTGGGTTGCATTGGATTCGCCAGCCAGTAATAAGCTTGGTGAATAAATTGAATATGGGGAACTTAAGCCCCATAAATACAGAACAACTGCTGATATAAAGATTTTTTTTAGCACTGAATTATCTCTGCTCAGAAGTTATATTTCGTTAATAATAATTTTAAATTTTTTTTTACAATGCCATATAATAACAAGTACGTGACTAAATGTATACAAACATTACAATAATTATTTAGCAATATTTTTTGTTATATTTTTACTATTTATATATAATTTCATATAGTTATAAAATTATAGCAACATCATATTTATAAAATAAAAACACATATTAATTTTAAAAAAGTTTCGCCAAATTATTGCTTCTATCGCCTTAATTTTGAACAAAGGATAAATTTTGTATATTGCAAACAGTAATCTTGCTGTATTACATTGTAAGGAGTTGTATAAAATTAACATGGTTTCGTAACAATTGTAAATAATTGTGTAAATGTCTGCCAGAGCTAAATACAATAAACAATTATTTCTTGCACATAAAATATTAATCCAACATATTTTCGGGGGAGAAGAAAGTTGAGAAAATCGCTAAGAAAACTGGTCACAATATTTGTGGTTCCTTTAATGGTTTTTTTAAATGTACCTATTACTAAAACCGCCTCAGCAGCAGCATCAGGGACAAAAATTGTTCATGAGGGCATAGCACAAGCTGTTTCAGGAAACCGTCTGCAAATACAAGCTACCGTTACTGACCCATCGGGAATTGATGTCGTTAGGACATATTTTAAGGCAGCAGAAGGCAAAAATTTTAACTTTGTCGCAATGAAAAATATGGGCAACAATCAATTTGCTGGAACCCTACCAGCACCTGCTGCAAATGCAGGTAACATTGATTACCTGATTCTGGCAAAAAACAGTAAAAATGTTGTGGTTAAATCTCAAACTTTCCAAGCTAAAGTGGTGGAAGGTAGCCCACAAGAATCACAAAGTGCTCCTCAAGATCCGGTGCAGGTCTATTCTGAACTTGCCAAAGCTCCCACCGAAATTGCTGGCTTTGCAGATAATATTGTAACTGATGTTGTGGTATCAGCAGCAAAATTTGGTGTTGTGGCAGGGGTAGTAAGTCAAGTTGCAGCTGGGGGATCAGCTGCTGGTGCAGGAGCAGTTAGCGCAGGTACAACAACTGCAACGGCATCTGCAACAACAGCTACTGCAACCACAGCTACTGCAACTGCAACAACCGCAGCTGCGGGAACAGCAGGCATGAGTACCGCTGCCTTAGCAGGACTAGGTGCTGTAGCCCTTGGTGGTGCTGCTTATGCTGTAGCTGGCGGCTCAAGCGACGATAGCTCTAGTGAGTCAACATCCGACGATTCACTCAGCGGTTCATCTGGTGTAGTAAGGTTTAACCTAGCTACCTGGAATAACTCCGGTGTTGATTTAGACCTGCATGTTACCGACCCTTGTGGTAATGAAATTTATTATTCAAACACTTCTGCATCTTGTAATAGCAATACGGGATCTCTCGATGTTGATGACACTGGATCTGCAGGCACAGGTGAAAACATTGTGTGGACTAGTTCCGCTGCATCAGGTACCTACTATGCGTATATTCGATACTTCAGCGGTAGCTCTAGTGTCTCATTCACATTAACAGCTGTAATTAATGGTGAAACTTCAACTAGAACTGGTACATTAAGTTCTGGTAGTAGTTCAGTATATTCCTTTACTTACTAGATTTTATTTATCCTAAATTTGGCAGTTTGACATACATTAAAGGTGCAACATATTGACTTTTATTATTTTTTAACAAATTCAATATGTTGCGCCATAAATGAGCAAATATCTGCCAAATTTAGGTTTATTAACACGGCAGCTACTTGGCCGTATTAATACCCCTATTTTTTTCCTCAGACACAATATCGATAGTAGTTAAGCACTAGGTATATACTTTGTTATCTAATTGCTGAATACCCCTTCGTCTGCGTATAAGCTTTTGGCTATTTGGATGAGTTCGTGTGTATAATAAGCGTATAATCGCTATAAATGTTATATCCAATTAAGAACAAATTAATTAAAAGCCTTATGATTTATTTTGTTTTATTATTCTGCTCTTTGCTCTGCTTCAATCCAGCTACACTTTTGGCAAAAGATAACACGCCAGACACCATCGAGTTAATTCAATTTGTTCATTTAACATTACAAAAGAGTGATGCTGCTTTAGCCCTTAAAGAGACCAGCTTAACCAACGATTTAGACTTGAGCCAATCACAATATCAATTTACAACCCAGTGGCAACCAATAAGCAGTTTTAGCACTTCTAGCACCAGCTCAACCCAAAGCTTAGGAATAGAGGCAAAACGAAAGACAACCTTGGGGCCCCAAATTACGGTGGGGGTGGTGGGAGACCGAGTTGCAACTGATGGAGGTAGTGATATAATTTCTGCTAGGGAATATATCAATATATCCCAAAGGCTGTTTCGCCGTTGGGGTAGTAAATACACAAGACTACCACTTACCATAGCAGAACTAAGAAGAGAACAGGGGCATATTCGCAACGAACAAAAGCTACAAGAAATTATTTTATCTGCTGTCAGAACATTTTTTAATGTCAGTTTATCCAACCGTCTTTTGGCAAAATCTGAACTATCTCTTCAAAGGGCACAAGCCAACCAGATGAGAGCCGTAGCCCGCCAGAATGTAGGATTAGAGTCTAAAGTTGATGTATATCGTGCTGAACTAGCTTATTTAAACACTAAAAACCAACATAAAGATCAAATCCGTCAACATGAAAAAGATATAGAAACCGCAAGTGAATTGCTCTCATTAGACAGTATGGATACTTTGGTGTTTGATGAACGTTTAATAAATATTGAACCATATTTACCGGCTAATTGGCAGAAAGATTTTCTTTCCAACCATCCAGAATGGCGGATTATGCAAATTAAGAAAAAAATTTCTGATTTAAACTATTTTAAAGCAAAAAGAGGGCTTCTACCGGATGCCGATCTTAAGTTAGCTTTAACACAGAGAGAGCAGAGTGACGAATCAACTTCAGTAGATTCTGACAATACCCAATGGCGGGTTGACCTACAAATATCTTCCACTTTGGGAAGGTTTAATGAAAAGGCCAATTTAAAACGCGAAGAAACCTTACGTAACAGTTTGCTGCGAGACAGAGCAACCGTTGCACGTCGTCTAAAACGCAACGTTAGAGTTTTGCACCAAGATCTTGAAGTAGAAAAAAGGCGATATCGTATTAGTGTCGCACAACTAAAGCAGGCTCAATTAGCACTGGAGTTAGCCGAACTACGTTATGAACGTGGCCTTACCAATAACTTAGACCTTTTGGATGCAGAACAGGCATTTTCTCAAGCTGAATTAGATATTGTTAGAAACCAGATGAAATATAATATGATGGCGGTGAATCTTGCTTATAATTTAGGTATATTAAACTTAGATTGGTTAAAACTTTCCCTTAAAATACCAGCCAATAAGGTTGAACCAACCCCGTCTAAACAGACAAAAATGCTACCAGTAAAATTAGACCCATTAAAAAAACCAGCTGTTAAACAGGCCCAATAATATGTCCCTATCTCCTAAAAATAATTTAAATGTTGGTAAATCCGTTTTAGGAGGCGGAATTTTGCTGCTGGTTATCCTGGTTATTGTCGGTGCTATGCAGTGGGATACAGATGATATAAATATAACCAAGACCCATTGGGTTAAAGTAAGCAAAAAAAGTTTTGCTTTGCAAATACACGAACGAGGGGTGGTTCGCCCAGCTAAGGTAGCCCCAATTAAGTCTTTAATATCAAGCAACCAAGCTACATTGACTTGGATGATTGATGAAGGTCAATTTGTTAACAAAGGCTTGGTCGTAGCGCGTTTTGACACCAAACCCTTTATGGAAAAATTAGAAAAATTTGAAATGGAACTTATGGATTCTGAAGCAAGGTTTTCGGCAGCCCAAAAAGCTCTGTTGTTACAGAAAGAAGAAGAGTCGCAAAAAATTGAAATTATGGTACAAAAATTAGAGATTGCCCGAATTAAAGCAAACGATTTGAGAAATGGCAGCGGTAAATTAAAGCGCAAAATACTTCTTAATAATATGCAAAAAGCTAAAAGAAGCCAAGAGATAGCAATTAGTGAGCTTAAAGACTTTGATATGCTTTTAAGTAAGGGCCATGCTAGCCAACGTGAGTGGGATAAAATATCAGATCAAGTACAAAACGCTAAAGAGACCTTAGCCCTAACAAAAGCTGAACTAGATAATTTTGATAAATTTGAGTGGCCCCAGTTAATCAGAGAGTCTGACCTTATAGTAGAAGGGGCAAAAAATGAGTTGGCACGCACTAAGCGTACTTCTGAGCTTGAAATACTCCGTAAAAAAGACGCAGTAACCCTACGGGCTAGGGAGGTTATGCGCCGAAAAACTAAACTTGATAAGTCTAAATACAACGTTGCTCAGTGTGATATTATCGCCCCTATTGATGGTATTTTATTCTATAAAGAGCTACACCGCCCTGAAGGAAAACGCAAAATTCAGTTAGGTGATGCTATTTGGGTTAACCAAACATTTATGGAGATACCCGACACCAGAGAGATGGTAGTGGAGTTTATGGTACGAGAGATTGATGTAACCAAACTGACTGTGGGACAAAGAGCAGATATAAAACTAGATGCCTTTACTGACAGAACCTTTCAAGGTTCACTTTCTAGTATCGACTCTTTAGCTCTAGAAGATAAACAGCAGACCCACCTACGACGTTTTAAAGCCAAGGTAGTTTTTAACGAAAATGTTTCTGACTCCGTTCAATTTGGCATGTCAGCAGCCCTTACTATCACATATAAAACTCTTAATGACGCAATTACAATACCTGTTACAGCAGTTCAATATCGCAATGGCAAGCCCGTGGTTATAAAAAAATCGGGTGAATCCCGTGTTGAGACAGCAGTTAGTCTTGGTGGTATTGATAGTAAGTGGGCAGAAGTAATAAACGGGCTAGAAATTGATGATCAAGTGTTGGTCAGCCAATAATGGCTTTGTTGTTAGGCAAAAAACTAAAGCGAACCTACCAAGTAGGCACACAGTTGGTCACTGCCCTTGCAACTGTTTCACTAGAGGTAAATTCCGGCCAATTTTTGGTAATAACAGGGCCATCCGGGGCTGGAAAATCCACACTTCTCAACCTTCTTAGTGGCCTTGAGCAACCAAGTGAGGGTGAGGTTTTATTTAATGGTGCTTGTCTCTCTACTATGAACGAAACCAAGCTTGCCAATATACGCAATGCTGCATTTGGTTTTATTTTTCAAATTCCCCATGTACTACCCCATAAAACAGTTTTAGAAAATGTAGCACTGCCCTTTCAGTATGGCGGGTTAAGCAATGCTAGCCAATATATGGACCAGTGTTTAGAACATTTAGAGTATGTTGGCCTAAAAAAACTAGGCGACCGCTCTCCTAATACTCTATCGGGTGGAGAGCTACAACGTTTGGTATTTGCAAGAGCTTTAGTACGAGATCCGCAAATAATTTTTGCCGATGAACCAACGGGAAGTCTAGATGCTGCAAACTCTAAATTAATTTTAGAGCTACTTAAAGAACAAGCTTACAAAGGCCGAGCAGTGGTTATGGTCACCCATGAAAAAGAGGCAATGGCTTATGGGTCGGACATACTAAAACTGGATAAAGTCTAATGATACATATAGATGATATCTTAAAAGAGCTAAACCTGGACCTAAAAGATGCTTGGGCAGGACTATTGCGTCGTAAGGTTCGCTCACTGTTAGGCAGCTTAGGTATAACCATAGGTGTGGTAGCTATGGTGGCCATGTTATCAATTGGTGAGGGCGCAAAGCAGAAAGCACTAGACCGTATAGCATCTTTAGGGCTACACACTGTACGGGTTGAAGACGCTAGAGAGGGAGTTGGAATTACTAATCTATCTTATGGTTTGGTGCTTGCCGATACAAAAAAAATTTCTGCTTGGTTAGGAGATAGGGGCAGTGTCGGTTTTTTTTCTCGTGCTGCAAATATAGCAACTTATAACAACCAACAAAAAGGTCTAAGTACTGTTTTAGGTGTAAACCCAGAGTGGCTAAAAGCTGAAAAATGGTCTGTAGCAAATGGGCGGCCTCTTTTGCCAGAGGATATGGTAAGACAAAGCAGAGTATGCCTTATGGGAGTTAAAATTGCTTCTGACCTACAGGTATCTGTGGGTAGCTCCATAAGGTTACAAAATGTGCCTTGTGTAGTTATTGGAATTATGGTTGCCAAAGGTAGGCTGCTAACAGAGGGAACCGGGCTTTCTTCCCTAGATTTTGATAACACAGTTGTAATGCCTTGGCGGGGTTTCCCTTTTGCTAAAGTTGTTGCCAACGAACCAATTTTAGATGGCCTGCTTGTTACCTTGAGAAAAATACCAGAAAAAGAAATTATACCAATAGCTAAACAAATTGAAGAGATCATTCAGGTTTCTCACCGTAGCGTTAAAGATTTTAGCATGGTAGTACCGTTAAAACTTTTACATAAAGTAAGAGAAACACAAAACCTTTTTGCTTGGGTTATGGTATCTATAGCTAGCCTCTCTCTGTTGGTTGGGGGTATAGGGGTTATGAATGTCATGTTGGCAAATATCTCTGAGCAGACCCGTGAAATTGGCCTACGCATGGCAATAGGTGCAACAAAAAAACGCATAGTAAGTCTTTTTTTATGCCATTCACTACTTCTGACCCTCTCTGGTGGAATTATGGGTTCACTTTTGGGCCTGCTTGCTGCTTTAGGTATACAGTGGTTAGCAGGTTGGGAGGTGGCTTTTTCTGGGGTTAGTCTTATTTTAGGCCCAGTATCAGCAGGTGTAACAGGATTACTTTTTGGTATTTACCCGGCCTTAAGAGCTGCATCTCTTACACCTGCCAGAGCTTTACGAGAGAGTTAAATTATCTTTATAAAGTTAAAAAGTAATATTTAAGAAATTGCTCTTAAGTATGCTATTCTCTATTTTTATTCGATTCAGAAATTGGGCGTACAATAGTAGTACAACATATTGGTTTATCTTGGTAATTAGAAAAAACCTAAGACACCTTGCTTGGTTATGCGATTGTTTTGTTACTTTTCTAGGTGAATCAAAAGGTTGTGCCAGTAAAGTGAGAACATTTAGTAAATTTAAGTGTTATAAAAACATATAATTGTTTAAGCTTTAGGATAATATTTTATCCTAAATGCTAAAAGGTGAAAGATGCGTTTAACTCCTTGTATTTTTACAATAATAACTACAATATCTCTGCTGACAATACCATTTCATGAAGCTTCCGCAGCCCGCCCTGCTCCTCTTGTTGTGGTTGCAGAAGTTTTAGAAAAACCAGCTAGACCCAACAGAGCCATTCCTGGTAGTGTCATTCCACTTTTAGAAGCAACCATTGCCAGCCAAATAAATGGATTAGTATTAAACACTCCTTTTCAGACTGGTGATAAAGTTAAAAAAGGCGCAACATTAGTTGTTGTCGATAAACTAGATATTCTACGCCAAAAGCAGATACAGCAAACTATTATAGCTGAAGCCAAGGCAAATTTAACCCATGCAAGAAACAACTTAGCCCGGGACAAAAAACTAAAAAACACCCCTGCCATCTCTCGCCAAAGGTTAGACGATAGAATAACCGAAGAAGAGGTGCGTAGTGCAATTTTAGAACAAGCAAAAACCAAGCTTATGCAGATAAATGACATGCTTAATCGCCATACAATTACTGCGCCCTTCTCAGGAGTTATCACCAAAAAACTAATTCAACAAGGGGAGTGGCTAAAAGAGGGACAAGGGGTAGTTACACTGCTAGACCCTAACCAGTTGGAGGTACAAGCACTTATACCAACTAATATGGCTTCAACCTTAAAGGAAGGAGCAACTGCCAATGTTTATTTTACCAAACAGGGTGTAGAAGACACTATTACACTACGCACAATTTTACCCCGGCAAAATTCAGTTTCCCGTAACCAACCCAGCTATTGGAAAATAAACAAAACTAGCAAAACTATAGCTGGTGAAGAGGTTGCGCTGACAATTCCGTTAGGGGCAAATGCCACCATGTTACTGGTTTTAAAAGATGCGGTTATTCGTAAAGGTAATAAAAACTTGGTTTTTATTGTTGATGACGACACCATAAAAATGGCAGACGTACAGTTGGGGCCGTCTATTAACACTTATTTTCAGGTTATAAAAGGGCTTAAAGCGGGCCAAAAAGTTGTTGTGCGAGGTAACGAAAGGTTACGCCCAGGGCAGAAGGTGCGCACAACTCAGCTTACTGGCTCAAGCCCTTCTACTAAAATTGATGGTGTAAAATGAGCCTGGTTAGTGTCTCAACCAAACGCCCAGTAGCGGTAATAGTTGGGGTGTTGCTAGTTTTTTTATTTGGCATATTAGCCTATGTACAAATTCCGGTACAGCTTATACCCGATGTGCGAAAACCCATTATTACCATAACCACCAACTGGCCTGGATCTTCACCTTTAGAGGTAGAGTCTGAAATAACCATCCCTCAAGAAGATGTTTTAAAGGCTGTCCCTGGCCTTGTTAAAATTACTTCATCATCAACTTCAAGACGTTCCAGAATTAAACTGGAGTTTCGCCCTGGCACAGATATGGATGCCACCTTGATGTTGACCAACAACAGATTACAAAGGGTAAAGGATTACCCTTCTGAGGCCCAACGCCCAACCTTAAAAAGTGCAGATTCCGACGATGCCCCCATAACCTGGATAAAACTTAACCGAATAGACCCTAAAGATAGCCGCCCTGTTGCATCAGAGTTAGATTATGTCGAAGACACTGTAAAAGCAGCCATGGAGCGTATACCAGGGGTAGCAACAATTAATGTATATGGGGGTCGTAATAGAGAACTACGTATTACGGTTGACCCTGATCGGCTGGCTATGCGTGGTATATCTATAAGCCAGATTAACCAAGTTTTAAGAAATGAAAACGCCAACATATCAGCAGGCAACTTAGATGAAGACAAACGGGCATATTTAGTTAGAACTTTAGGACAATTTAAAACACCAGAGCAGGTAAAAGAAGTAGTAGTTAGCTCAGGTGATGGGGGCATTATAACCATTGGCGATATAGCCGATGTTGCCTTTAACCACAGTGAAGCACGAGTTAACGTTAGGGCGAATGGTAGGCCCATTATGGCTATAAATGCTGTACGGGCAAATGGCGCAAATGTGTTGGAGATAATGGAGGAGATTAAAACAACCCTTGCATATCTCAATAAAGATATTCTGCCTAGCCGTGGTTTGCAGCTAACCATGGTTTATGACCAGACCGACTATATACATGCTGCTATTACACTGGTTCGAAACAACCTGTTTATAGGAGCTGTGTTGGCAATGGGGTCGTTGCTGCTATTTTTACGTTCACTGCCTGCCACAATTATTATCGCCTTAGCAATACCAATATCCATAGTGGGAGCATTTCTTGCCATGTACGCTATGGGCCGTACTGTTAATGTTATCTCTCTTGCTGGGTTAGCATTTGCTGTTGGCATGGTTGTTGACCCGGCAATTGTGGTTTTAGAAAATATAGTACGTTTAAAAGATGAAGGTCTGTCGCGTATTGAGGCAGCAGTACAAGGGGCTAGTCAGGTTTGGGGAGCAATTTTTATAGCAACAGCCACTACAGTTGCGGTGTTTTTACCTATCTTAACATTAGAGATAGAAGCAGCCCAATTGTTTGGTGATATAGCAGTTGCCCTTTGTGCTGCGGTTCTTTTTTCACTGTTAGTATCCACAAGTGTTATACCAACTTTGGCCCATCAGCTTATAGGCAGGTCTTCTAAAAGCTATTTAGTTAAAGATAAAAAATCTGGTTTTTTTGCCAATTGGCTCTCTAATATAATCAGTAGAATCAACCGACGGTTATTTTCTAAACTGCTTGTTGTAGGTGGCTTAACAGGTGCAGCCTTTGGCATGACAATCATGTTAATTCCCCCTGCTGAGTATCTGCCAAGTGGCAGTAGAAATTTAATTTTTGCTATGTTAATACCACCACCTGGTTATAACTTGGCTGAAATGACTGAAATAGCACAGGGAGTTGAGGAGGAGTTAAAACCTTATTGGGACCCTGACCCGGCCAAGGTAGATGAAATACCTGCTATGCGAAATCTATTTTTTGTCACAATGGGACCAAGGGTATTTATGGGCAGTGCTACAAGAGACCCCAAACGGGTACGAGAGCTTTTGCCAATAATGAAAAAACCCATTAAATCAATTCCCGGTACTATAGGCATTGTTAATCAAAGCTCAATTTTTGGTAGGGGTATTGGTGGTGGCAGATCATTAGATCTATCCATTACAGGACCAAACCTTGAGACCCTAAACGGTTTAGCTAAAAAGCTGTTTATGATGGCAAAAGAGGCCATACCAAATGCTCAGGTAAGACCAATACCGGGTATGGAGCTAGGCAATCCAGAGTTACATTTAATACCCAAACGGTTAGCCATTAGAGAGAACAACTTATCAACTTTTAGCATAGGCCAAACAGTGGATGCCTTTAACGGTGGCTTAAAGGTAGATGATATTATTGTTGATGGCAGGGAGATAGACCTAACCCTACGTGGTCCTGTTGGTCTATTAAGCCACACGCAAAATGTCGGCAACATACCTCTACCCACCAGCAATGGCGATATTATCCCGGTTTCAGCAGTTATGGATGTAAAGCTAACCGCAGGACCGGTACAGGTTGACCACCTAGATAGAGAACGCACTGTAACCCTGAGAATAACACCACCAAGAACCATGGCTTTGGAGACCGCAGTTAACTTAATTAGTGAAAAAATGGTTACTCCCGTTCGCAAAGAGGGGCTACCAGAGGCCACATTGTTAAGGCTTACTGAAGGGGCAGACCAGCTACTATTAGCAAAAGAGGCCATGATTTGGCAGTTTGCCTTAGCCATGATTATCACCTACTTGTTAATGGCTGCGCTGTTTGAATCGTTCCTGTACCCCTTGGTAATTATAGCAACTGTTCCTTTAGCAGCAGCAGGTGGGCTGTTAGGTTTAAAGACACTAAACCTGTTTTACTTTCAAGCAATGGATGTTTTAACCATGCTTGGCTTTGTTATTTTGGTTGGTGTTGTTGTAAACAACGCAATTTTAATTGTCCATCAATCACTAGGCTTTATAAAAGATGAAAACATGGACCCCAACCAAGCTGTAGCCAACGCGGTAAGAATAAGAGTTCGCCCAATTTTTATGTCCACCACAACCTCAATGCTGGGTCTATTACCACTAGTACTTTTCCCCGGTGCAGGCTCAGAACTATACCGGGGCTTGGGTAGCGTTGTTATAGGAGGTTTATTGATTTCTACAATATTTACTCTGGTTATGGTCCCTGCCCTGTTTTCATTGGCAATGGGGGCAAAAACGGCTTTTTCTAAAAAAGTAACTAACAAATAACAAAGTACTAATAAAACCAGTAAGAGTGAACTTGTTCCTTATTTATTCAGGTAACTAAAGATTCGCGAGCAAGCTCGCTCCTACAGGTAACATTATGGTTTTGTATTAATATATCACCATTTAAATTTATACTTCATAAACTACTTACAGCAAATTAATAATCCATCTCTAATAGTGCGGCCTCGATACCATCCCATGCTCGATGCAGGTCTGCATTGCTTATGCAGTATGGTGGTATTAGGTATAATACGTTGCCTAGAGGTCTTATTAGTAGACCGCGTTTTATAAAGAACTCTTTTAGTTTGGGGGCTATTGTAGAGGTGTAGCCGGGGTCTTTAGTTTTGAAATTTAGGGCTGCTATTGATCCTGTTATGCAGGGTTTTTCTATTTTTTCATGCTTTAATAGTGGTGTTAGGCGTTGTTTATGGATTTTTTGAATTTTAGCTATTTTTTTAAAGGTTTTTTCTGTTTTGAATAGTTTTAGTGATGCTACAGCAGCACTGCAACTTAAAGAGTTTGCGGTAAAAGAGTGACCGTGGGCGAAGGCTTTATCAAAGCTTGCAGATAAGAACCCTTTATATATTTCTTGTGTGCATACGGTAACTGATAAGGGCATAAAGCCTGCGGTTAGACCTTTTGACAGGCAGATTATATCTGGGTTGATATTTGCTTTATTGCTTGCGAACATTTCCCCTGTTCTGCCGAATCCGGTCATTACTTCATCACATATTAATAATATTCCGGCTTGTTTTACTTTTTCTGCCATTTTTTGCATAAATTTAGGGGTACACATACGCATACCAGAAGCACCTTGTACTAGGGGTTCTATTATTACTGCTGCGCATTGGTTTTTGTTTTGTTTTAGGTATTTATCAAGTTCTAAAAGGGCTTTTTGTTCTTTTATTTCTACATCTTCATCATTTATCCAGGTTTGGGGAAAGGGTATAGTATCTACTGGAAATAACATCGGTTTGAATGGGTTGAAAAAACCGGTTGTTTCACCAACGGACATTGCGCCTACAGTATCACCGTGGTAACCACCTTCAAAAGCAAGAAATTTATCTCTTTTTTCCCCTTTGTTTAGGTAGAATTGTCTTGCCATTTTTAAGGCTACTTCTACTGATGTTGAACCGTTATCGGAGAAGAACACTCTTGTCAGGTTTTTTGGCAGTATTTTTATGAGGTTTGTTGCAAGGGTTACGGCTGGTTTATGGGTGAAACCAGCGAAAATTACCTGTTCTAGTTGTTTTGCTTGTTTGGCTATAGCTTTTGCTATTTTTGGGTGTGTGTGACCATGGGTTGTTAACCACCAAGATGAAATTAAGTCTAGGTATTTTTTATTGTCTGCTGCATGTAGAGTTGCACCAGATGCCGATATGATGGGGATTGGATCTGGTGCGGTAGCTTCTTGGGTGAATGGGTGCCAG
Source organism: Magnetococcales bacterium (assembly GCA_015231305.1). GTDB lineage: Bacteria > Pseudomonadota > Magnetococcia > Magnetococcales > JADFYX01. The sequence goes on along the minus strand of JADGBW010000027.1, from coordinate 19,000 downwards.
ACGTGGTTACGGTCAAGGGTTATGAATTGATCTTTTTTTATATTTTTTTTCATGATAGTTCCGAACGAACAAAATAACGGTTTAATTCTTATAATTATTATGGGTTAAAAGAAGTTATTCCCTTGAACCAATAATAAATACAATCATTTAGACTTTAGCTAATGTTTCGGCATTTAACGGATTTAATAACGGTATCTCACATATAATATCAACCTTGCCATACTCAATAATAGCATCTCTATTACCCGGATTTAACTCACCATTAATAATAACCCCAGCAATATCTAACCCCCTCTGCCGTAACAACATCAAACTTAACAAAGTATGGTTAATAGTGCCCAAACCAGAACGAACAACCAAAACAACAGACAGGCCCAAAACCTCAATTAAATCAACAATAAATTCCCTGTCATTCAAAGGAACCAACAACCCACCAGCCCCTTCTACAACAAGTGGATTATCACAATCAGGTAGAGAAAAATCACTAAGCTTAATAGCAACACTATCCAACCTAGCAGCAGCATGAGGCGACATAGGGGCAGTTAAATTAAATGTTGAAGCATGAAAATGCGACTCATCCAAACCACTTAAACGCTTAACTACAGATATATCTCCTCCCCCCTCTAAACCAGCCTGAATGGGTTTCCAATAATCCCAACCCATACGGCCCAAAACCCATGCCGAAGCTACCGATTTACCAACATCAGTATCAGTGCCAGTTATAAACACACCAGAAGAAGGTAACATTAAACTTCCTCAATACTCTCTACACTAAAGCCAGCATCTGTTATCATCTGCATAGTTTTATCAGTGCCATGCCCACCAACATTAAGATACCCCTCACTAAACAAAGAGTTAGCAGGATATAAGGCTAAACTCTCCAAACTTCGCAAGTTAACCTCCCTGCCCCCAGCAGCTCGAATTTCAGCATCAGGGTTGCTAAACCTAAATAGTGCCAACGCTCTTAAACAATACTCAGGGGTTAACTGGTGCAACTCTCCTAGTTTTGCCCCCTCTACATGCACATAAAAATTTAACGGTATAGACCTAGCATTTAACTCTCTTAATTTCTGTGCAACAGTCCATATTTCACCCGGACTCTCACCCATACCAATTATCATCCCACTGCAAACCTCTAAACCAACACCCTTGGCAGCCTCTAAGGTGGCTAGTCTTTGAGCATAAGAGTGAGTAGTGCAAATCTCCCCATAGTGAGACTCGGCAGTGTTTAAATTGTGGTTATATCGGCTTAAACCAGCCTCTTTTAGCTGGCTTGCTGCATCCTTATCAATAAAACCAGCCGATAGACAAACCTCAACCGGATACGCATCTTTTATCCGCTTTATCAATGCAGACATTTCATCAACACGCTTTTTATCTGGCTCTCTACCCGATAAAACTATGCAATACCTATAAGCACCTGTTTCATGTGCTGCCTTTGCTCCTGCCATAATCTCATCATCAGGCTTAATTTTGTATTTTTGAATAGGAGCATCACTATCCACCGCTTGAGCACAATAGTTGCAATCTTCCGGGCAAAGCCCATTTTGCACATTATTTAATATGTGAACCCTCACCCCTAAGCCAAAATAGTGCTTGCGCACCTCAAATGCTGCTTGTAACAACGGTAATAACTCAACATTAGGATCAGTTAAAATCCGCATGCCATCACCCTGAAATAATACACCACCCTCTAAAGCAGTTTTTGTTAACTGCTGATAGAAACCTTCTGGTAAAGTTGAAAATTCTGTCATTTGCTATTATCCAATTATTTAATTTTTGATAAAACTACCAAATATAAGGTGATAAGTTATTGAAAAACTGTTGTTTTTATTAGAATATTCACTAAGAGCGCGCCTTAATTCAACTATCGATACAGGGCTGTGTCCCTTCTTGGATAAACCCGTTCCTATCTGCTTTAAACCCCTTAAAAAATTCTGTGGCGATGGATGCTCTTCCATAACCCTTGCAACATCAACCTCACCTACCCCATCAATTGGCCAAGAACTCTGCCATGCATCTTTAGTAGGGTAGTTATGCAGACCACATGCTATCTGATATTCTGCACAAAAACCTCGCCACTCGTTAAATGTCTCCTCACCCAGAGTTACAAAAGCCAACCTGCCGTTGTGATTTAACCTACTCGTCAACTTTACCAAATTAGCCAATGGGTCGCTAAACCACTGAAACACCAAACTAGATACAATCAAGTCGTATTTATCATCACCTGTTATATTCTCACCATCCATTACCACAAAGCTTACCCGGCTTTTATCAAAACCATACAAATTAGCCTTGCAACTCGAAACCATTTGAGGGGCAATATCACTGCATACAATAGTTGCATCAGGCCACCGCTTTAAAAGATGCTGACTTAAAAAACCAGTGCCACACCCTATCTCTAAAATTCGAGGTTTTTCAGGCAGGTCAAACCCTGAAATTCTTTCAGCCAACTGCCCTGCAACCCTACGCTGTACATTAGCTTTTTTTTGATACTCATTAGCAACAGCTCCAAAGGCGTTTTTAACCTCTTTTTTTGCCATCACAAAAATGACCTATAAAACTTACCCAACAACTCTCCATAATTTTGTGGCCTACTCAACAACCCTAAATGCCCACCCTCATCAAGCCACTCTATAGAGCTTTTTCCTTTTGCAATGCCGCTAAATGAGTCTTTAGTAATATCTGGAGTTACAATATTATCGTCACTATTGGCTATGGCTAATAATGGCTTTTGCCATTGGGACAAAGCCCCTCTGCCATCCCACTCCATCAACCAACCTAAACCATAACCCAAAGCCATTACATCTAACCTCTGCTTGGCCTCTTCACCTATTAAATCTCCCCCAGGACCGCCACCAAAAACCCTGAAATCGTTCAAAACCTTAACCGGGTCTCGTTGTAAACCATTTTTCATACCCCGTATTACACAACGATCCACTCCATTAGGAAAATCTTCTGCCTTTGAAAAACGAGCAAAACCGTTTATAGCAACCAACCCCTGTACTTGATTAGCCCATATAGCTTCTGGCAGATGTTGCAACAACCATAAAAAGCCCAACGAATGACCAACCGCTATAAGTGGTCTATCATTTGGTATTTCAAGTTTTTTACGACCATAAAAACCAAAATCCAAGCTCATATGTGGGGGTTTACCCAACTGCTGTATAACTGGTCGCCAAACCCCAGCACCTAACCCCCAGCCATGAACAAATAATAATGTAGGCTGTGTCATAACCTGTCCACCTCACCTACCGATTGAATAACTCCATTAATCAACAGATCTATATCCTCTTTACTATGATTAGCTGTTAAAGAAAGGCGCAACCTGCTTTTACCAATGGGAACCGCTGGTGGGCGTATTGCAATTCCTAACATACCTTTTTTTTCAAGCAGTTTACTTACCTCTACACAGCGTTTATTTTCACCTAAAATTACCGGGATAATTTGAGTGCTAGAGTGGCCAACATCCAAACCTGCCGCAACTAAAGCCGTTCTTAATCGCTCACTTTGAGCCAATAAGTCTCGCCTCTTTTCGCCCATTGTGGGTAGCATATCAAGAGCAGCTGCCATGGCCCCCAATACCCCCGGTGGTAGAGCTGTCGCAAAAATAAACCCACTACAGTGGTTTATTAAAAAATCTTTTAATTCTTGAGAACATACACCATAAGCCCCAAACCCCCCTAAACCCTTGCTAAAGGTTCCCATTACCAAATCAGCACTTTTAGAATATTGGGTTGCTAAACCTAACCCGGCAGGTCCCAAAACACCTGCTGCATGGGCCTCATCAAGATATAAAAAAGCCCCATAACGCTCTTTTAAATCTAGAAGCCCTCCTACATCTGCCCTGTCTCCATCCATACTAAATACAGTTTCTGAGAGAATAAACTTCGGCCCTTTTTTACTCTTTTTTAAAAGATCTTCCAAATGGTTTAAATCATTATGGCGGTATCTAATCTGCCGTACACCAGCAGCTCTACAACCATGATGCATAGAGGCATGGTTAAGTCGATCAGAAAAAACCTGTGGCTGCTCTTTTAATATTTGTCTATCCAACAAAGCCGATAAAATACTGCTATTAGCCCCAAAGCCAGAACCAAACACTAGTGCAGCTTCACCTCCCTTACCCTCCACCAAACGCTTTTCAACTTTGGCAAAAAGCTCCATATTTCCACACACCAAACGAGATGCAGTAGAGCCAGTACCCCATTTTTGCGTCCATTCATGTGATTTGGCAATAAGAGCAGGATGGTTGGCTAGGCCCATATAGTCGTTGGAAGAAAAATTTAGCAGTGAACGACCAGCTAAAAGGGTTCTCCCCCCATGACTTGGGCCAATTTGACGTAAGCTACGCCATAAACCGGACTCTTTACGGGTTTTGTTGTATATAGAATATGCAGATATAGTCATTTGATCCTGATAGTAAACCATGACAGTTAATTTTGGTTTACTATGATTGCCCAACCATATTCAAGTCAATGGAGCGCAGCTAATTTTTTTCTATTAAAATACAAAAAGCCCTGTGATATTTCACAAGGCTTTTTGTTTAACACACTTGTACTACTAAAAAACTACATTTTGAATCTTGATAGCATTTCAGTAAGTTTTTTAGCAAGGTCGTTCATCTCACCAGAACTATTGGTAACAGTGCTACTCAAATTATTTATAGAGTCTGCCGACTGTGTAACATGCTCCATAGAGTTGAAAATTTCTTTGGAAGAGTCAGAAGTCTGCACAACTTTTCCGGCAACATCATTGGAAGCAGCTGAAATTTCAGCAATATTTTCTGACATTTGCCCAACACCAACAGCTGCCTGAGATACATTTTGCGTTACTTCATCAATACCGACAGATAGTTCTGAAACATTTCTAGTAACTTCAGAAATACCTTCTGTAGCCTCTCCTACAAGACGTGTTACCTCATTGGTTTCGTTAGTAACACTACCAATAGAAGCAGAAATCTTCTCAACGCTATCCTCTTGCATCTCAACAGTGTTGAGAATCTCCTTATTGGAGTTGTCAATTTGTTGGATACTGTCAGTCATATCTTTAGTAGCTGAGGCAACCTTTTCGGTATAAGACTGGATAGTGTCAATTTTACCAGTAATCATTTCGGTTGCTTCGCCAGTCTGTCTCGCCAACTCCTTAACCTCATTGGCAACAACAGCAAAGCCCTTTCCTGCTTCTCCAGCACCAGCAGCCTCAATGGATGCATTCAAAGCTAACATATTGGTCTGCTCAGCAATGTTATTAATTACCTCAACAACAGAACTAACCTCTTTTGCAGCCTGTGATAGTGTCTCAATAACAACAATACTCTCTTGGGCTTGAACTGCTGATTTTTGTGATGATTTACTGGCGTTTTCGCAACGTTCTCGGACATCCCCTAAAGATGATGTAATACCCTGGATAGAAGAAGCAACAGTCTCAATGTTGGTGCTTGTTCTTTCAGCAGCTTCATTCATAGACCCCATATTTGCATGGGCCTCTTCAGCAGCGGCAGCAACAGTGCTTAAATTAACGTTGGCCTCTTCAGCAGCAGCAGCAATAGTCTGTAGGTTTGCATTTGCCTCTGATGAGGCAGTAGCAACACTATCAAGGCTAGCACTGTTTTGTTCAGTAGCCTGTGCTACTGTCTCCATATCATCACTCATGGTTTGAGCATCTTCAGAGACTTGAGCTGTTCTCTCTAACATGATAACGCTCTGTTCAGACATTCCTACAGACACATTATCAAGCTCAGAAGAGGTGGAGGTTAGCTCGTTGGTTACTTGGCTTAAATTACCCATCATCTGTTTAAATTCAGAAGACATCTTGTTCAATGCTGACCCCATTCGACCTATCTCATCTTCAGCCTGAACAACAACTGTAACTGTAAGGTCTCCATCAGCCATTCTTGCGATGTTAGACTCCATCTCTGCTACAGGTTTGGTAATAAACTTTTTAACAACGATATAAAATACTAATAGTCCCATTACAAACAGAACACCGGCAATCATTACTGAGCTGGTTAAAATTCTAAACTTCTCATCATTTAACTCTGATAAAGGTGATGACAATATTATTAATCCAACCTGCTGATTAATTTTCCACCCTTCTTTGTCAAAGCCAAACCAATCGGTATTACCTGGAGGCCCATCATTTTCAAAACCGTGACAAACAAGACAACCCTTATCGGCTTTAATTTCTCTAGCGAATAAAAATTCACCAGTTTCTTCGTTAGCACGAGAAACGTCAGCAACCCCACCAGTCATTTCATCCATTAGCCCAATTTCAAATTGATTTCCTTGGGCAGCAGGATCACGGGGTCTAGTACGTTTAGATACTCTAACAGACATTCCTGCTTTACCTGCTGCTGCTTGAATAGCATCTAACATACGAATAACCGGAATCATTCCATGGAGATCGGTACGCCTAGCACACTCTAGCCTTGCACTAACAGAACGTTCTTTACGGCATTTTTTTGCTTCCAAAAATGCCTGAGTATCAATTAAATCGTCCTCCCACGCTTTACTAATACCTACGCGGACATTTTCACCAGCATGAATAATAGAGCTAGCAGTCGCAGCTTTCTCCTTCTCAAAGGCATCGACAGCATTGTTGAACTGTAAGAATGTGAAAATACTAGTAATTATTACAGTAATTATTGAAAATAATAGCAGGAGTTTGGTACCAATTCCTAAGTTTTTATTAATAATCATTTTTTTCTTTCTTTTTGAAATGTATAAACAGCCATAGTAGTATGATTTAATGGTAAGCAGAAAATTTGTTATGTCTAAAATATTGTTTACATTTAATTAACATTGGACACGTAGCGTGCGTAATCTTAACTGAAATACCTAAAAAATCAAGCACTATTAAATCTATCTATATATATATTTATATATTTTCATGGGAAATTTTATTAACAAAGACCAATCTTTAATAGTTTTACAATAAACAATTGGCTAATTTAGAGATAAAAAACAAATTTTATAATTAAGCATTATATATTATCATAACTACAATCAGTTAAGGTTAATTGTTATGTTTTTTATAACATAAACAAAATCGTAAAATGTTATTTTAATGTTATTAATCAAACAGATACATTATTTTATTGTTAGCCTAATCAAATGTTAGAAATGAGGAAAACTCATAAGTGACTAAAGAAAAACAGAGGTTTGTCTGTGGAGATTGTGGAGCAGATTTTGGGCAATGGGTAGGAAAATGCGCAGCCTGCGGAGCATGGAACACTCTTAAAGCTTTTAATCCTGGTAGTGGTGGCAATCAATCACGGCGGCCTGCAAGTGCTGTTGTACGTTCTGAGCCAACCCCATTATCTAACATTGCTAATGGTGGAGGAGCAAGAATTCAGGTAGGTATTGGTGAGTTCAACCGTGTGTTAGGTGGAGGGCTAACCCCAGGCTCTGTATCACTTATTGCTGGCGACCCCGGTATTGGTAAATCAACCCTGCTTATGGAAGCCTTATCATCATTAGCAGCAAAACTACCTGTTTTATATGTATCTGGTGAGGAGTCCCCCCAGCAACTTAAACAACGCGCCGACCGGCTTGGAATTCGAGGTGATAACTTTCCCGTTTTAATGGAAAACCGTTTAGAAGAGGTAATGCGAGTTGTTGAAGAGACCAACCCATCTATATTGGTTGTAGACTCAGTACAGACCCTGGCAAGTGATGACATACCAGCAGCAGCAGGAGCCGTAACCCAAGTTCGAGAGTGCGCCGGTCGTCTTATAGCCCTAGCAAAACACAAAAATATGGCGATGTTTCTCGTGGGACATGTCACCAAAGAAGGTCAAATTGCCGGGCCACGGGTTTTAGAACATATGGTAGATACGGTGCTATATTTTGAAGGTGAAAGAGGCCACGACTATCGTATTATCCGCGCAGTTAAAAATCGTTTTGGTCCAGCAAACGAAATCGGTGTTTTTGAAATGCGCTCCGATGGCCTACAAGAGGTAAAAAACCCCTCAGAACTATTTTTATCAGAACGAGTACAAGGAGCAGCAGGATCAGTGGTCTTTGCTGGCATGGAGGGAACCCGTCCTGTACTTTTAGAGATTCAGTCACTGGTTGCCCCTAGCCCTCTTGCTCAACCCCGGCGTACTACTTTAGGATGGGATAGCAACCGTTTAGCCATGTTAACGGCTGTCTTAGAAAAAAGATTAGGACTTGGCCTGTTTAGTCATGATATATTTTTAAATATCGCTGGGGGCTTTCGTATAACTGAAACCGCAGCAGACTTGGCTGTTGCTGCATCGTTGTTTGCCTCCCATAGAAATTTGAGTGTTGATCCTGGATTAGTTATTATAGGTGAAGTTGGCTTGGCAGGGGAGGTTCGGGCTGTATCTCATGCTATTACTAGAATAAAAGAGTCAGCAAAACTCGGTTTTTCCCGGTGTATGCTGCCCAAAAAAGTCTATAATAAACTTCCTGACGATCTACCAATTAAAATTGACCCTATCACCTCTATTGATGAGATGATTGAACTGTTGGGGGGTTAGAACACAGATAAAGAGCTTATACTCCATGAACTTTAATTGTAAAAAATCTTATATTTTCATTGCTGTTTGCGGCTTAGTACTGCTTTTTAGTATATCTTTATCTCCATCATTAGCCTTGGCAAACAAATCTCAAAGCAATGTATACAGGCAGCCAGCCTATGTTAGTAACGCCTATTTTTCTGATAAAGTCGCAAAAGTTGGTGAATTAATCCAACCTCTTACAGTAATAAAAGCTCTAAAAAACAGATCTGTAGGTGAGGTAGGATATTTTATAATGGATTTAATTTTAACCCACGATGGTCGTCATCAGTTTAAAGTTAACATTCTAAATAAATCTGGTGAAAAAGTATCAGAACTTAACTACCCCAAAGTAAGCGCCCCAAAAGATAGCCCCTACCCCCTATTTACAGCAGTTGGCAGCATATCTAACAAAATACCAACTGACGAAATATGGTTTTTTAAAGTATATGATAGGGTTAATGGAGGTATATGGCATAGATTAGGTACATTTGCCATCTCAATTTCACCACAGAAAAAAATTAATTAATTAATTTTTCAAAAAAATTAATATTAAATCTTGCTCCACCAAGCTGACTAGGTTAGGCTGAGCGCCGTTCAACTCAGGGTTGGACATCCACCAAGTCGTGTGGAAGAAGATAGTCGGGGTGTAGCGCAGTCTGGTAGCGCATCGGTTTTGGGAACCGAGGGCCGGAGGTTCGAATCCTCTCACCCCGACCATTTCTTATCCTTAAGTTGTATAACAAAGGGATACCAACACTGTTGCAGACGGCTTGCGCTCGTAGCTCAATCGGATAGAGCAACGGCCTTCTAAGCCGTAGGTTACAGGTTCGATTCCTGTCGAGCGCACCATTTTTTACATACTCCAAAACCCCGTCCTTATTGACATTTTGGCCTATTTTCACTACTAAGACATAACTGCTTTATTTCAATCTTCAATCAGCTTTCAATCAACTTGGTTGGGTAGTAAGTTGAACAGATAATGACGGGAACATCTTTACCACATTCAATTACAATCAAAGTAACCATCAAATATTAGGCCGTTGACAGGTGTTTGCGTTGCAGTAACTCTGGCTTTATCTCATTGCTGGTTTCCATGACATCTTACAGATTCAGAACAATCCAAAAACCCTCTCAATATTCTCTGGCTGCTTTGAGACAAGAAAAACACCAAAGAAGGCAAAAACGATATATTTGGATTATGCTAGACAGGCACTCATGATTCGATCTGAAATCAGTTCATTTTGTTTGCCGGGTATATAAAATTTTCAAAATTGGTAATAAAATTCAAATATTCTCACTGTTAATTATTATTACCAGATTTAGATTCTATTTTCATGTATATCAAATCAAATTTCTCCAATGCATCGTCAAAATCATATCCATTGACTGCCTCCTCTATATTTTTCAAGATGACCTCAAATTCAGTACCTACCAACTGTTCACAGAGACCTTCAACTACTTGTAAAGCTTCTGCATCATCATCTTCCAGAAGCTCTCGCAGATAATCAAACTCAGCTTTTAATTTAGAAAGATCAACCTGTACTGGTTTACTTTTCTTTTCAGCCTGTTCTTCTTCAAGAGTTGCGATAGATTCTCTGACCTGCTCTAAACTAAAGGACACACTTGGCAACAGGGTCAAGGCTAATTCATAGTCCCCAATTTGGATTGATTTTTCCAAAGATGATGATAATGTTTGTAATTCTTCTGCTCCTATATTACCAGCAACACCTTTAAGGGTGTGTGCAAGTCGTTCAGCAAGTTCCTTATCATTATTTCCCACAGCTTGAGCAATTTGATCAGGTACGCCAGTCTGATTACTCCGAAATTTTTTGAGTAATTTTCGGTAGGATTTGGCATTACCACCTATGCGGGATAACCCCACGTCGATATTGATACTAGCGAGTGGAGGAATGGTATCTGCTCCGTTATCTTCTTCTACTGACTGAGTAACTGGTTCAATAGGATCAGCAGGATTAGCAGGGGTAATATATTTGGCCATAGTAGTAAACATTTCTTTTACATCGATAGGTTTACCAATGTGACCATTCATTCCTGCTTTATTAGCTTTTTCCAGATCAGTGGACATGACATTGGCCGTCATGGCGATAACTGGTAGGTCTTCAAATTTCACTTGTTTGCGGATTTCTCGACTTGCCGTATAACCATCCATCACCGGCATTTGAACATCCATCAACACACCATCAAAGACTTCTCCTGTTTCTAGGATATCCAGAGCCAACTGTCCGTTTATAGCTGTTTTGGCCGTAATGCCACCATTAGCGAGTAATTCCAGAGCTAGCTCTTGATTGATCTCATTATCCTCTACCAACAGTACATGAGCACCACGTAGGCTGTTGATTGATTCCATATCCTCTGTAGAGCTGCGCGACCCCTCTGAACCTCGCACAACTCCTCGTCCTAGCACTTCACCAATCGCATCTAGTAAAGAAGAAGGAGTAACAGGTTTTGACAGGATGGACTTGATACTAACTTCTTTCGCAGCAGCTTCCTCCATAGCCTCCTCACGTCCAAAGGCTGTAACCATGATAACTGCTGGGGGGGCTTTATATGCTTCATTTTGTAGATGTTTCATACATTCAACGCCATCCATACCAGGCATCTGCCAGTCCAATAGAACAATGTCATAAGGGATTTTCTTGTTATTGGCATCATTAATTCCAATCAATGCAGATGAACCATCCTTAACTACATCTACCTCCATGCCGAAACTAACTGCCATATTGGAAAGAATCTCTCGAGCTGTTGAGTTGTCGTCAACTACCAACACACGAAGACCTGATAGCTCTTCTTTATTAACAATCATTCGTGGTTTTGGGTCTGCTTGAATTCCCAGACGGGCTGTAAATTGGAATGTACTCCCGACTCCTGCTTCGCTCTCCACCCAAATCTCACCTCCCATCATTTCAGACAGACGCTTAGAGATTGTCAAACCAAGGCCAGTACCCCCGTATTTACGAGAAGTAGAGGAGTCGGCTTGGCTAAAGGATTGAAACAATTTGCCCTGTTGTTCAGGTGTCATACCAATACCGGTATCTATTACAGAGAAATGAAACAGGGCAGATTCGTCACTTTTCTCTTTTAAATGTGTTGAAAAGACAATCTCACCACTTTCGGTAAACTTCACTGCATTATTTCCTAGGTTGATTAGAATCTGCCCTAAGCGTAGAGGGTCACCAATTAGGGCCATAGGAAGTTCAAAAGCTGTGTCAAAAAGTAGTTCAACCCCTTTCTCTTCCGCTTTCATACCCACCAAATTGGAGAGATTTTCCAATACATCTTCTAGGCGGAAGTCAACTGCCTCCATGTCCAGTTTGCCTGCTTCAATTTTAGAAAAATCAAGGATATCGTTGATAATACCTAACAAAGCTTCTGCAGAACGATTGACCTTTTCTATGTAGTTTCGTTGTTTGTTATCAAGGTCAGTCTTAAGAGCTAAGAAAGACATGCCGATAATGGCGTTCATCGGTGTTCTTATTTCATGAGACATGTTAGCCAGAAAATCAGACTTAGCTTGATTTGCTTCATCCGCTTGGCTACGCAAATTATCAGCAAGCTTCCTTTCCTCTTCAAGATCCAACATCATATTTAGGCTACCTCTGCGGGCATCAGATAGCTCTTTTATACGATTATTAAGCTCGATCTCCATGCTCTTTCGCTCTGTGATATCAAAGATGGTTCCATCGAGAAACTCTGGTTCATTTTCAGCACCATAAACAGCTTGACCCTTCGCATAAACCCAATGAGTTACACCATTAGAATCGATCACCCTGTACTCATTATTATAGGAACGAAATTCAACCACTGCTTTGGCAGTATTGTCTGCAATTGGCTTTACATCATCTGGGTGTATTAGCTCTCCAAATGTACGGACGGGGTTCTCACCAAGAAAATCTTCCGGATGATATCCGCTCAGATTTCTTATCTCATCGCTGATGTACAACATAGTCCATGGATGTTTGGGAAGGCAGCGGTATGTGACGCCAGGAATGTTAGCGACCAAGGTACGGAACTGTTTTTCATTGGCTTTTAGAGCCTCTTCAACCTCTTTACGTTCGGTTATATCACTTATGGTACCACTGGTTCGAGAGACCTTTCCATCAACGTTACGGAGTGATTTAGCACGAGATCGAAACCAACGATAATTTCCACTTTTGTGACGTAAGCGGTATTCAATGTCATAAGGAGTATCGTGTTTCAGGTGTTCTATAAATGCTGCGGTAGCTATATCTGTATCTTCAGGATGAATATATTGTTCCCAGGTAACTGATGTTGCCTGCAACTCATTAGAGTCATAACCTAGCAGTTCAATAAAACGTGGTGAGAACCAACTTTTATTGCTTCCGGCATCATATTCCCAAAGAGCATCACCACTACCGGTGACTGCCAGTTCAAAGCGAGCTTGTGTCTCTTCCAAAGCCTGTGTTCGCTGAAATACCTTCTTCTCCAATCCTTCATTGATCCGGTCAAGTTCTATACTTTTCTCCTGGATCAGTTGTATTTTGTCTCTTATAGAAAGTCGCATTTGATTAAAATTATCCGAAAGGATACCAAGTTCATCTGCGCTCTGAGCTACCACCTCTTGTTCCAAATCACCTTCTGTAATTTTTAGAGATGCATTAGTTAAAGATATAATTGGTTTGGTAATACTGTTAGCAATAATCATTGCGGTGAGCAGAACCAGCAATAGTATCCCTAACCCAACTATCCACATCATACGCTGTAGTTCATAAATTGGTTTAAAAGCCTCTGCTTCATTAGTTTCAGCAATCAATGCATATGTTCCATGAGCCAAATACAATGGAGTAAAAGCTGAGAGTACTCTAACATTTAGATAATCATACAAAATAGCTTGTCCAGATTCACCAGCCAAAGCACGACGACTTGCTTCGGTTTTTACGGATCCAATAGAAGGTGTGGTAAAGGATGCTATAACGGTGTGGTTCTTTGGTGATAGGTAGGAATCAGAACGCATCAAATAGTCGGACCCCACCAAATAAGCTTCGCTACTTTCAACCATACCAGAGCGTTCCTGCATTATTTGATTGATAGCATCCGGTGTTGTTTTTAGAACAACGACACCTAACGTCTCTCCCTGTATAGATATTGGGGCAAGTAAGAAGGAAATCAATTGGTTTTCTGATGGTTTATAGATTGAAAAATCGGTGGAAACCATTTTCTCCAACCCCTGTTTGAATGCCTGCCCCAAAAGAGTTTGGGCAAAAGGATCTTCGAGAAGGTTGCCAGTTAAGTCTGACTCTCCACGTACAGAATATACAATATCACCGTTTTTGCTGACCAACATCAGATCATGATGACCATTTTCAGTTATAAAATTTTGGAATCCTTCGCCATATTCAAGGCTTTCAAAATAGTTGTATTGCTCTTGGTCTATAACACCATTATTTAGTGTTGAAGCAAAAGCATCTAAAGCAATACTGATATGAGGGGTTTTGGACAGCAAGATAATATCCGAGCGATTTTCAGCAAAATAATGTTCAATCTGGGTTTTTTTTGTGTCTCGAATAGTCTGTAACTGAGCAAAAGCTTGTATGGAAATAGCCTCTTGAGCTCGTTCTAAAAAAAATAAGCTAACTCCAATCAATGGAATAATACTGATACTGATTAACAGCAATAACAAGCGAGTACGAATTTTTAGTCTTGGTAACATAACAGTTTAATTACGACCATAGGAGTAAGGAATCCAATCGTCCACTTTGACGGTTTTAATACCAAAGATGGTCTCTCCAGTTCTTGTTATCATAGGCAAATCTGGGGAGGTGATATCTTGTGGTACTGACTCTCCAGCCAGAACTTTAAGTAAGATTCGCAGCCCCAAAGCTCCCAAGAGAGGAGTATAAGGGGCTGTCATGGCTATTTTGTCCTTTTTCATTTCCAAAAGAGCCTCATAAAGATCATCGTTACTTAATATGATAATACGTTTTCCTTCCTTGCGACTATTCCAACGTTTGGCTTCATCTACAGCTGCCACTGCTCCCATACCCTGCTCGGCTCCCGTACAGAAAATAGCATCAACCTGCGGATATTTACCAAGTGCGGTAGTAACTTGTGATTTGGAGTCTAATCGATTACTGCTATTATGCTGACTATCCAATATTTTGATATCTGGGAAATAACTTATAATTTTGAGGAAATGTCCAGTACGCATAGCATCTGCAGTACTACCCAACGGCTTGCGAATAAGTATGATATTACCAGACACCTTCCCTTTTTCTTTGAGTAGACGGTGGACCAGATATAAACCTTGTTGAGCACCATTGGCCGGAAAATTGCCAGTGAGTCTAGCCTTGACGTTACTACTGCCAACTAAACGATCAACAGAAACAGTTGGAATTCCCATTTTAGCTGCTCGATCTACTGGAGGTCCGGTTGGAGCCTCCTGCATCGGCCATATCAGAATTCCATCTATATTTTTTTTTATCAGGTTGTCAATTTGTGCTATCTGCTTGTTATTGTCGAATTTAGGATCAAGCACCGTCAATTGCACATTAGCATGGCGGTTGGCCTGCCACTGGGCAGTATCGGCATTATTGAGTAGCCAAGGATGGTTTAATCCATGAATTGTATAGGCAACATTGTAGGTTAAGTTAGGATCACCAATTGGGCCGTCAGCCAATGGGTAAAGTTCTGTAAAGGGTAGTTTAAGGGTCTGCTTGCTAATTGGACCAATAATATTGGTACCGATACCAGTGTGGAAGTTATTTAAGCTGACTTTATCTGGGCGAGGGTATTTTTTCATATAGATTTCAAACGCCTCTTTGCGGAACAACCTATTGACCTGACGATTTGCCCGACTTAGAGGGATTCTCTTCCAAAAATCTATAGCTTGCTGATCTTTCATGTTTAGGGAATTTACATAATTAATAAAGTCCGTCCCCTGTAAGCGGCTAACCTTTCGCCAGTCAATAGATTTGGCGGAAGCTGGGGTTATGTATAAAGAGCTGATGAGAACTAACAACGTTAACAATATCGAATATGAACAACATAGATATGACTTTGGCATTAGCTCTTGCCTACCCTCGATTTAAGAATATTTTGTTCACTATATCTAATCTTCTGCAATCTCATAGCTAGCCTTTTCCCCCTGTTGAATCTTGAGAGCATTTACCTCTTTTTTAAGAGCAATCATACGAAGTTCTCTTCCTACAGCAACACTATTGAATTTTTCAAGTTCATCCAACTTGTCCCTTAAATCATGTTCAGCCTGCAACCTACTGGTAATATCTCTAAAAATTACCACGGCTCCTAATAGTGTACCATCCTTAAGTATGGGTACAGCAGAATATTCAATCTGAAAATTGGTGCCATCCTTGCGCCATAGTATTTCATCGTTGATTTGGCGAGTCTTACCATCCATAAAAGCTGCTCGCATATGGCACTCATCACTAGGATAAGGAGTTCCATCAGGATGACTGTGGTGGACTTTATGATGCATGGATACTCCGGTCAATTCCTTCTCGCTATAACCTAGCATGGCAGCAGCAGCCCCATTTACAAACGTGGTATTTCCCTCGATATCTAGACCGAAAATACCATCGCCTACGGATTCCAAAATTAAACGGCTTCGTTCTAAAGATTCGGTTAAAGCTGCTTCCATGATTCTGCGTTGAGTTATGTCCTGTACCGTACCTACCATCCGCAGGGCTACTCCATCATCTCCTCTAGTTACAGCAGTTCCTTTGGAAACTACCCAGATAATCTCGCCCTGAGAACTAACTATTCGATACTCAACCTCATAGTCTGCAATTTTTCCAAAGCGGTACTCCTCCCCTCTCTCCAATACACGGTCTCGATCTTCAGGATGAACACACTTAATCCATTGGGATCGGTCCATCTCAAGAACTCCAAGAGGAAATCCAAAAATATCAGCATACCGTTGATTTACAACGGTATTCCCAGATTGTACATCCACATCCCAGAACCCCAGATCACCACCCTTTAGGGCCTGATTTAGCCTTTCTTCTCTCTCCTTGATGGCTTCTGTACTACGTTTTAGCTCTGTAACATCTTCTATCATTGATACAAAGTGGGTAATGGCTCCTGACTCGTCGCTTACCGGGGCGATAGAGATAGATGCCCAGAAAAGTTCACCATTTTTTCTGCAGCTTTGTACTTCACCTTGCCAAGTTCCTCCGGACATAATAGTGTTCCACACATCCTCATAACTGGCATCAGATGTCTTTCCGCTTTGGAAAATTCGTGGATTTTCCCCTAGGATTTCATCTTTGTTATATCCAGTTACTGATGTAAATGTGGGATTGACATACTCAATTGTCCCTAATATGTCTGTGATGACCACGCATATAGGGCTTTGCTCAACCGATTGCACCAGTTTTCGCAACTCTTTGGTTCGTTCTTGAACTTTTTTCTCTAGGAGAGCTGAATTCTTTAGAGAAAAAGCGGTAATGAAGACAATCAAAATAATGATAAGCCCCATTATTATTACAGATCCATAAATCTGTTGTTGGTTTCTTTGAGCAATATTTGTGTAAATGGTGACTAAATCATCACTCGAATTTCTCATTTGATTGGAGAGTGAAAGAATTAACCTACGTGAGTTACGATATTTCTTACTATTTACATCTGCAGAAATCAGCTCTTCAGTAGATCGAACAAACCCTTTTAGAAAATGTTCAATTTCAAGAATTTTCTTTTGGACTTCATGATCAGATATAGGAGCAACTGTTTTATTCTTATTCCCCTTTAAATCTGTTGGATAAGCCCCCCCTTCTTTGACAGCAGCTAATGTTTTTTTAAATACAGAAAGTAAAGACTCATACTCTTCCAGGCTCGGTTCTAGTTCCTGTTTGCCCAGCAAGAAATTATCTGAAAAGTTAACGACATACTTACGGACTCCAAGTAGGTCACCTAGATGGAGTTCACGATCTTGAAGTGTTATATGGCAAAGAAGACATTGTTCGGAGGTTGCGATATCCCCTGTATAGAACAACAGGTCCAATCCACCACTTTTTTCAATAGATGCTGTAAATGTTTTTCCTGGATTATTCTTTAAAAATTTATTAGCTTCCCAATCCAAAGGGGTGTTTAATTTTTTATCTGGATTAATAGGGTTTTCTGCAATAATATCAACGGATAAACCTGTAAAGCTCTGGTACTCTTCATTTACCATTCGGGTAAAAGTGGCGGGATAAGGAAAACTGGTATAGTCATCTAATTTTGGATGTCTGCTGAGGGTAATTTCATTTTTCTCCGCTGCTGTGAGCATAGTCTCTGTATAAACTTTTCTCATTTTGGTCAGATAGGCATTTAATGTATCAATACGGACATGTATACTCTGATAGCTACTCTTTGCTAATGCATATCCCAAGATAGATTTTGCCATCCCCTGACTGAGCATTCTCTGTCGCCCTAGAGAATTAATAAGCTCCGCATCATCTTCGGCTTTATTCAAGGAATGTATCATCAACCAACCTGATGCAATCACAGAGACAATAATCAGGCTAAAAGCCAAAAATCCTTTATTTTTCATTATAAAATTCATCATTCAACTAACAGTATAGATCCAAGTTATGATAGATGAGAATGCATTAGCAAAAAATTGGCAATAATTTTACCAGAGATATCTATGGTTAAGTATAAATTATTAGTAGTTCATATAACACCCTTAGTAGAAATGAGGGAAAGCCTAACTAACTATATATTCTCAGCACAGTTACCAGTTGATGTTCAGCATGTGTGTCAAGTTACTCCTCCGATCTAATAATTAGGTTACAAGTCGCAAAGAGTTCGTACTTACACAAGATTTGATACCAGTAGAAAATATCTGGTACACACCAAAATCGTTACATAAGTAAAATATCTTAAATGAATAATTATAACTAAGATCTAGCCGTAACTTATTTGTTATTACATATAAAGTTCTTATTATATTATAATTCCAATAATACATTCTTAAACGTATCTGGATTGATTGCAGCGTAGTGTATTGTCATCATGTTCTACCCATGGCCCCTACGGTGCATCGCTTTGATTGCCACCAACATGGTATTCGTACTAAACTCTCTACACTGATACATAAAAAGAAGAGCTTACCGATTCCAAGGAGTTGATAATAATTAAGTTGAAACAGCTCGACGTTTAGCATCAGTCTATTTTGCAGCACGAAAGCCAGGTAAACTTAGACATACAGTACTCTACTCCATATTGCATGCCCAAAGAAACTTACGATCTCATTTGTGGTGACTCCCACATTACCCGACTTAGTTAATGTAGTTCTGCGGATATCATGGAAGGTGATTTGTCGTTTGATCCCTGCCCTATCACTGAACTTTAAATACACCTTCAAAATATCATAGACCAATACCTTTTGGGTACACTCTGGGAACACTCCTATTGCTCACTAAAAGTTGCTCACAGGAGTTAGTCGATCGTGAAAAAAGCCTCAACACATTGATTTTCCTATGTTTGCTTGGT
>JADGBW010000119.1 GCA_015231305.1 Magnetococcales bacterium | reverse complement strand
CAGTTTGTTGTACCCTGTCTTCTGGCTCAATTAGTGCCTGTCTTAAGCCTTCAAAACTCGGCAATGCTTTTACCCAAGTAAAATTTTCACCTACACCATAGCTGTAATTTTCTTCTGAACCAAAACCTTCAAGACTGTGAGCATCAGAGCAAACGAAGACAGGTTTTTCTATTGCATTTTCATAACGTTTATTATCTAAGAAATAATTTCTATCTTGACTTCTGCCAAGAATAATTTGTCCAGATTTTTCTATTTCTAGGGCGGTGGCTTTAGATCGTCCTTGTTTGTTGTTTGAACGGAACCCTCCGTAACCATTTGGGCAAACTGCTATTAAGTAATCAACACCAAATATCATTGATTTACTTAAGTGAGATAATAGCTTCTTGAAGTCAACAGTTACTTCTGACAGTTGTATAGATGATGAATTGATAGAGTCTTGTGTGCAATAAATGTTAAGGCTATCTTCTGTTGTATTGTTTACTGGAAAAGTTGCTAGAGTATTGTTAATCTTGGATGTTGATAAGTGCTCAGAAAATATGCAATGAATATTGATCCATTCTCCATCTTTGTTTTGTTGACTGATACGAAATTCAATATTTCCAAGAACATTAATGTTTGCACCTTTTTCTATTATTTTTTTTCGGATAATTTCTAATTCATCTTTAAAAAAATAAAAATAATTAGTTACTCCGATTTGAGATATTTCCTTTTCTATTAGTTTATCTATAAAAGAATCAATAGATGTGGTGTTAAATTGATTGTTTTGGTGAGAGAGTGGTGAATGTATGTGTAAATCCCATTTGTTCCATATTGATCCTATCATAGTTGTCACCTGAATTTAGATGTTAAATACCTTCAAGAACATAATCTTGAATATCTTAGATAAGATATTCTCTTTGTGCTCTAAACTGTAAAAATGGGATATTTGCTTCTTGGAATGCTTCTTCTAGAAATAGGTCTATTTTTTTTCTGTCTTGTCTTAAGTGTGATTTATCGTTTAGTTCAACAACTGCTTTAACGTTTAAATCATCTGGGTCACATAGAACAAAATCTACATGTTTTTGTGTTATGCGATTAAAAGCTGTTTGCCAGCCTTCATCACCTCGTTTACCTTCTGGTTTGATTAAATCAGCAACCCTTACTTTTCCAATGATGTGATATTTATCGATGACAGCTTCTTTTAGGGCTTTGTAAGGTTCTATCTCTGCTTTGTTGAATAAAGAATCCGTACTTTCGTATAGAGGGCCGGAAATAAAGATTCTTTCATTATCTCTGTTTGAGGTTCTTGTTATGAGTTTTTTAAATAAAAAGGAGATAAATTTCGCAACAAAATACAAAGCAACGAAAATCAATGCTAAAATGATTAAAAAGGTGATATTAACAGGAAAAGCAAATAAACTTAACATACTGTTTACACTAATATTATTATGATAAACATAAGTTAAAAAGAATAATAAAAAAATCCCATGATTTCCCGAATCGTTTAAACCACCTTCGGAAAACCTACCCTGCTAACCAGTAGCCTCTAATCCCTTTTTTGAGTCCCTGCGAATTCGTTCTATTTCGGGGCTAATCTGCCCGTTTTCTTCTTGGGTCATTCCAGTCATTAACCATAAAGAGAAGTGAGGCCACTTAATGCAAATATTTTCAAGTAAGGTTGCCGATGGATCACTTCGTTCTGTTTCAACATTCCTAATAATCTGTTTTGATGATTCAACAGCTTTTGCAAATTTCGTTCTTCCAAAATCAAATAGAAGCCTGATTTCTACAATTCTTTTTGACAAATCACTCAAATAATACTTGTGTTAGAAATTAATACACCTTAACAAGATTTAGTATATTGAATGTGAAAACCACTAAAGACCAATAAAGGTAATTTACAAGGTATGTCATCCGACAAAAATAATCAAGCCACAATAATTAATCAAATTCCTAAAGGTATTTATAACACTCAGGAAAGGTTTGCTGAGAATACAGGAGTATCCCTTGAGGTTGTGCGTGGTTCTGTAAAAAAAGGGTTTTTTGCCAACATAACAAATTGGTAAGTATCTACGGGAATTGTTTAGAGAGTTGGAACGCCTAGGTCTATGGGAGTTAGGAAACCCATTAAAAGGGCTTCGTGTGATGAAGGTTGACACTTTGTTTACAGAAATGGAAAAAATGGGAGTAGTAGATACAGAGTGAATGTTGTAACTCATTGAAAAAATGGCTGGGCCGGGAGGATTCGAACCTCCGCATACCGGAATCAAAATCCGGGGCCTTACCGCTTGGCGACGGCCCACCAGATAATCAATGACGGTGGACTATACTTTATTTCCACTCTTTTGCAAAGGGGTGGATGTTAAAAGTTGTGCCTTTCGTTATTTTCCAGTTGGGATGTCTTTGTTTTAGGGTAGTTACGGCGTTTGTTGCTTGCTCTTTTTTATGGAAATAACCGAATAGTGAGGAGCCACTCCCGGACATCAGGGTTTTTTTTGCTCCTGCTTGGGTTAATGCAGTGCTCATTTCGGTTATTAATGGGGTGATATTTTTTACTATTGGTTCTAAGTCGTTTTCTAAAAGAGCAGGCAGGCAGCCCTCTTTTATTGTATCTGGGTTAATAGGGTGGGGGTGGTTAGGAAAATTTCCGGCAAGGGCGGTGAAAACCTCTTTTGTTGATATATTTTTACCGGGGTTTATTAACACCAGCGTTGCTTGGGGTAGGTTTGGCAGAAATGTTAATTTTTCGCCTATTCCTTGGGCTAACGCTGCCCTGCCACCTAGAAAAATTGGAATATCAGCACCTAGTGTTGCCCCTAGATCAATTAATTTTTCTGTGGGCCAATTTATATTCCACATTTTGTTTAATGCTAACAGTGTTGTTGCAGCATCTGAGGAGCCACCACCTAGACCGCCTCCGTGTGGAATATTTTTTGTTAGTTTTATTGCTGCACCTTTTTTAACACCTGTTGCCAAGCTAAATGCTTTTGCTGCTTTGTAGGTTAGGTTGTCTTCTGGTTTTGTTGTTACTTCGGGATGGCAAACGAGCTTTATTTCGGTGTTTTGCGTTAGTACTTCTATTTCTAGTTGGTCAAAAAGCGGAAAAAAGGTCATAACCGTTTGTAAAAGGTGATAACCGTCAGGGCGTTTGCCAACAACTCGTAAAGCAAGGTTTACTTTGGCAGGAGCGGAAAATAATTCTTTCATAAGAAAAATGTTTGTAATAGTTCAAAAAATTAAAGGGGATGGTGCTGGGAAGGGATAAATCCCTTCCCAGTGGGCTTTGGGGCAAAGCCCCAAAATAATCCTTAAAAAAAATAAAATATGAAAATGTGTAGCCTATTAACAGATAAACTTAAAAAACCAACTAAATAAAGTTTAAATGTGGAACCGAGCCAGTAGAAATTTTATGTAAATACCTGTTGACCTCATCCATACGGCAGTTACGACGGCAGTTTTTAATATCAAGGCCGTTGTTGATAAACTCCCACCCTTTACGGCGTTTTTCTCCTTCCCATATCTCTTTAAAGCTCTGTTCTTTTATATTGCCGTACTCAAACCTGTTGTCTAACAAAAACGCACTACAGCCGGACACTATACCGTTTGCCATTATGTATCCCCATAAAAACGGGGTAGCGTAACAGTGGTCGTAGCGGTCGGAGTCGCTATATTTTTCCATGGTTTTATCGCGGAAGATAACCGAAAAACCAGGCTTGCTCATAGCGCGTAGTTTATCGCCCATTTCCAACATAGCGGTATAATCAATATTTTCATATAGTTTGGTTTCGCTAAACATGTGTTGGGAGTAGGGTTTTATAACTAAATAGTCCAGGCCCACCTCATCACGGCAGATTTTTATTAACGGCTCCATCTGTTCTGCATTTTCCGGCAATAAAATAGATTGCGCTCCTATGGTACAGTTTAGGTTGCGATCTTTTCTGCTTTTCACCATTATTTTCATGTTTTTAATAACATTGGCAAAATCGTCTGCTTTTTTTGCTTTGTGGATTTTTTGATATCCTTCGGCAGTGCCACCATTTATGGATATTTTTATCCAAGATAGAGCAGGCAGGCCATGTTCAATAAAACCAGGAGGAAGAACAGATGCGTTGGTGGTAAGGGCCGAGTCTATACCTGCCGCTTTGGTTGTTTTAAGAATCTCACCCATGTCGCTATGGAGTAGGGGTTCTCCTTCCCCGGCATACATAACGCTTTTTACGCCGAGTTTTCCCATTTCTGGCAGACGTTGTTTTAAAATGTCTAATTTTAACCTTTCTGTTTTATAGCCTATATAGTCTACAGCACAAAAAACACAGCGATGATTACAAGCCCCAATGGGGGATATTTCCATATATATAGGATAGACGGTTTTTGCCTTCTCCCAATCTCCTTTTGCTTGCAACACCTGGGCAGTGCGTTCTGGATGATAAATTAGTTTGTGGCTATCTATGGCGTACGTGTCAGCCAATGGCGTTCTCCTTTTCTTCGGGCTAATGCAGTGCAACAGGAATTGCTATAATCTTATTTCCTAAGGTTAGCTTAACTATACTAGACCATACACTATAATTTTGCTTGGGTATTGCCTCTTGTTCTACTTTTATAATTGCTTAATTTAAAAATTATATACAATAAGAATTGTACGTTAATACCGCGAAAGGGGGAATATATGGTAGCAACGTTGAACTCTCTGATTTTCCGCCTTCGCGGGTAAAAAACCGTGTTGGTTTTAGTGTGTCTGTTTTTGTTTTGAAATAACTATAACCATTTCCGACATCACTGTTTCTACAAGTTATTAGGCTGAAATATAAAAGGTGGTGGCTATTTTTAAAACCGGAATATTCTAGTTAAGCCTATGTTACTCGTTCTATTGTATCTTCTCATAAAAAAAAATTAATGGATAAATCACTTTAATATGCCACTTTTTAGCTGATGATACAAAAAATTTTATGACTGTATAAGTGTTTGCAAAATCCAATAGTTGGAGCACTGTTTTGCTACTGCTGCATATTCAGTATATCTCAATATTATAATATGTTTATATAAATAAAATTTATGGGCAATAGACTTTGTTAATTTTTATACTTTATTTTTCTTATGTTTCTCTCTATTATCATTGCAATAGTTTGTTTCTTGTCATTATTTACCATTCAGCTATGGGGCTGTATTTAAGATATTGTCCCAAAGGAGGAAGACGTGAATACAGTTAATCTTACTACAGATGATTATGCATCATTAGTTTATGCCTTAGGACCAACAGGTCGTTTGGGCAAGCGCGACGTAAGAGAAGGATGGTCGACTCAGACAGCTGACCACCCTGAGTATGGTCCAGTTGTTTTGGTTATGGATATGGTAGAAGGCAATGGTCTTATGCTTTCTAGGAAAGAAGAGCAAGGCAAGTAGTAAACGAATTTTTTTTATAGGCTTAGGAAATTAAATTTTGTATTTATTTTCTAGTAAAAAAAACCACCATCAAAATTTGATGGTGGTTTTTTTTTTTTTTGAATGTTGGTTTCAAATAAAAAGCAGACACTCTACAACCAACATTTCGTCTTACCCCGCAAAGGTGGAAACCTAGAGAGTTAAACGTTGCTGGCCTAGACATCATGTATTGACCTGCCCATCCTTCAATTGTAACCCACGATCTTGAGGCTGGGCAGGTCAATATATGATGTCTAGATTACCGCTTACGCGAGAATGACGATGGTTTCTTGTAGTGTATATTGTTTAAGTGAAGCCATTATATAACATATACCTACCTGCGGTAAGGAAAGAAGCTCTTATATTCAAGCAACTGTTTGGTAAAGTGCATTAACCGGGTTGGGGGCAGTATGATGTTAAAGCTGTTAAACCTAGATACCAACATGCCAGAGTCTAGGGTATCAACTATGCAAATTAGCTCGTTACGGAAAGTACTGTCGGGGGTATTGCCCATTAATTCTGCATAAAGGTTGTTTGCAGCGCAGCGGGCTTGTAGTTCTGCCATGTGGCCCTGTTTTGCCCGCCAATCTGGCCCAGGAAAAGATCCCACATCACCTGCTGCGTATACCATATTACTGCCTGTAACCTTGCATTGAGCATTTGCCTGTAAAAAACCACCAGAAGACAATGTAAGGCCAGTATTGGCAAGCCATTTAGGGCCGGTCATACCGGGAATAAAAATGGTAAGGTCTGAATTTAATTTATCGCCTTCTAACATGACACCATCTTGGCTAAAGCCAGATATTTTTTTACCCAAGTGGGTGGATATATCTCTTTTTGCCATTGCCCCCAATAAACCTTTTACTGCTTTAGGTCCTAGTCGTTGCCCTGGTTTTGGCATGGGAGCAAAAAAAGCCAGTTTAAACTTATTGCGAATTCCCTGTTTTTTAAGATAGGTGTGTGTACCAAATAAAAACTCAAACATTGGCCCACCCCTAAGAGCGGTTGGTTCTTGGGGGTTGCTAGCAAAACCAAAGGCTATGGTTCCACCTGATCTCATGTTTGATAAACGTGTACGGAAGTTTTCCGCAGCACCCAAGCCAGAGCAGGGGTTTATGACGTTCTCAAAACCAGGGGCTTTTTGTAAATAAGTTGCACCAGAGGCTATTAAAAGGCCATCATTTTTTACTTTTCCTATGTTGGTTAAAACAGTTCTGCCGTCATCCTCAACCCCTGTTGCAAGTCCAGGATGGTGGTTTACCCCCATACGTGCAAAATAGGGTTTAAGGTCGCACTTAAGATCATCGCCTTGGCGTTTACCTGATGGAATCCAGATTAAGCTTGGATGGTAGAAAAATTCTGCCTTTGGCGATATAACGGTTATCTCAATGTGTCTACCTGCATCTAGGTTACGCAGACGGTTGATGGCAGCTAAAGCAGCAAAGTTACTACCGATAATAGTTATCTGTTTGGCTTGCATGATTTTAACCTGTTTTTTATGTTTTTAAGATAATAATAGATCTAACCATAATAAGGTAATAATCTAAAAAATTATATAAAATTAATACGGTAGCTATCTGTGTCTCGGTTGAATATATTCTATTTTAAAAGGTGCATTTTTTAAAAAATTATTTCCCATTGGTTTTTTACTAACAGTAGCAATGAAAAAATGCAATTTATATTTTATAGGTAAAAATATACTAAAAATAAAAATTATGCTGCTTTTCCAAGTGATTTTATAAGCAGCCCATACTCTGCCCCACCAGCAAAAGGAGCAGCAATTACCACGGTTATGCCTGACCCTGGTGCAATATCTTTTTTCTCACCTTTTAAAGTTTCCATATGTTGCAACACAAAAGGATAGTTACCTTGAGGTGTTATAAGCTCCAAATTATCGCCCACCTCAAAGTGGTTTTTAACTAATATAGTTAACTGGCCTAAGCTTTGGTTTTGGTCTATAACTTCACCAACAAACTGCTGACCATTTTGGCTGCTACCTTGTAGATAGTTTTGATGCTCTTGGGGAGGATGACGACGATAAAAGCCTTCGGTGTAACCACGGTTGGCTAAATTTGCCAGGTTATCGTACCAAACTGGCTGAAAAGGCTTTTTTTGTGCTGCGGCATCAATTGCTTGGCGATAAACCTGGGTAGTGCGCGCAGTATAAAAATATGATTTTGTCCGGCCTTCAATTTTTAACGAGTCCAAGCCCATATTTGTAAAGCGTTCCACATGCTGTACCGCACGCAGATCTTTAGAGTTCATAATATAAGTGCCGTGTTCATCTTCGTAGGTTGGCATTAAAGCACCAGGACGGCTGGGGTCTTCTAATAGGTACATTTTGTTGTCAATATCCCTACGGTGTATGGGAACCACTGCGCCTGTTTCAGTCTGTTTTGCTTCGTGGAGTTTATAGTCCCAGCGACAGGAATTGGTACAACTACCTTGGTTGGCATCACGATGGTTCATGTAGCCAGATAAAAGACAGCGACCAGAATAGGCTATACATAATGCCCCATGGATAAAAACTTCTAGTTCCATATCTGTGCAACGGTTACGAATAACCTCAATCTCCTCTATCGATAACTCACGGGAGAGGATAATACGTGAAAGTCCCATCTCTTTCCAAAAATCTACCGCAGCATAGTTAACCACATTGGCCTGTACAGAAAGGTGGATTGGCATATGGGGCCAAGCTTTTTTTGCCATGTTTATAAGACCAGGATCAGACATTATTAAGGCATCTGGGGCCAACTCAACCATGGGGTCAACATCACGTAAAAAAGTGTCCACCTTGCTGTTATGGGGGGCAAGGTTACAGGCTATATAAAGACGGCGGTTATGTTTGCGAATATGGTCTACAGCACTTTTTAATGCCTTTAAATCAAACTCGTTTTCCCGCACTCGAAGGCTATAGCGTGGCAGTCCTGCATAAACAGCATCAGCACCATAGGCCACTGCATAGCGTAAACTTTGTAAGGTTCCTGCGGGGGAGAGAAGTTCCGGCTTTTTCATTGGTAGCTTAATTCCTAATAGAAACAAAATTATTTTTTAAAAAATTCAACATAACTCTATTAAACCTATTTGTCAGCTATTCATATAGAATCTTGATTTACAGTTTATCAACCCTTTAAATATGTTATGATTCAAACAGTTCATGTTACAGCAATACAAACAATAACCTAGAGCAACAGTAGGCGGTTAAAGCCTAGAAACACTGCTGTTTCTATGTAAAAGAGATTGAACAGATGAATAAAGGCAAAAAGAGGCAACAAAAAAAGCGATCTAAAAAAACAACCTCACCCAAAAGCCCCTCAACTGCTGGGTTTGCTCAAAGTCAGGGGTTTTTGCAAAAGGCTGTCTCTTTTCATCAATCTGGCAAGTTAGAAAAAGCCATACTATGGTATAAAAAGTCAATTAAAGCCCAGCCAGACAATGCAGTTGCACTATCCAACATGGGTTTTGCCTTGCAAGCTTTTGGAAAGCTTGATGAAGCAGTTGATAGTTGCCAAAAAGCAGTTACCATACAGCCAAATTATGCCCAAGGGCACTCTAACCTTGGCAACGCTCTAAAAGAGCAAGGCAAATTTGATGAGGCTAGCTTAAGCTACATAAAAGCAATTGCAATTAAGCCAGACTTTATCGAAGCCCACTACAACCTTGGCAATGTATACCAAGAGCAGGCAAAATATGATGATGCCGTAGCAAGTTATAAAACGGCAATATCATTTAACCCAGGTTTTGCCCAGGCCCATAGCAACCTTGGCAATGCGTTAAAGGCCCAAGGTAAGCTTGGTGAGTCAATATTAAGCTATAAAACAGCCATTGCACACCAGCCAGATTATGCCGAAGTTTATTCTAACCTTGGTAATACTTATTCAGAACAAGGCAAGTATGACGAGGCATTTTCATGCTTTAAAAAAGCTATTGCCATTCAGCCAGAATATGCCGAGGCTTATTCTAATCTTGGCAACACTCTGCAACTCCAAGGTAAACTAGATGAAGGGGTTTTGTTTTTTAAAAAAGCTATATCTATAAACCCAGAATTTACCCAAGCATATAACAACCTTGGCAACTTGTTGCAGATGCAAGGCAAGCTTGTAGAGGCTATAGGGTGCTACCAAAAAGCTGTGTCATTACAACCTGGCTACACTGAAGCATATTCTAACCTTGGCAATGCTCTACAACAACAAGGCAAGCTTTTAGCTGCTGTAGAGTGCTACCAAAAGGCTGTAACTTTAAAGCCAGACTATAGCGAAGCATATAATAATTTGGGTAATGCATTACAAGAGCTAGGCAGACTTGATGAGGCAGTCACAAATTTTCAAAAAGCAATAGATTTTAACCTAAATTACAGTGATGCCTATAACAATTTAGGCAACGCCCTAAAAGAGCAAGGTAAACTAGCCCAAGGTATCGCCAGTTTTAAAAAAGCAATTGCTATCAACCCCAATTTTGCCGATGCCCACAGCAACATGTTGTTCTGCATGAATTATGGCAATTATGACTCTCAATCTCTGTTTGATGAACATAAAATTTGGGGTGAAAAATATGCAGCCAACTTGCCTACATTTACAAATAAGCAGACAGATAAAAGCGAAGAAAAATTACGCATAGGTTTTGTATCAGCAGACTTTAGACAACACTCAGTAAGCTTTTTTTTAGAAGCTCTTTTTAGTAGTTATAATAAACAGAAATTAGAGTTTTTCTGTTATTCAAACTCCCACAAAGAAGATGCTGTAACTGCAATTTTTAAAAACTTGGTAGATGGCTGGCAAAAAATTATTGGCTGTAGTGACAAACAAGTTGTTGAGATAATTAAAGAGGATAATATTGATATTTTGGTGGATCTTTCCGGCCATACACAAAACCACCGTTTAAAAGTTTTTGCCATGAAACCAGCCCCTATACAGGTTACATGGTTGGGATACCCTAATACCACTGGGCTTACAACTGTAGATTATCGTTTTACTGACTCTATTGCTGATCCTACTGGCATATCAGACCAACTTCATACAGAAAAATTAATCCGCTTAGAAAATGGGTTTTTAAACTATCAGCCACCTAACAACTGCCCAGAGGTTGCTCAACTGCCTATGCAAAGCAACGGTTATTGTACTTATGCAAGTTTTAACAATTTAGCAAAAATAACACCTCAAGTAGTAAAAACATGGGCGCAAATTTTAAACGCTACTCCTGACTCTAAGCTTCTTATTAAAAACAAATCGTTTAGCTGTCCACATGTAAAACAGAGCTACTTAGACCTTTTTGCAAAAGAGTCAATTGCAGCTAATCGCCTTGAATTTTTACCAACAACAAAGACAATTTTTGATCATCTATCTATATATAATAAAGTAGATATTAGTTTAGATACTTTTCCCTATAACGGCACAACCACAACTTGTGAATCTTTATGGATGGGAACCCCAGCTATAGTTTTGCTTGGAGATAGCCATGGCTCTCGCGTAGGAGCAAGCATTCTTACCCAAGTTGGTATGGATAGTTTAATAGCAAAAAACCATGATGATTATATTGCCAAAGCTATATCCTTAGCCAAAGATGCTACAAAGCTTGAGCCTTTACGATGTGAAATGCGAGACCGTATGCTAACCTCGCCACTTTGTGATGCAAAAGCCTTTAGCAATAAACTTGAAAACGCATTTTTTAATATGTGGAGTAAGCAGTAGCTCATGCATATTCTCCATGTTTTAGACCACTCCCTACCTCTGCATAGTGGGTATTCATTCAGAAGCAGATCCATACTATTGCAACAGCATAAACTTGGCTGGCAAACCCAGCAGGTAACTGGGTTGCGACATGATGCTGGTGAAATTGAAAAAGAGGTTGTATCCGGCATTAACTTTTACCGCACAAAGCCAGCTACAGGGCTGTTAATCAGGCTGCCTGTTATACAACAATGGGTTGCTATAAAGGCTTTACAGGTTCGTATAGAAGATCTGCTGGCTGTTGATAAACCAGATATTATTCATGCTCACTCGCCTGCTTTAAATGGTGTGGCAGCAGTACTTGCTGCTAAACGTTTTAATATTCCGGTGGTTTATGAAATACGTGCTTTTTGGGAAGATGCAGCGGTAAGTCATGGAACAAGCAGAGCTTGGGGGCCACGTTATCTTTTATCCAGATGGCTTGAGAGTTGGGTTATAAAAAATGCGCAAGGGGTAACCACAATTTGTGAAGGTCTGCGCCAGGAGATTATCGGCAGGGGAACACCACCTAAAAAGGTAACTATTATCCCCAACGCTGTAGACTTTAACAACTTTTCATCTCCACCAGACTTACCAGATAATTTTGCCAAAAAAGTCGGTGTTTCTAAAAAAAAGGTGTTAGGTTTTATCGGTTCTTTTTATGGTTATGAAGGTCTTGAGATACTCATATTAGCCATGGTAAAAATATGCCAACAGCGACAAGATGTTGTTTTGTTGTTAGTGGGGGGAGGCCCCGAAGAGGCAAGCCTTAAGGCTTTAGTTAAAGAGCACAATTTACAAAATCAGGTGTTATTTACTGGCAGGGTAGATCACAAACAAGTGCCTCTTTATTATCAGCTAGTAGATATATTAATATATCCCCGTCTAGATATAAGACTAACAGATCTGGTAACCCCCCTAAAACCCCTAGAAGCAATGGCAAGCAGCAAACTAGTTTTAGCCTCTGATGTTGGTGGACATAAAGAGCTAATAAAAGATGGCAAAACCGGGTATCTGTTTGCTGCAGGTAATCAAGATGACCTAGCAGCCAAGGTATTACAGCTACTAAACATAAACAAGCAGTGGCCAACCATCCACAAACAAGCTCGCAGTTACGTAAAAGAAGAACGCAACTGGCAAAAGTCAGTGGCTAA
>JADGBW010000118.1 GCA_015231305.1 Magnetococcales bacterium | reverse complement strand
ATAACATGCAACATAAAGAGCTTTTGCCATAGCATAAAGTCACTGCTTAAGAAAAAGAAATTTAGCAATCTTCTATATTATTTTCTTGCAATAAACTTCTTCATGTCACCTCCTCTATATTCATCCACATGCTTTGTTGATCTATCTTCAGCTTGTATATAACATGTGTGGATTATGAATAAGCAAAATACTCCTAAAACTGATGGTCAATCGCAACTCACTATTGATGACGCTTATAAACTTGCCCTACACCATTTTAATGCCCAAGACTATACCGAGTCTGACAGGTTATGCACTGCTATAATTAAGGCAGCTCCTAATCGCATTGATGCAATAAATTTACTCGGCTTGATAGCGCAAAAATATGATCGTCATGACTTAGCTGTGGAACAATTTAAACGTGCAATTTATAGCAACAATAAAATTGCTCAGTTATATTATAATTTAGGTACATCACTCTCTTTTTTAGGACAAACAAATGAAGCAATTACTGCCCAAAAAAAAGCTATAGAAATTCAACCTGATTATTCTGATGCTCACTATAATCTTGGCAATATCCTGTTAAACTGTGGCAAGTTTAAAAATGCTGTTGAAAGTTACAAAAATGCTATATTAAGTAGACCAGATTTTATAGAAGCTTTTAGCAACCTTGGCATTACCCTGCAAAAACTTGGAAAGCAGGCTGAAGCAGTTGAAATTTACCAAAAAGCTATCGCTATTAAGCCTGATATTGCTGATACTCATTACAACCTTGGAGTAGCACATCAAGAACAAAACCAATTTAAAAAAGCGATTACCAGTTATAGCAATGCTATAGCTATAAAACCAGAATATACTAAAGCTTACTACAACCTTGGCAACGCCCTTCATAAGCTTGATAAACATAAAGAAGCAGCTAGCAATTATCTAAAAGCAATTTCTATTAAACCAGATTTTGCTGAGGCTCATTTCAACCTTGCAAATATTTTTCAAGAACAAAATAAATTAGAAGATGCGGTTAATAGTTATCTAAAAGCAATAACTATAAAAACCGATTATGTAGAAGCTTATTTCAACCTTGGCAACACTAAGTTAAGCCAGGCAAAAACAGATGAAGCGGTTGAATGTTACAACAGTGCAATATCTTTAAAGCCAGATTTTGCCGATGCATATTCTAACCTTGGAAACGCCCTACACGAGCAAGGAAAATATGAAGATGCCGTAATCAGTTTTCAAAAAGCTCGCGAGATAAAACCCCAAGATGAAAAGACACACAGCAACTTAATTTTTTGTATTGATCTATCTTCTGATATAAATACAGATCTTTTTTACAGAGAAAGAGAAAAGTGGAACAGACAACACGCTGAACCATTGCAAAAATCGTGGTCAAAGCTAAACAACCAACCAGACCCTTTAAGAAAACTTCGTATAGGTTATGTTGGGGCTGATTTTTGTCAGCACTCAGCTGCTTTTATATTTGGCCCTATGATACTTAATTATAACTCAGAGCTTTTCCAAGTTCACTGTTATGCTGGTAACACTAAACAAGATAATCTTACAAACAAATTTCAAGAAAAATCTACTGGTTGGCTTTTTACATCTAAAATGGATGATGCTGCATTGGCTGACAGAATAAGAGAAGATGGTATAGATATTTTAGTTGATCTCGCCGGACACACAAAAGGAAACCGCCTGTTAACATTTGCTCGTAAACCAGCTCCTGTGCAAGTTACAGCTTGGGGATACCCCCACGGAACCAACATGAAGGCAATGGACTATCTTTTTGCCGATCCTATTTTCTTACCCTTATCAGAGCGACATAAATATTCAGAAGAGATTATAGATATTCCATCCGTAATCCATTTAAATTCTGACATTATTTTTCCTGAAATTAACAAACTACCTCTAAACAAAAATGGATATATTACATTTGGTGCATTTAACCGTATAGAAAAATATAACCCAGCAGTTTATAAGCTATGGACGAAGATCCTCCAAAATATCCCAACAGCAAAACTGTTGATAAAAACAGCTAGGCTAGACTCTAAAAAAAGAAGAGAAGAGCTGCTAAGCATTTTTTCTAAACTAGGAGTTTCATCTGATAGACTAATTTTAATTGGAAAAACATCAAGACAAGACCACCTAAACGCTCATAATGAAATAGACATCATGTTAGACCCTTTTCCCCATAATAGCGGCATGACAAGCTTGGAATCGTTAAGGATGGGAGTTCCTGTTTTAACTTTTGAAACAAAGAGCCGCTGCCCCACCAGCGCATCTATTTTAAACAAATTAGGACTAGATGAGTGGCGAGTAAGAGATGAGAAGGAATATATCGATAGAGCGACATATTTTGCTAATGATAATAAATACCTTAAAACTCTGCGTACACAATTAAGAGCACGTTTTGATGACTCTGTTCTGGGAAACTCTAAGCTATATGTTGCAGAAATTGAAAATATTTACAGAAAACTATGGAAAAAATGGTGCTCAAAAGAAACAAGTTAAATATGACTGTTTTTCCATATACACCTACATGTTTAAATAAAAAAAACAATACACAAACATTGTCTTGTAAAGTTGTTATCTAAGCCTTATTATTTAATTATGAATAGTGAATTTTTAATTACAGCTTTTATTGTGGTTCTAGCACCAGGAACCGGGGTGCTTTATACAATTTCAACAGCTTTAACTCGTGGCCACAGAGCAAGTTGGGCAGCAGCACTTGGTTGTACTCTTGGTATTTTGCCCCACATTATTGCTACAATACTTGGTTTAGCAGCACTTTTACACACCAGTGCAATAATTTTTCAGGGGGTTAAATGGGTTGGTGTATTATACCTGCTTTATTTGGCTTGGTTAACCTTAAAAGAGAATTCAAAACCAGAGTTTCAACACTCTAATATTTCTAACCATAGCTATTTTAAAATCACTATTAGAGGTATTTTGCTTAATATATTAAACCCTAAACTCTCTCTATTTTTTCTAGCCTTTCTTCCTCAGTTCATATCGCCAAATCAAGGTCAAGCTGTTTTGCAAATGTTGTATATGGGGGTAGTGTTTATGGTGATGACATTAATAGTTTTTTTAATCTACGGATTTTTTGCTTCATCTATACGCAGTAAACTTGTTGACCATCCACTGGTTATGGTCTGGTTTAACCGCTTAACCGCTGGAGCTTTTACTGGGCTTGGTGTTCGCTTAGGACTTATGGAAAAATAGTTTCACCCCATACTCTTTAGAAAAATTTGGTAAACACTTCATTAACTAGTTACAAAAAATCATTCTTCTACTAAGTAAAAGCGAGATATTTTATAATTTTCTTATACAATATCTTTAATCAAAGCTTCCATTTCTAAACAACTTTTTTTAAGTAAATCATCAAGCACAGATGCCTCTCTTCTAGCATCTTCTAAAGCATATACTCGTGCATGGCGTTCTAGATTATTTGCAACACTTCCAAGAGAAGCAGCACCTAATTGGAGACAAGTACCTTTTAATTTATGTGCAATTAGCTCAGTTGATATTATGTCACCTTTTTCTAGGGCTTCTTTAAGAGCGGTAGTGCGTTCTTTCATGCGGATTACAGATATTTTTATTATAGAAGCAAAGGTCTCTTTTCCTACCTCTTCTAAAAGCACCTGAAGCCTTATTTTATCAATCAAAACTCCCGCTGCTTGATTACTGGCTTTGCTAAGACTAGCTGCTTTTTCTTCATCTCCCACCCATCTACAAAGTACCCTGCGTAAATCTTGACTGCTCACAGGTTTACAAAGATAATCATCCATTCCTGCTGATAGACACATACGTTCATCACCTTCCATAGCAAATGCTGTCAGAGCAACAACACTTGTGTGAAATTTATGTCCATCAGATTTTTCTCGCTCTCTTAACTGTTGCACAGCAACTAGCCCATCCATCTCTGGCATTTGAATATCCATGAAGATCAAGTCATATCTCTTCACAGCAGTCATATTAAGAACTTCCAGGCCGTTTTGTGCTAAATCAGGAGAAATACCCATACGTTTAAAAATCTTTAACATGACTAGTTGATTAATTGGATCATCTTCTGCTAGCAGGATATGAGTTTGGTTTGAAATAACACGGTCACCATTTGCTTCAATAGCTGATGGAATTGATGAATTTGCACTACAAAAAGCAGCCTGCTTTATTGACTCTTCTTGCTGCAAATACTCCTTAGATTTTTCAATATCATCTATCTCCATTGGCATGGAAAAAAAGAATTGACTTCCTTTACCCGTGGCACTTTCTACCCATATTTTACCTTTCATTGCCTCAACAAGACGTTTTGAAATAGCTAACCCTAGCCCAGTGCCACCATATTTGTGGTTTGTAGTTTG
The DNA here is from genome assembly GCA_015231305.1 of Magnetococcales bacterium. Taxonomy (GTDB): domain Bacteria; phylum Pseudomonadota; class Magnetococcia; order Magnetococcales; family JADFYX01. The sequence goes on along the minus strand of JADGBW010000118.1, from coordinate 7,941 downwards.
GTCTGCCTGCACAAAATTTTGAAAAATAGCCTCTAAACGGTCTTCAGGGATACCAATACCAGTATCTTTTACAGAAAAACGTAGATGTATCTCATCATCTTGGAATGATGTATCTATATCTGCCGAAATAAGAATTTGCCCACTGGTAGTAAATTTTACTGAATTGCCAACAAGGTTAATCAAAATTTGGCGAATCCTGCGAAAATCCCCAACAACAGCCATAGGAACGTCCTGGGCGACATAGGTATCTAATTGTAGTTTTTTTTGTACAGTAGCCGGATAGTGCATAATACTACGTACACTCTCTATTAAATCTCTAGTCGAGAAAACTTCTAATGCTAGTCCAATTTCTCCTGATTCAATTTTGGCTAAATCAAGTATATCGTTTATCAACGTCAATAGAGCTAGGCCTGACTCCTTGATAACCGACATAGCCTCATTTCTTTCTTCTTTTGAGGTTGAGTCTTCAACATAATCTGCCATGCCAATAATAGCATTCATGGGGGTTCTAATTTCATGGCTCATGGTTGCTAAAAAAGCACTTTTGGCAAGGTTTGCTGCTTCTGCATCTTCTTTTGCTTTTTTCAGTGAAAGCTCTATCTCCTTACGCTGGGTATCGTCCCTAAATGTAAAAACCAACCCAGAAATACCTTTAGCGTGAAAGGTTGGCGAAACAGTATAACTAGCAGGAAAACGTGACCCTGTACGGCGGTGTAAATAACCATCTAAAACTGACCTACTTTTACCATCTTGTAGAGTCTCCACCACCGGATCATCTATTTTAACCATCCGATCACCGTCAGCATTGTGCGGCCTTAAAATTTTGCGGATATCTTTTCCCAACAACTCTTCGATAGGCCAACCAAGTAGACCTGAAGCAGCAGGATTAGAAAAAATAATATGACGTTCACTATCGACACCAAGAATACCATCTCCGGCAGAATCAAGGATGCGGGTATTTCGTTCAGCTAATTCTGTAATTTTATCTTCAGCCTGTTTTCGCTTACTGATGTTAAATACTACTGTCAGGCATAGAGATTGATTTTTTTGCGGATTTTTTGTTAAACGACTCTCTAAAAGACAGTGGATAGGATCTTTTCTTTTAAAAAGAAGCTGAAGCTCATCACTAGCACGTTGTGAGCTAAAAACTCTACTAAAATGTTCCCCAAGCTTTTTACGATCATCTTTATTAGTAAAAGGCACAAAAGGCTTGTCAATTAGCTGTCCGGTATTTATACCTAACAGTTCACTTGCTGCTTGGTTGGTCTCAACTATTTTATGCCATTGATCAACCACAAAATATGGCACAGGAGAATCCATAAAGAGTATTGAATACTTCTCTAAAAGAGTTTCAATCCGTTCTCTAGTAAGGATTAGCTCTTCATTTTGAGTGCTCAACTCCTCTTGATGAACATTTAGATCATCAAGGGTGCTTTCCAGTTGGTTTTCAACATCAGAAAACAGTGACTCGCGCTGCTTAAAGTCACTAACCTCTTTTTTCAGAAGATTAATTTCATTTTCAATTTCTTTGCGTGATTTTGTGGTTGTGGCCATAGCTTCTCAGGTTTATTATGATAGATAATTGTAAAAACTGTCCAAATTATTAATGCAAGACAAAGTCTACACTGATTGATTAAAGGATGCTATATTAAGTTATTGAAATAATTGTTTTGTATAGAACTAATATAGAGCTTTTTCAATTATTAGAGCTTTAATAGAGCTTTTTCTGCCAGAACCTCATGGAGAATATCATGGCTACCCGAAAAAAGAGCACAACCAGAAGAGCCACAACAAGACAAAATACGGCTTCTGGAGAAAGCTCAACTAAACCATCTACAAAAAGAGCGCAAACAAAACGAAAATCGGGTGGTAGAAAAGGTAATTTATTTGTTGTAGGTATTGGTGCTTCTGCTGGGGGTCTAGAAGCTTTACGTCTGCTTGTCGCCAAACTAACATCTGAGCACAATATTGGTTATGTCGTTGTGCAACACATGGCCCCTAAGTATAGAAGCATGATGGTAGAGTTATTAGCAAGAGAGACAACTATTCCAGTTATAGAGGTAAAAGATAAAACAGCCATTTTACCAGGTGTTGTTCACATTACACCTCCTAATCATGATGTTGATATAAAAGATGGTATACTTTTCCTTAAACCGCCCACCAACCCTGTTGGGCCAAAACCTTCAATAGACAACTTTTTCTCCGCCCTTGCAGAAGATATGGGAGAACGCGCTGTGGGGGTTATCCTCTCTGGTACCGGGTCAGATGGCGCATTAGGTATGCGAGCCATTAAAGCCCACGGTGGATTTACACTTGTACAAAACCCAGAATCAGCAAAATACAATGGCATGCCCCTAGCAGCCCTTGAGACCAACCTAATTGATTTAACATTACCTCCTGATAAAATTGGATTGAACCTTCCTGAAATAGTACAGACCCCCAATAAACTTTTGGAGCTAATGGACGATGAAAAATCAGGACTGTCAGGTCTTGATGAAATTTTTGCCATGGTACGTAAACGTACCGAAATTGACTTTTCAAAGTACAAACAAACAACTCTTTGTCGGCGTATCGAACGTCGCATTATTGCATCAGGCTCTCGAGACCTTCCAAGTTACATTTTGCACATGAAGGATAATCCTGAAGAAGCAGAAAGTTTGTCCAAGGATATTCTCATTTCCGTTACAAAATTTTTCCGTGATAACGATGCATTTCGTACCTTAGAAGAAGCGATGCAGGAAATTATACGCCTTAAAGAACCAGGAGATGAAATACGCTTCTGGGTTCCCGGTTGTGCAACAGGCGAAGAACCCTACACTCTTGCTATATTATTAGCAGAGAATCTGGGTGTAAAAGCCGGCGGATTCAAAATTCAAATTTTTGCTACTGATATTGATATGGAGGCGTTGGAGTCTGCTCGTAAAGGTATATATCTAGAAGCTGCCCTTAAAGAGATGCCACCTCAGTACATTGACCGCTATTTCACAAAAAAGGGAGATAAATTCCATATTTCAAAAGATTTACGTGAAATGGTTGTTTTTGCTCGTCAAGATCTAGCAAAAGATCCACCATTTGTTCGTGTTGACCTTATTACTTGTCGCAATGTATTAATCTATTTCAATCAAGACCTACAGGACCGTATCTTCTCATCTTTTCATTTTGCAATGGCTTCTACAGGTTACATGTTTTTGGGAAAATCAGAAGCTTTAGGCCAAAGTGCCGACATATTTTCAACTACCAGTGCTAAACACAGAATTTATCAAAAGAAGGTCGGGGTTGGAGACCGTTTTGGAAGAACTCCAATTGGTGAACGGGTGAGATCATCATGGCCGGGATCATCACACAAACCACAAGAACAGAAAAAAATTAGCGTAGAAGAGGCCATGCGCTCCACCATGATGCGGATTTACGCTCCAAAAAGTTTAATGGTTGGTGATGACGGTGCAGTTTACCAGATTAACGGTGATGTAACTGGCTATATGGTGCTTGGTTCAGGTAAAGGCGACCTTAATGTTACTCGAATGCTTATTCCTGAACTCCGTGGAGAGTTTTGGGCTCTATTTGCCAAGGTCAAAAAAACAGGAGACTCCGCAGTTGGTTCTGCAAAACCCATTGTATTTGGCGACAAACGAAAAGGGGTCCGCTTAGGCATTCACCCAGCAACAAGAGTTTCGCAAGTTAGTAGCCTATATTTAATTGGCTTTGAAGAGTTTGAGATATCAGAGAAAAATATTCATGAAGAAACAGGGCAAGTCGTTCAAGGTGATAGCACAAGAGTACCAGAATTAGAGCAAGAATTAGTAGCAACTAAAGAGCATTTGCAAACTGTTATTGAAGAGCTAGAAACCTCAAACGAAGAGTTACAAGCTTTAAATGAAGAGCTGCAAGCATCAAACGAAGAGATGCAATCTACCAATGAAGAGCTAGAAACAGCAAATGAGGAGCTACAATCAACCAACGAAGAGCTAACGACAGTCAACGAGGAGTTGCAAACAAGAACTACCGAACTAATGGTAGCAAATTCTGACATGGAAAATATGCAGAAAAATGTCGGGTACTCGATAATAATTGTTGATCCAAAACTGCGGGTAAAAAGGTTCTCCCCTGCAGCTGTTAAGTTTTTTGGCTTGGCTCCTGAAGATGTTGGTGAGTCTATCACATCGGTCCCTTCCCACTTGGACATAAAGAACCTAAAGAAAAAAATCAGCCAGGTTATCAGCACAGGTAAAGAGCTACAGGAAGAGATACTAACTAAACAACTATCTTTATGGTTTAGAATTGTCCCCTACGTCACAATGGATAACAAGGTTGAGGGGGCTGTTATTGTAGTTATTGATCAGTCTGATATATACAGTATCCGCCAAGAGTTGGCTCACACTGAAAGAGTGCAACGCCTGATGTCTGACTCCATGCCAATGGGTGTCGCACTGATTAATGCTGAAATGCGGCTAGTTAATGTTAACCACAAAATGAATGAGTGGTTCGGGCAAGGAAAAGAGCTTCTTAATAAAAGGCTGTTTACTGCATACGGCAAAAAAATATATGAACATTTAAAACCAGCAATTGAAAAATCTGCTAAAGGTGAATCTACTAGCTTTGAGATAGATCATGCATTCTCACTAAAAGATAAGAGATCCTTTCAAATATTAATGGTTCCTCAACTAGATGAAAAACGAGACCCGACTGGTGGCTTTATACTGATCTTTGAAGATATAACAGAGCTAACCACAACTCGTAATGACTTAAAAGATTCTCGTGAACGCTACCGTACCTTGGCTGAGTCTGGTATCCAGGGAGTATTGATTCACCAAAAAGGTAAGCCTCTATATTGCAACCACTCTTTTGCACGTTATTTTGGTTATTCTAACCCAGAACAAATTACTGACAAAAACAGCGTAGACCATCTGCTTATAGCTGATGAACAGAGCAAAGGTATCAACAAATCAAAACTATTTGGGTCTGGGCACGCACCTGAAATTCATGAAGCTTTTGGCTTGAGAAAAGATGGTAAAACTATTTCTCTTATGGCTTCTTCTAGGATTGTTTCTTGGGAAGGAAAGCTAGCTATACAAACGACTGTTGTAAATATTAATACTGCATAAATAAAAATGGATAATTTTGGAGTAATTTCTCCGAAATTACCCAAAAAATAAAATATTTGCTATAGTTATTCTATAATAGTTACTTAGAAATATAGTGATGTAAATGCATAAACTTACACTCTACAACAACATGGTTTCATTACCACAAAGGCGGCAATCAAAATAGTTATAATTTTCTGCCCTTTATTCCCACAAACGGAGGTAATAAAGGGTGCTTCTTATTGTTTGCAAGCGCGACACAATAAAATATGGTCAAATTATGATTGGAAGCTCAATAAAAAATAAATAAAAAAATTGTTATTTAGGCATCAATCCTAACTGCTCCAAAATTTCTATTAGCTGGTTAAAGTCTACAGGTTTTTTCAGGTAGCTATTAGCCCCAAGATTATAACCTTTTACAACATCTACCTCTTCGTCAGAGTTAGTTAAAATTATGACGGGGATATTCTTCGTTCTTGGTTCTTCTCTTACCCTCTTTAAAACTTCCAACCCATTTATTTTTGGTAGCTTTAAATCAAGTAGAATTAACCTTGGTGTGAGATTTCCAGATTGCGAATCCCCAAATAACAACTCTATAGCCTCTTGTCCATCTTTAGCAATTTTGATTCGCTGTTTATCCACACCACTTTTAGTAAAAGCATGCATGGCAATTCTAACAGCAGCTGGATCATCTTCTACCATTAACATGGTATCATTATTTGTCATTACACTATTACCTTCTTTAATGGTTGAGTGACAGTGATAAGAGTATCACAGTTTATAATGGTCATCTATCCTCAAGTAACAATCATAAGACCTTAAACTCCAAGGGTAAAATAAAAGGTACTTCCTTTATTTACAGTAGATTCTGCCCATATTTTTCCACCATGCCGGTGAATAATTCGTTGAACTGTTGTTAAACCAATTCCAGACCCATCAAACTTACCAGGATCATGCAATCTTTCAAACGGTTCAAAAAGCTTATCAATATACGTAGTATCAAAACCAATACCATTGTCTTTTATATAATATTCTAAATTATCTGCTCTTTTATTTACACCAAATGAGATATGCCCATTTTCTTCATTTCCAGTAAATTTTATAGCGTTGGAGATTAAATTTTCAGCAACAACAGTTAACAAATGAATATCTCCAGGTACAATGAGGTCAGGTGTAATATCAACCTTAATTGATGCCAATTCTATGTGAATTTTTTTTGAAGAAATAACAGCTTTTTCTATTAAATCTGATAAATTAACCTGTTGAATATGCAAAGCAGACCTAGTAGAGCGAGCTAGCTTTAAATAGTCCTCAATACGTCTTTTCATCTGCCAGGAGCTATCATCCAACCATTGTAGATATAAGCTTCCCTCTTCCCCAAGCTGGTCCTGATACTCTTCAAGAAGAATTTTTGAAAACCCTAAAGTGTTGTTAAGAGGAGCGCGTAAATCGTGGGCAACAGAATAAGAGAATGCCTCCAGCTCTCTATTTGCAGACTCCAGTTGGTGAGTACGTTCTTCAACCCTAATCTCAAGGTTTGTATTGAGATTTTTTAATTTATCCTCGGCCTCTTTTAGTTCAGTAATATCATGTACTATTCCCATCATTCGTACAGCTTTTCCCTCGGCATCCCTCTCTATTTCAGCTAACTCTCGAACAACTCTCACCTCCCCTGAAGGATGAATAACTCTATGCTGAATATCATATGGAATATCGGGACTTTCTAAAGATTGTGTAACAGCTTCAGAAATGGTTGCTCTATCATCTGGATGAACAGAATTTAAAAAAACATCATAGGTTGCAGATAACTCAAACGGCTCCAAACCAAAAATCCTGTAGACCTCATCAGACCAAAATAGTGTACCCTTGATAATATCCCATTCCCAATTACCTAGATGTGCAATTTCTTGTGCTTTAGACAACCTCTCTTTGTTATCTTTAAGAGCATCTTCAACTTTTTTTCTTTCTGTTACATCACGAAAAATACCCTGTATAACCTGAGAGTCACCTAAATCGGTAACTCCAGCTCGAATTTCAACCGGAACATGTCGTCCATCTTTGTGTTGCACAACAATATCGGTTAATACACCTGAACCAAAACGAACCTGCTTTTCAAATAATGTTTTATACTCTTCAACCATTTCAGTAGGGTGAAGCTGTGATTGGTGCATACCAATTATTTTATCCACAGAGCGACCCACAAGCTTGGCCCCTGCCATATTTGTATCTAGTATAATACCAGTTTGAGTATCAGCAACAAAAATAGCATCGTTTGCATACTCCATAAGAAGACGATATTTTCTTTCTGACTTAACTAGCAAATTTTCGGCCTGTTTGCTCTCGGTAATATCTTTAGACATAAGAACATAGCCAACCAACCCACCTACTTCATCCTTAATACCAGAAGCTCTAGACTCTATAATTCTTTGGCTCCCATTTACTTCTCTGTTTACCTGATAAACATGACCACCATGAATACTTATTTGCTCTAACCCCGCCTCAAGCTTTTTAGGGTCTATATTTTCCCAATCATGGATCTCCATAACTGAACGCCCAAGAACTTGATCTCTAGTGTAGCCAAATACTTTTTCAGCGGTTGGGTTAAAATAGCGAATAAGAAAATTTTCATCTGTTGCAACAATGGAAGTATCCAAAGCAGAACTGAGAATATTGTTCATATATATAGCTTTTTCTCGAATAACTCCTTGGGCCTGGACAAGCTTTTCACTGCTAGCTTTAAGAGCCTCTGACTCCATAATTTTTGCAACCATGGGTTCTGAAACACGAAAGAAAATAAGGGTTCCTATACCAATAACCACAGCAGAAATGACAAATAAAATTAGCCCAGCCTCAATGAATG
>JADGBW010000231.1 GCA_015231305.1 Magnetococcales bacterium | reverse complement strand
ATGGTGAAAGAACTTCGGGATCAAACCGGGGTTGGTATGATGGATTGTAAAAAAGCGTTAGCTGAAAGTGACGGTAATTTAGAGGCAGCAGTTGATTGGTTGCGCAAAAAAGGTCTATCTTCTGCTGCAAAAAAATCTGGTCGTGTTGCTGCTGAAGGTAAGGTGGTAACTGCCTCATCAGGAAATGTAGGTATACTTTTAGAAGTTAACTCTGAAACTGATTTTGCAGCTAAAAATGAGGCTTTTGTGACTTTTGCAAATGCTTCTGCACAGCTAGCACTTGAGAACAAATCAAACGATATAGAAGCGTTTAAATCATTACCGTTTCCTGGCACAAGCAGAACTGCAGCCGAAGAATTAACCCATCAAATCACCACTATTGGTGAAAACATGAACCTACGTAGGGTTACAGCATTAGAGGTAACTCAGGGTAAAGTTTCATCATATATCCATATGGGTGGTAAAATTGGCGTATTAGTCGGATTAGAGTCTGATAGTGATAATGAAACTGCACTTGAAGAACTGGGTAAAAAGATAGCTATGCACGTTGCAGCATCTTCACCCCCATACCTTGACAGAAATTCTGTTCCTGAGGCTGACCTTAACCGTGAAAAAGATATTCTCTCTGATCAAGCTCGTGCTTCTGGCAAGCCTGAGAACATCATTGAAAAGATGGTTATGGGCCGTATCAACAAGTTTTACGGCGAAAACTGTCTGCTTGAACAGGCATATGTTATTGACCCAGACCAAAAAGTTGGTAAGGTTGTAGAGGCTGAAGCAAAAAAATTGGGAGCTAAAATTGCTATCACAGGCTTTAGTCGCTTTGTTCTAGGTGAAGGCATTAAGAAAAAAGAAGATGATTTTGCAGCTGAAGTAGCTAAACAGGCAGGTTAATTAAATAATGGACATACCCAAGAGCAAGCCTAGATTCAAAAGAATCCTCCTAAAATTATCTGGAGAGGCTCTCTTGGGTAATGGTCATAACATAGACCCTGTTTTTATTTCAGAATTAGCACAAGAAATTAAAGATGTTCGCGCATTAGGCAGCCAAGTGGCTATTGTCATTGGTGGCGGCAATATATTTCGTGGAGTTGCAGGAAGCGCAAAAGGAATGGAGCGCACCAGTGCTGATAACATGGGAATGTTGGCAACAGTTATTAACTCCCTTGCTTTACAAAGTGCATTAGAGATATTAGGTTTAGAGGCAAGAGTGCAGTCAGCAATTGCAATGCCTCAGGTGGCAGAACCATTTATTCGTCGTAGAGCTATAAGACACCTGGAAAAAGGCCGTATAGTTATTTTTGCAGCCGGAACCGGAGTACCTTTTTTCACAACAGATACTGCTGCAAGCCTAAGAGCTGCTGAAATAAGTGCTGATTGTCTGTTAAAAGGGACAAAAGTTGACGGGGTTTACTCGGCTGATCCAAAAATAGATCCTAATGCTATTCGATATTCCCAATTGACTTATGATAAGGTATTCGCTGACAATCTTAAGGTTATGGATCAAACTGCCATAACTTTATGTCGGGATAATAATATTCCGGTCATGGTATTTTCAATATTGGATAGGGGCAGTCTGCTCGAACTGCTGGGTGGCAGCGACAGCCGTAGCACCCTGATTAAGGGAGAGAATGATGGACACGGATCTTAAATCACTCAACCAACGTATGGAAAAAAGTCTTGAGGCTCTAAAAGGTGAGCTAACCAGTATACGTACCGGGCGTGCTACTACTTCACTATTAGAAAACGTGTTGGTTGAAGTTTATGGAACCCCTACTCCCATAAATCAAGTGGCTGCTTTAAATGTACCTGAAGCAAGAATGATAACAGTTCAACCATGGGATAAGTCTACATTAAAAGCTATTGAAAAAGGCATCCGTGATGCTGATCTTGGCCTTAACCCAATGAGTGACGGTGTATTAATTAGAGTACCACTGCCTGAGCTAACCGAAGAACGCCGCCGTGACTTGGTAAAAATTGTTCATAAATATGGTGAACAGTCAAAAATTGCCATACGTAATATCCGCCGTGATGGTATTGATCATTTTAAAAAAATGGAAAAAAAGAAAGAGATTTCCCAAGATGATCTCCGCCAGCTTGAAAAAGATGTGCAAGAGGTAACTGATGCCAAAATTAAGTTGGTTGATGAATCTATCGCACAAAAAGAAGCTGATGTTATGCAGGTTTAAAAGGTTCACAGTTATTTTTTCCTGTGTCCCGGATGGAGAGCAGCTATTTTCTCATGAAGCCCCCTAAACCCACTGAATTACCCCGTCATATCGCGATTGTCATGGATGGCAATCGCCGTTGGGCAAGAGCGCACTTTCTACCAAGCCTTGAAGGCCACCGCAGAGGCGTTAAAGCTGTCCGGCGGACAATAGAAGCTTGTATCGATTTTAAAATACCCATAGTTACCCTGTACACCTTCTCCTCAGAAAATTGGAACAGATCTAAAGAAGAAGTATCCGCTTTAATGGGTCTTCTTGCCTTACATCTAAGGCGAGAAATGGATGAACTGGTCTCAGAAGGAGTACGCTTTAAAGCATTGGGTAGAATTACCCAACTACCTGACAACATACAAGCATTGGTTGCTGACCTAGAAGAACAGACAAAAGATAACGATAAACTTCTGTTTAATATTGCGCTCAATTATGGCGGCCGCCAAGAGCTTGTTGATGCCTCACGACAACTAGCACAAAAAGCATTGGATGGTGAACTTAAACCAGAAGATATTGATGAAGACATGCTTTCAAAGCACTTAACAACTCGTGGTATTGATGACCCTGACCTCTGGATACGTACTGGAGGCGACCAACGTGTAAGCAATTTTCTTCTTTGGCAGTTGGCCTATTCCGAGATGGTTTTTCTTCCTATTTATTGGCCAGAATTCAACGCCACCCATCTACAAGAAGCTATTGATGAATTTGGCACACGAGAGCGAAGGTTTGGGGCATCGAAATAATGTTTGTAAGAATTTTGTCAGCTGTAGTTCTTGCCCCACCGCTTATCTACCTAATTTTATACGGATCTAACTTCTATTTTTTTCTTTTTATGTTGCCAGTAACAGCAGGTCTACTCTATGAGTGGCAAGGGCTTAAAGGTAGCGTAGACAAAAAAAAACTATTTACTCAAACAGCAATGGCATGGTCTTTAATGCTGGTTGTTTATTTGTTTTTGGATGTATATACAAAGCCGGTTATTGC